>NZ_JBIAVG010000013.1:236941-268591 GCF_042893955.1 Streptosporangium sp. NPDC001559
CCGCGGCCCCCCCTCCGCGGCCGGCTGCCCCCCCCGCCGGGCGCGGCCCCCCCCCCCCCCCCCGGGGGGGGGCGCGGGGGGGGCCCCCCCCCCCCGACTCGTGTGTTCCCGTTTATTCATCGTTGAAACAACCTGTTGTGAAGGGATTTAGTGATGACCCGCGACCTGAGGACAGCCCGAACCGGGGCAGTTCTCACATTCGTGCTGGCAGGCCTGCTCTGTGGGTCGATGACCGTGCGCATCCCGGCGTTGTCCGACAAACTCGGCCTGTCCGAGGCGTCGATCGGCGTCACGCTCCTCGTGTGGGGGCTGGGCGCGCTGGTCACCATGCAGTCGATGCGCGGGGTGATGGCACGGCTTGGCAGCCGGAGCGTCCTGCGGGTCGGCGCTCCCCTGTGCGCGGTCACCCTGGCCCTGCTGGCCCTGGCGCCGACCTATCCCCTGCTGCTCGTCACCGCGGCGCTGTTCGGCATGGCGTTCGGCGCGGTCGACGTCGCCATGAACGCACAGGGCTCGACGGTCGAGCGCGCCTACGGCAGGCCGCTGATGAACGGCATGCACGCGGGCTGGTGCGTGGGCGCGATCTCCGCGGGTCTCCTCGGCACCGCGGCCATCGCGGCGGGCCTGTCGTTCACCGCCCACCTGATCCTGGTGGCGCTCGTCTCACTTCCCGTGCTGGTCGTCATCAGCCGTTCCTACCTGCCCGACCCCGTCCTGTCGGAGAAGGCCGCCGCGTCCGGCCGCCGCCGGATGCCTCCGGTGGTCTACCTGCTCGGTGTGATCGCCTTCTGCGCGTTCATGGTCGAGGGCACGATCGCCGACTGGAACGGCCTGTACCTGCGTGACACCCTGGGCGCGGCCGAGGCCGTGGCCGCGCTGGGCTACCCGGTCTTCGAGGCGGGCATGCTGCTCGGCAGGCTCACCGGCGACCGGATCAGGGCTCGCTTCGGCGCCCGAGGCATGATCGTCACCGCGGGTCTCACGACCGCGGCCACCTTCGGCGCGGTGCTGAGCGCGTCGACCGCCCCGGTCGCCGTGGGCGCCATGCTCCTGGTCGGTGTCGCGGTCGCCACGGTCTCCCCGATGGCCCTGTCCCTGGCGGGCGGCGCGACGGCCAACCCCGGCCCTGCCATCGCCCAGACCGGCGCGATGGGCTACGCGGGGCTGCTGCTCGGCCCGGTGATCATCGGGTTCGTCTCGCACGTGACCACCCTCAGGACCGCGCTCTTCCTGGCCGTCGTCCTGGGGCTGCTGATCGCGCTGGCCGCCCGGTTCCTGCCCCGCCCCGCCGTACCGGCCGCCGTGGAGGAGGCGCGGGAGCGGGAGCTGTCCATGGCCGCCTGACCAGGTCGTCTTTCCGGCTTTCCGCATTCCGCGGAAGGCCGGAACATATATGTCTTAAATGCGAACAACATCCAAATAAGAGATCAAGGCAGAAAATCCTCTGTACGTGTCGTTGATCGTTGATCTACAGTTCTGACTGGTAGTGCACTGCCTGTCAAGTACGTCGTATTCACGATCCGTCAGAACAGGAGATGCTCATGCGACCCGTCCTTCCGGTGGTCACCGCACTCGCCCTGGCCTCGACGCTCGCCCTGGCCGGTACCGCCCAGGCGCAGCAGACCGGCCCGGCCTCCAAGGCCTCCCTGGGACCCGTGGCCTACTTCGAGTTCGCCGACGCCGGCAGCGACACGTTCGTCTTCAAGCTCACCGACACCTCCAAGATCCGGCACGCCAGGGATCTGCTGAGCGGCCTGTCCACCGACAGGCGCGGCGTCATCGGCAAGATCGTCACCGGCACCGAAAGCTACAACCCGTCCTGGAGCTACCACTACGACCCCGCCACGGTCGACTTCTTCGACGTCGCGACCGAGGTGTGCGACGCCTCGATCGGCTACGTCGAGGAGCACCTGTCCGAGGTGGGCGGCGCGTTCCTTCCCGGCAACACCTGGTGCCCGTGGAGCTCGCACCTGGTGCGCGAGGTGACCGTGCCGTAGGGCACAACGACCCGTGGTGAACGGGAGGTCCAGACCGTCGGGGGACGCCTGGGGACTCCCTGAGTGAGGACAGCGCCGTCCGGCGGCGGGCCCGCCGCCGGACGGCCACACGGGAAACGGCGCCGCACCCGGGCGCGACGCCGTTTCCCGTGGTCCTGTGAACTACTTGCGCTTGGTGATCTCGTCGGTCAGCTGCGGGACGACCTGGTGCAGGTCGCCCACGACGCCGTAGTCCGCGAGTTCGAAGATCGGCGCCTCGGGGTCCTTGTTGATGGCGACGATCGTCTTGGCCGTCTGCATCCCGGCCCGGTGCTGGATGGCGCCGGAGATGCCCGCGGCGATGTAGAGCTGCGGGGAGACGGTCTTGCCGGTCTGGCCGACCTGGAACTGGTGCGGGTACCAGCCCGCGTCGGTCGCGGCGCGGGAGGCGCCGACGGCGGCGCCGAGGGAGTCGGCGAGCCCCTCGATGACCGAGAAGTTCTCCGCCGAACCCACGCCACGACCCCCGGAGACCACGATCGCGGCCTCGGTCAGCTCGGGACGGGCTCCCTTCTCCTCCTTGACCCGCTCCACGATCCTGGCGGCCTTGGCGGCGTCGGAGAGCGTGACGGAGACGCGCTCCTCGGCGCCCGCGCCCGCCGCGGCCTCGACCGGGGTCGCGTTGGGGCGGACCGCGATGATCGGGGTGCCCTTCGTGACGCGCGAGTGGACGTTGACACCGCCACCGAAGATCGACTGGTCGGCCACGAGGCCGTCCCCCACGCCGACCGCGTCGGTCAGCACGCCGGAGTCGATCTTGATGGCCAGCCTGCCCGCGATCTCCTTGGCCTCGGCCGTCGCGGCGACGAGCACCGCGGCCGGAGCCTTCTCCGAGACGAGCTGGGCGAGCAGCTCGGCCTTGGGGGCCACGACGTAGTCGCCGACCTCGGCGGCGTCGGCGACGTAGATCTTCTCGGCGCCGTGCTCGGCCAGCCTCGCCTGGGCCTCCGCGGAGTATCCGGGCCCGGCCCAGACCGCCGACGGCGAGCCCAGCCCTCGGGCGAGCGTCAGCAGCTCCAGCGTGACCTTCTTGACCTGACCTTCGACGTGCTCGACCAGAACGAGAATCTCAGACATATCAGGCAACCCCCGTTCTCAGACGAACTTCTTCGACGCGAGGAAGTCGGCGGCCTTCACACCGCCGTCGCCCTCGTCCTTGACGATCGTGCCCGCCGCGCGCGGCGGAGCCGCGGCGAAGTCGGTCACCTCGCTCCAGGAACCCGCCAGACCGACCTGGGCGGCGTCGATCTCGGCGTCGGCGACTCCGAGCTTCTCCACCGGCTTCTTCTTGGCGGCCATGATGCCCTTGAAAGAGGGGTAACGTGGCTCGTTGATCTTCTCGACGACGGAGACGACGGCGGGCAGCGAGGCCTCGACCCTGTCGTAGCCGTAGTCGGTGACGCGCTGGACGGTGATCGTGCCCTTGCCCACCTCGACCTTGTTGGCGAAGGTGAGCTGCGGGACGCCGAGACGCTCGGCCAGCATGGCGGCGAGCACGCCGGTGCGGGCGTCGGTCGACTCGGAGCCGAGCACGACCAGGTCGAACCCGATCTTCCTGAGCGTCTGCGCCAGGGCGTAGGAGGTGCCCAGCGCGTCGGAGCCGTGCAACGCGTCGTCGACCAGGTGGACCGCCTTGTCCGCGCCCATGGCCAGGGCCTTGCGGATGGTGTCACTCGCCTTGTCGGGACCCATGGTGAGGACGGTCACCTCACCCCCGTGCGCCTCCTTCAGGCGCAGCGCCTCCTCGACCGCGTACTCGCACAGCTCGTTGATGACGCCGTCGGCGGCGTCGCGGTCGATCGTCTTGTCATCGGACCGCAGCTTGCGCTCGGTCGCCGTGTCGGGGACTTGCTTCACGCAGACGACGATGTTCATGGCCGGTGGCCGACCTCCCGTGTTCGCGTGCGCCACCGCGTCGCTGCGGTTAGCGCCGAATGCTCCCTACGCGCACGCGGGGTACGTGCACGCGATGCCAAGACTGCCGGGTCCCCGTGGGCGGAACGGCAGCGGACGGCACGACCGGGATGTCCCGCCCCTGCCCTCCGGCACCATGTTACCGATCGGTAGCCTACCCGGACCGTACGGCTGACGCCGACGGCCAGGTGCCGGCCGATCAGTCACACACCCCCACCATACCGAACTATGTTCCGGAAATCGTGGCCGGGTCCCGTAGCTCAGCTCGACACGAGGATGGCCACCAGAACGAACAGGACCGTACCCAGTGCGAGCGCGAGCGAGAGGGTGCTGAAGAAGGTGCCCAGAACGGCCCAGAGTATGACGGCTCCCGCGCCACCCGCCAGATCGACGATCGCCCGGCCCCGGTCCTTACGGGCGAGGAGGGCGACTCCCCCGTCCACGAGCACCGTCAGGCCGTAGGCCGTCAGCAACAGCAGCGACAGCTCCGGCAGCGGACCGCGCGCCGTCGCCGCCGCCAGCGCGGTCAGCAACCCCGTGCCGACGACCCAGCGACGGTGCACCACGACCCTGCGGCGCCGCAGGGCCTCCTCGGCGGAGAGCCTGCCCTGCGGCGGACGCCGCCCCGGACGCCACTGCCGGGTGGTCAGCGCGTGCACCCCGGTGTCCACCGCCCCGCCGCCTGAGGAGTCCGCGGAACCTGTGGAGACTCCCGGCACGGCGAAGGCCCGCCGGGGCCGTACGAGCGGCTCGCCGACCTCCGGGGCCTCGGCCCCGAGGCGTTCGAGCACCTCCGCCGCCGTGGGCCGGGCGGCCGGGTCACGGCGCATGCACTCGCGCAGCACCGGCTCAAGCCAGCCGGGAACCCCCTCAAGGTCGGGATCGTGGTGGACGACGCGGTAGCCGACCGCCGAGGCCGGACCGGTGCCGTACGGGTGCCGTCCCGTCGCGGCGTGGGCGAGCGTGGTGCCGAAGGAGAACAGGTCGGCCGCCGGGCCCGCCGCCACGCCCTCGATGACCTCGGGGGCCAGATACCCGGGAGTGCCGACGACCGTCCCCGACGCCGTGACGGAGGCGGAGTCGAGGGCCGAGGCGATACCGAAGTCGATCACGACCGGCTCGCCGTCGGCCATGATGACGTTGGCCGGCTTGAGGTCGCGGTGGACGACCCCGGCGGCGTGTACGGCCGCCAGCGCCCGTGCCAGACCGTGCGCCAGCCGTACGAGATCGTCACCGGGGACCGCGCCCTCGGCGGAGATCAGCGCGCTGAGCGGGCGGCCCTGCACGTAGCGGGTGACCAGGTAGGGGCGGGCGCCCTCCATCGAGGCGTCCAGGACCTCGGCGACGTGCGGCCCCTGGACCCGCCGCATGGTCTCGACCTCGCGGGAGAGGCGGGCCAGGGCCGTGGCGTCGGCCGCGACGTGCGGATGCAGGATCTTGACCGCGACCGTCCGCCCGTCGGGGTCGAGCGCCAGGTGGACCTCGCCGAAACCTCCGGCGCCGAGCGTGGACAGCAGGTGGTACGGGCCAAGGCGGTCACCCTCGGTCGCTCCCATGCGGCTCCTTCCGGCCTGTCCCCTCATCGTGCCTCAGCCGGGCCGCTCCCGCACGAAGAGGTTCCGAGAAACCCTCCATAAAGGACACGGGCCTACACCCGGCTTCTCCATCACGGTTGCCGGAACTCACATCTTCCGGACGGAGACCGTCCGGAGATCAGGCTCCGGCCTGGGAAACGACGACCGGTTCCAGTTCCTCACCCTTGGGGGTCGTGGCGAGCTGAGCGCGCAACCGGCCGAGAAGGTCGGTGATCCCGACCACCCGTTCCCCCGAGGACAGGGTGTGCCGGCCGAGGAAGCGGTCCTCGCCGTACCAGGCGATGAAACGGCCTGAATCCACCGGAACCCGGGCCGCCTGCGCGCCGTCCGCCGTTCGCCAGAGGCAGAGCTGACCGGCCTGCCCGGCGCACCGGGTGGCGAAGGCCCTCCCGGAGGGGGACATCCAGTTCTGCTCTCCCATCAGTTTCCCGACCTTCTTGAAGCGGTGTCGCACCGCACCGTGGAGGTCGAAGAACGTGACGTCACGATGGGTGTCCTCCTCGTCGCGTTCGGGCCCGGTCTGAACGGCCACCGTCTTGAAGTCCGCCCCCCAGCGGAATCCTCCTGAGTAGCGGCCGCCGTGGGCGACGCGGACGAACCGGGAACTCATCGTGGCCACGTCGACGATCACAAAACCGGTGATCGCCTCCTGGGTGCGGGCGGTCAGCAGCAGACGTCCGTCCGGCGACCAGACGGGGCGGACCACGCCCATGGGCGCCTTGACCGTCGGCACCTCGCGGACCTTCCCCGTCGCGGTGTCCACGATCGTCACAGGGTCCCGGCCCTGCGCCGGGTAGCTCTCCGTGGTCCCGGCCCCCCAGGCACCGGTCGGCGAAAGGGCCCTCACCGTCCCGTCAAGCCGGGTGAAGACTCCCCTCACCCGGACGTAGAGGTCTTCACCGGACAGATAGGCGCCGAGCCAGGGGGAGGTCGTGGCATCCTCGGCCACCACCGTTCGCGTTCCCGGCAGGCGGAGCAGCCTGAACCGCTGTGGTGGCGCGGGAGCGGGGACGGCCCGCGCCTCGCTGACGACATCGGTTTCGCGCAGCCGGTCGGCGACGGATCCGGAGAGTTCCGTCAGCCGGCGCCGTACGGAGATGTCACCCGACACGACGGAGACCACCACCGAACCGGCTCTGAGGACAACGGTGCTCGGCAGGGTCGCGTCCACGACGGCCTGGTCTCCGATGCCGGTGACCGGTCTGTACGCGTAGACGTCCCGTAGCGTCTCGATCGTGCCGACGGCCTCGCCCGGATCGCCGGCCACCCACAGGACACGTACGACGAGGTGGCCGCCGTTCCGATCGGTGTAGCGGCAGGCGACAGGGGCGGGCATGGTGTAACCGGACAGGGTGGTCCGGGGCGCCCCGGCGGAGAACGTCCTCCCCGGGGAAAGCGCGCAGGCGTCCGGCCAGCGGCCCGGGTCCACGCCCGCGAGCAGCGGCGTCCCTCCGCCCTGCCCACGTCGCAGGGCCACGATGCGCACGCTCGGCGTCTGCCCCACCGCGCTCATGACGCTTCCGGCGTAGAGACGCTCACCGGCCGACGCCAGCGGCCTGCCGGGCGTCGGAAGGCCGTAGGAGGTCACCTCACCGGTCCCGGGCTCCACCAGGTCGACGACCGGAAGGCCTTCCTCCTCCGTCGCCCGGATTCCGACGCCTCCCTCGACCAGGCCGGTGTACGCCGGCGCCGGTCTCACCTGCCACACAGGGGCGCCTCCGGGCCAGGACGCCGCCTCCATGACATCCTCCTCACCGCTGTGGTAGGTCGTCAGCACGAGGCCCTGTTCGTACGTCATCGCGCATCGCGGCCAGCACTCCCCGCGCCGGATCACCGCCCGCCCCTCGTCGTCGTACAAGGTCATCGCACCGTCACCGAAGAGCGCGATCACGTGATCGGCGACCTGGAAGTCCGAGACCGCCCCCGCGGGAAGCCGGACCGACCGGCGCGTCGCACCGGTGGCCACGTCCAGGAGAAGCATGCGCGAGGACCGGCCACAGGTGAGGAGGAGCACCACGTCGGCGGCACGAACCGCCGATTGGGAGACGTCGCACCCGGCGGGAGGGCGGAAGCTCCACAGATCACGCGCCGTGCCCGGCGAAACGGCGGTCAGCCCTCCTTTCTCCGACTTCCTGGTGAGGAAGACCGGCGAGCGGTCCTGCAGGGCCGCCGACCTCCGTCCCCGGGGCGGGAGGGACAGCCCCCGTCTGCGCCACAGTTCCTTTCCGGTGACGCTCGACACCGCGATCAGCTGGTGCCGCCTGTTCACCTGGGCGAACGGCTGGTAGTAGTCGACGACGAAAACGCCGGAGGCGATGCTCCAGCCCACGGCCGTCGCCGTGGAGAGGTGGTGTCTCCACCTTGGCCGTCCGTCGTCCAGGCCGAGCGCGAGCACACCGCGTGCGGTGTACACGAGAAAGTCACGCGACGTGAGGGCGTACCCGTACTCCCCCTGCGGGATCGAGACATCCCTGTGCCAGAGAGGGATGAGACGCGCTCGTGGCTGGGTGGCCGCCGGTGCGTCCGCCAGGGGCAAGGGCAGGACCAGCACCAGAAGGATCACCAGCAGCCGTGTTCTCATCACCTTCCGCACGGCTGATTCCTACCGGTGATCCGGTAGCCCACACCGAGACTGCTGGGATCGTTGTAGACGACCGAGTACCTCGGTGCCTTTCCTGTGACTCTGAACGGCTGTCCGTTGGCCTGTCGGAAGAACGCGCTCTCGGTCTCCCCACTGTCCTTGTAGGCGTAAACCACCTCGATACCCCATTCGTACCAGCGGTTCTTGGCATGCACCGTGAACTCGACCGTCACACGCTCCCCATATGCCAGATCGATGCTCTTGGGCAGGAACCTCGACCGACCGCCTCTGGGGTTCAGGTGATCGAGGTCCGCCTCGACCTCGTACTCCTCACCACCTCCCTGGGCGGGGATGGTGAGACAGGTGCCCGTGGGAAGGGGCCCGGACCTGACGATGTACGGCCGGACGTCGATGATCCTGACGACGCCGTGGCGCCGGCCCCGGAGAACGGTGACCACGTTCATCGTCCCCAGCCGAGCCGCATGATGACGGAACAGCGTCTCCGTCAGCTGCCGGTAACTCGGAGCGCGCAGCAGAAGGGCGTGCTCGGCCGTCGAGAACTCGTCCGGCATCGCGAAGGAGTCTCCGACGTTGACTATCGATGTGGTGACGGCGGTCAGGACCGGCGCGCCGAAAGCGTCCTGAGCCGCGTCGGCCAGAGTGGAGCGTTCGCCGAACGCTACCGCGCCGACCGCCAGGACGACGCCTACGACGAGCAGCCACACCGGTGAACGCCGCCGGACGGGTCTTCCCGCAGGCTCGGAGACGACCGTCACGTCCCTGGCGGACGTGATCTGGACGTTGTTCCCGCCGACCGTCGCATGGTGCAGGCTCGGGGCGGCGGCGGGCTGCTCGACCGGCTCGGTCTCAGGCGGATGACGGGTCATCTCGTCGCCTGAAGGCCACGAACCACCTGGCGGGCGAGCCTCACGGTGACCTCGTGACCACCCGCGCCGTCCATGCGGACCACCGTGTCACCCGCCCGTAGGATCACGACATCGCGCACCGCACTATTGGTGTACATCTGCGCGCCATGTTCGAGAGGGAGGGGTTTTTTCTCGTCGAACCTCGCCATCAGATCCTGAAGAACGTCCTCTGTCTCGTCCTTGTCCGTTCCCGCCCATCTAATGTCGATCGTGATGACGGGATGCCTCGCGTCGCCGGGAACCAGATCGCAGCCGACGGGCGTGTCCAGGGCGAGTTCCGGCGGCCCCGGCCGGGCGACAGGAGTGTAGTGAGCCCCCGGGAACTCGGCCCTCAGCGTGGAGGCCGGGATCAGGGCACACGCGTCACGCCACCTCTCACGACCGACGCCTCCGCGCGCCGTGGCACCAGGGTCGGCCGACGGCGGAACCGTCGTGTAAGCGGCCAGCGACGAGGTGGACACGGAGGCGAACAGCAACGCGTACCGGCTCATGCCAAGCAGGCTGGCGGGAGTGGGAAAGGCGACGACGGGCGTCTGCTCTCCCGTCACCGGATCCACCGTCACGACGATGGAGCTCTGAAGCTCACCGAGCCGCCTCGTCGCGTAGATCCGCCCGTCGAGCGCCTGAACCGCCGTGAAGGAGACGCTCTCGTCCGCGCTCTCGATGACGCGGCCGGATCGCCGGTCCACGATCGCCGTCAACGAGGAGTTTCTGTAGTCGTCCTGCCCCACGACCAGCACACCGGTGGCCGTGGCGACGAGAGAGCACGGACAGGCGTGTTCGGCGACGTGCTCGTAGAGTTGCCGGCCGTCGGCGTCGTAGACGTTCAACGCGTTGTCGCTCTCCAGGCCCACCACCCCGTCGGCGACCACGACCAGGGGGTTGCCCAGGGGAAAGACCTCCTGCTCCCAGAGCCACCTGCCGGTGGAGGCGCTCAGCACACGCAGACGGGTCTCCCGCCCGCAGGAGATCAGCATCGCGACGACCCACCGGTCCGCCCCGCCTGTCTGCCCGAGGCACCCGGAGGGGATGGGGGAGTCCCATCTGCGGCGCCCGTCCGCCACGTCGAGGGCTCTCACCACACCGATGGCGGGAAGGTGGATCAGTACGTTCCCCTCACCGACACCGAGATAGGTCACCAGAGAGGGCATGGGCGTGTCGGAGCCGTGGAATCCGGACCCGAGCGTCCAGAGGAGTGCTCCGGTGCGGCCGTTGAACGTCAGAAGGCCGTCACCCCTGGGGGCCTCTTCGTCCGTCTTGTCCTTCCCGTCGCGCGGAATCGCCGCGACGACGTAGTCGCCGGTCACCCCGATGCGCTCCTCCGGCGGGCTGTAGCCGTTGGAGTCCGACACGCCGAAGGACCACAGGAGACGCCCTGTATCGGCTTCTCTGCCTTCGATCTGATCTCCGTGCGTCACGACCAGCACGTCACCGACGAAGACGGTGTTGGACAGGTCCTCCGGGATCTTCACCTTCCACAGCAGCGAGCGGATACCGCCGGGAATAGCCGCGTCTCCATTTTCCACGGGAACGCGGAAAGGCACCGGAGGAAGCGAAGAAGGAATCACCAGGTAGGGCAGGAACAGCAGGGCAAGCCACACCCATGATTCACGAACGCGCCACTTCCCGATTACGAAGTACATCTTCAGGAAGCCATGTCCACTTGACCTCCCGGCGAATCAGCGTCGATGGAGGTTGACGTCCCGTGCCGATCCGATCTGAACGTTGTCCCCGGAGATCGAGCTTCCGGAGACGACCTGGCCACCGCTGTTCACCACCGGAGCGGAGGCGGAGGCGGCCCCCAGCAATCTCGCCACGTCCCCGGCCAGTTCGGGGTCGGCGGCGAGAGCCCTCTTCAACTGACCGCGGAGTGCGGCCAGGGCGTCCTCGTCCTCCGGCTCGTCCGCGAGATCCTGAACGGCGGACTCGATGCGATCGCGGCTTTCCTCACGTTTGACGAAACGCCGCAGCAGCCTGCGCCCGAGATTCACCGACTCGTCGGCGGCCAGATCCTGCGTCTTGGCCAGCACCGCGCCTCCGTAGGCGCCTATCGCCGCCACCACATAAGGTGTCACCTGATTCGCCAGATCGGCAACGTTCACTCGCCCTCCCAGTCCTTCTATCTCATCTCCCCCGCCGCCGTCATGGTTACACCGTCGGCGATTATCGGCCCACCTTTTGTTCTTCCGGCCTGTGAAATCGAGCACGCCGCGGAAACCTGACGGACCGGCGCCGGGAAGGAGGATGAAACGGCACCCCGGCAACGACCGGGGCAAAGCCGAAGGACGTGGGGTCCGGAAGACACCCACGCCCTTCGTCGTTCAGGATCCCAGCGGCTCGGACCCTCCGTCTAGAAGGAGACGAACCCGAGACCGAGGCTGTCCATCAGGTCGTTGAACAGGCCTCGGACGAGGTCGATCGCTCCCATCTGCCCGTTCTCCACCTGGACCTGCCAGGCTCGCGTCACCTGTTTGACGACGCTCGACGGCTGGTCCCACGGAACGAAGGACGGGATCAGCGTCAGCGCGCCCATCACCACGAAGAACGCGAGCGTGCCCAGGATGATCGTGGTCACCATCGCCGCCCCCGGGCTGCGGATCACCCCGGTCAGCGCGCGGGAGACCGCCCTGCGCGGCTTGCCCCCGCCGGGCAGCACGAACAGCCCGGCCACGAACGCCCCGGCCGCGTAGGCCGCCGCCGGGTCGGTCTTCATGTGCCCGATGAACGTCAGCGCGCCCCAGACGCACATACCGAACATCGCGGCCAGCGGAGCCGTGACCAGCGTCGCGAGGAACGCCTTGATCAACGCCCACGGCGTGCCGACCAGCGCGAGCAGCGGGTCGGCGGCGCTGTTGCCACGCACGGAGCGACGCTGGGCCAGGTCTCCGAAGAGGTACTCCCCGACCCGCAGGCAGAGCACGGCGACCAGGGCGAAGGCGCTCACCACCACGGGCAGCACGCAGGCGAGGCCGACCAGGATCGCCAGCAGCAGCGCCGCGGCCAGCGGATGCCCGGTGCGGTAGCGGGGACGCTGCTCCCCCGGCAGGGGCTGCGGCGCGGGCGGCGGGACGTACGGCCTGGGCTCGTGCTGGGGCGGGGCGAACGGCGCGCCCTGCCCCACCGGCTGCGGCGCCGGGTATCCGGCGACCCGCTGGTCGGGGTAGGGCGGCGGCGGCGCGACCCTGCGCTGTACGGAGAGCGGAGCCGGAATGTAGGGCGGCGGTGTGGCCGGGACGTACGGCGGCGGCGACCCGGCCGCGGAACGCCCGGCCTGGTGCTCGGGCGGCTCCTCACGTGGCCTGCGCTCGCGCCGCTCCGGCTTGGCGTACTCGACCGGGGGCAGCAGGTCGGAGTAGGTCCCGTCCTGCGGCAGCGCCCTGGTGCCGTTCGCCGGAGGCGGGACCGGAGGCTGGTCTCCCAGCACGCGCGTCCCGGTGACCGGAGGCTGCGACGCCGAAGGCGACGTGGAGGACGAAGCGGAAGACGACGTGGAAGACGGCGCGGTGGGGGGCGGCACGACCGGCGGCTGACCGTCCAGCACCCGGGTGCCGTCCGCGCTGAACACCCTGGTGCCGCCGTCGTTGGCCTGCGGCGGCGCGGCCTCGTGGAAGGCGGTGACCGTCGGGTCGAGGTCGCGCGCCATCCGCAGCAGCGCGTGCGCGCTCGGCCTGGCCTTGGGGTCGACCGCCAGGGCCTGCCTGAGCCAGCCGCGCAGCCAGACCGGGGCCTGGTCGACGTTGGCCCGGCCCTCCATGATGTTGAAACAGACGACCTCGAAGCTCCCGGTGCCGAACGGCGGCTTGCCGGTCGCGCCGAAGAAGACCGTCGAGGCCAGCGCGTGCACGTCGGCGGCCTGGGTGATCTCGGAGTCCCTGATGATCTCCGGGGCGAGATAGCCGGGCGTGCCGACGAACATGCCGGTCTGGGTCAGCCGGGTCGCGTTGACCAGGTGCGCGATGCCGAAGTCGATGACCAGCGGCTCTCCGTCGACCATCATCACGTTCGACGGCTTGAGGTCACGGTGCACGACGTCGGCCGCGTGAATCGCCACCAGCGCCGCGCACAGGCCGCGGGCGAGCTTGATGACCTCGTGCGGGGCCAGCGGCCCCTCCGCGAGGACGATCTCCTCAAGCGTGCGGCCCGGCGCGAAGCGGGTCACAATGTACGGCTGCGCGCCGGTCAGCTCGGCGTCGAGCACCTCGGCCACCTGCGCGCTGCGCACCCGCCGCATGGTCTCGACCTCGCGGGTGAGCCGGTCGCGGGCCTTGAGGTCGGCCGCGACGTGCGGGTGCAGGACCTTGACCGCCACCTCGCGGCCGTCCTCGTCGAGCCCGAGGTGGACGACCCCCATGCCGCCCTCGCCGATCTGCCTGAGCAGCCGGTACGGCCCGAGCCGCTCCGGTGCCTGCGTCTCTCCCGCCGTCATCGTGTCGCCCTGTCCCGTAGATTGCGCAGTTCCCCCACCACCGTTCCGACGTCGACCGGCGCCCATTGCACCCGCGACGTCCCTCCCCTGAAGGTGCCGATCGCGAACAGGAGCGCCAGTGCGGCGACCGCTCCCAGCACCGCGGCCACGGCCGTGGCCGCGCCACGTGAAGGCAGCAGTGATGCCAGCGTACGTCGCATCTGCCTCCTGGGGCCCTCGACTCCGGGACCCGCGCAGATCGTCCACAGCGCCACAGCCGCCCCCCAGCTGAGCGCGGCGGTCTGCGGCAGGCCCCTGACCAGCACCGACAGCAGCAACGTCACCGGCAGGCCGAGGATGAGGCCGTACGGCACGAGCGCGAGGGTGATGCCCGCGGACTTCGCCAGGGCGGCGGGCCTGCCGAGCACCCGCAGGACGTCGGCGGCCCCCTCTGAGGCCTGCCTGCGGCCGTTGAGCTCGGGCTGGGCGATGTCGGCCGCGCGCAGCAGGATCACCAGCGGGATGGCGACGGCGGCGGTCAGGACGGGCACCAGGACGGCGACGGCCGTCACGGCGACCATCAGCAGCGCGCTCGCGACGCCGTAAACCGCGGAGCCTCGCGGAGCGGAGGAGGGAGTGGGACGCCACTCCTGGCGTTCCTCGGCGGGCGGGTAGGACTGCACCCGTGTCGCCTGGTAGGGCTGCGGGCCGGCGGCGCCCGGATGCGCGGGGTGCCCGCCCGGCTGGGTGGCCCGTTCGAAGGCCGCCTGCCCCTGGGGGTACTGCCGCTGCGCCTGGTTGCGCAGTTGTTCGAGCTCGTGGGGCCGGACCCGCTGGGTCGGGATGTCGCCGTCGCCACCGGGCCTCGCCGGGAGGCCCCTCGTTCCCGGCTGCTCCTGGAAGGCCTGCTGCGGCATCGGTTGTGACATCGGCTGGGCGGCCGCCTGGCGCAGTTCCTCCGGCGTCACCCTGCGGGTCGGCCACGGGTCGGGCCCCTGCTGCTGCTGCTCGCCGAGCAGCGAGACGTAGTCGGGCGGCGTCGAGACCGGGGCGGGCGGCCACGGCATGGACGTGCCGGGACGCGAGGCGACCGGGGTCGGCACGTCGCCGGGGTCGGTTCGCTCCCCCGTACGACCGGACGCCGCGACGTCGCCGGGGCGGGAGCCCAGGCCCGTGGGCACGTAGGGGCCGGTCCGCTGCCCGGGGTCCGCGACGGGACCGGACCGGAAACCCGGGCCGGTGGGCACGTAGGGCCCCGTCGCCTGACCTGTCGCCTGGCCGGGAGCCGTACCCGGAGCGACACCCGGAGTGGCGCCGAGTCCCGTCGGCACGTACGGCCCCGTCGGCTGCCCGAGGTCCGTCGCGCGGCCCTCGAAGCCGGTGACCGTGGGCACCTCGTCCGGCGGGCTGGGACGTCCGGAGGCCGACATCAGCCGTTCGATCTGGGCGGCGAGCTCCGCCGCCCTGGGACGCCTGGCGGGATCGCGCTGGAGGGCGGCGCGCAGCACGGGCCGCAGCGCCTCGGGGACCGCGTCCACGTTCGCCCGGCCCGCGGTGATGTTGTAGAAGATCATCTCCAGCGTGCCCTTGCCGAAGGGCGGCTGGCCGGTGGCCGCGAAGACCATCGTGCCCGCCCAGGCGTGCACGTCCACCTCGGGTCCCGCCTCGTGCCCCTCGATGATCTCGGGGGCGAGGTAGCCGGGCGTGCCGATGAACATGCCGGTCTGGGTCAGCCGGGTCGCGTCCACGGCCTGCGCGATGCCGAAGTCGATGAGGACCGGCCTGCCGTTCAGGATGAGCACGTTGCCGGGCTTGAGGTCGCGGTGGATCACCCCGACGGAGTGCACGGACGCCAGCGCGGAGGCCACCCCGTAGGCGACCTTGAGCAGCGCGGGCAGGTCCATCGGACCTTCCTGCTTGACGTGGTCGTCCAGCGGTTGACCCGGCACGTAGCGGGTCACGATGTAGGGGCGGTGTCCTGTCACGTCGGCGTCGAGGACCTCGGCGATGTGCTCGCTGCGCACCCGCCGCATGGTCTCGACCTCGCGGGAGAGCCTGCGGCGGGCCACGTCGTCGCCCGCGACCTCAGAGCGCAGGACCTTCACCGCGACCTGCCGCCCGTGGGGGTCGGCCGCGAGGTGGACAACGCCCATGCCGCCCTCACCGAGCCGCCGGAGCAGTCGGTACGGGCCCAGTCGGTCGTCCTGATTCATGGCATGAAAAACCATACCGGCTTAAACCCCGCCCATGAGATGAACCATCAGGCCATATTCTCTGATGGGATAACGTGTGCCAGATCTCCACGGTTTCCCAAACCGGGGTAACACTCAATCTCTTTTCGGCGTCAGTTCGCCAGGCCGATCACCTGGGCGGTCTTCAGACCGGCCAGCAGGGCACCGGAGACCGCCAGCTTCGACCTGCGCACACCGCTGCCGATCACCACCCCCGGATGGGCCGCGACCGCCTCGTCCACCAGCACCGGCCAGTCCTCGGGCAGGCCGAGCGGGGTGATGCCGCCGTACTCCATTCCGGTCAGGCCGACGGCGTCGTCCTGCGGGGCGAAGGAGATCTTCCTGGCGTCCAGGTGCCGCCTGACCACACCGTTGACGTCGGCCCTGGTGGTGGCGAGCACCATGCACGCGGCGTAGCGGACCTCGCCCGCGCGCTTGGCGGCCACGATCACGCAGTTGGCCGACTCGCCCATTCCGACGCCGTAACGCTCGCAGAAGGCCGCCGTGTCGGCGAGGTCCGGGTCGATCTCCGCGACCTCGACGTCCAGCCCGGTTATGGCCCGTGTGACCGGATCGGCGAGCAGGTCGGGCCGCTCCCCGGCGGGCACCCAGTCAAGCGTTCCGATCCCCATGCCGATCCCCACAGCCTTCTCCCAATCACTCGCCGCGTCGTTCCTGAGACTGTACGGCGAATCAGGCCGGGGCCCGTACGACCCGGGTGTGCAGCTCGGTCACCGCGCGCCTGGCCGACTCCATCGCCCCCGCCTGCCAGGCCACCAGGTGGGTGAGCCAGTCCCCGGCGAAGTAGACCCGCCCGGCGGGGCGCCGCAGCAGGGCGAAGGCCCCCTCGTAGGAGGGCCAGCGGACCCAGCCGCCCTCGATGTGCGGTTGCCTGTGCCAGGCGATGGAGACGCTGGAACGCAGGTCAGCGCGGTACCTCTCGCCGTGGATCTTCTTGCCCTGGGTGAGCGCGCGGGCCCGGCGCTCGGCGTGGGGGAGCCTCCCGTACAGCTCGGCGTTCTCCTCGGTGTTGTAGTAGCCGACGATCAGGCCGGACGCGGAGTGGTAACCGTGTGAGGGGTACCAGATGTGGGTGATGTCCAGGTCCGTCTCGGTGACGCCGCCGTAGATGCGTTCGTCGATCTCCCACCAGCGTCTGCCGTACTCAAGGCCGATCTTCCCGGCGGCGACCGGGACCGGGGTGCGCAACGCGGCGGTGACCTGGGCGCCCAGGTTGTGCGGGAGGCGGGCCATCAGGTGCGGCGGCAGTGTCGCGACGCAGTAGTCCGCGCGGATCGTGCCCCCGGTGTGGGTCACCTCGACGCCGTCGGGCAGGTTCTTCAGGCCCGTGACGCGGGCACCCGTCATGATCCGGTCCCGGCCGACCGCGCGGGTGAGCGCGGTCACGATCGCGTCCATGCCGCCGACCGGCTGGAACATGGGCACGGCCTGGTCGTAGCCGAAGTCCATGGTGATCGCCCTGCCCATGCCCGCGGCGAAGACCTCGGCCAGTGAGCCCGGGGCGCCGAGCGGGACCCCGTCGTCCACCCCGGGGTAGGCGGTGAAGCCCCTGCGGGTCGAACCCCGGTAGGACAGGTCGGGGCCCAGGTCGCCGAAGCGGCGCAGGAACTCGCCGAGCCGTTCCCTGTCGTCCCTGGTCAGCCTGCGGTTGAGCGCGCCCGCGTGACTGGCCTTGGCCAGCAGTTCGGCGACGTAGCCGTACATGTCGGCGCGGGCGGTCCTGGCCCTGACGGGGGCCTTCATGCCGTGGGTGTAGACGTAGGCGGAGGCGTTGTTGTTGACGAACGTCTCGATGGGCACGCCCAGCTCGCGGCAGTAGTCCATGGTGACCATCCACGGTGCGATACGGCCCGGCCCGGCGTTGAAGTAGGTCCCCTCCTGGAAGCCCGCCGTCTGGGTCTGCCCGCCGTTCTCGGTCAGCCGGTCGCCCCGGCGCAACGTGAGGCTCCGCCCGCCGACCCGGTCCGCGGCGTCGAGGAGGGTGCAGTCGTAACCCGCCTTGCCCAGCTCGTAGGCGCAGGTCAGCCCGGCGACGCCCGCGCCGAGGACGACCACCTTCGCCGCGCCCCTGCCACTGAGGGAGAAGTCGGAGGCCCGGGGCGGAACGTAGTCCTCGGGCCGGGTCTCGTGGGAGCCGGGGGCCAGGCCCAGCGCGCCCATGGCCGCGAACATGGCGCCCGCCCCGCCCGCGGCTCCGACGCCGACCAGCAGCGCCCTGCGGGTCAGCGCCCCCTGGGTCCTCCGGGTCCCCTGGGCCTCCCGATCGCTCATCGTGTCCCCTGAGCCGTCCCCCGGGCCGTCCCCCAGCTCTCGACGCGGCGTGCCTCGTCCTCACTCATGAAGCCCACCTCGGCCGCCATGAAGTCGTGGACCTGTTCGCGCCACGGCTTGGGGATCTCCTCGACGGCCGGGGGGTAGCAGCGGTCGAGCCAGGCGGTCGAGGCCTCGGTCGCGCCGAGGAACCCGGCGGCCCTGCCGAAGACGGTGCCCTCGATGCCGGGGACCCTGGCGCAGCCGTACTCGATCATCTCCTGCCCGCCGTACGGCGGGGGCTCCTGCCACTTGCGGGCGACGGGGCGTTTGGGGCCGACCGCGGTGCGCAGCGGGCGGCGTTCCACGGCGGCCTGGATGAGCTCCTTGTAGAGGCACTTCCCGCAGGTCCCGCAGGGGCCCTCGACGCCCCGCAGGCACCAGCGGACCTGCTCGCGCAGGGAGGAGTTCAGGGCCAGGCGCATGGTGACCGCCTCGCTCACCCCGCCGACCGGGAGCACGATGTGCACCCCGGCGGCGGCGAACGCCCTGCCCCAGGCGCCGTGCGGCGCCCACATCGGGTTGTCGGGAGTGTATCTGAGCAGGTAGCGGTCCCCGCCGAGCCAGCGCGACCCCAGCTCGTAACCGAAGGCGAGACCGCCCAGGTCGAGTTCGTCGGCCAGCAGCAGCGCCCCGGCGGCCACCGCGTGGTGCTCGGGATAGCCGGGGCGGGGCTCGGCGAGGGTGAACTCCAGGTCGGAGCGGACCACCGTCAGCTCCCTGCCCGTCTTCTCGGCCAGGCGGGCCAGGACGTCGGAGCGGTAGTGGGTCCAGCGGTTGGGCACGCGCGGATGGGAGACCCGCTGGAAGTGCACGAACGGCGCGTCGGGCAGCATCGCGGCCACGGCGACCGAGTCCGCGCCGCCGCTGTAGGAGACCGCGAGCCTGCTCCCCGAGCGCGGCGTCCCGCCGACCGGTCCCGCCTCGACCCCCCAGCCGTCGGCGAGGGCCTCGGCCAGGACCGGTGAGATCGGCTCGTCGAAGGTGACCGTACGGCGCGTCCACGGCGCGACGATCGTCCAGGCCGCCAGCGCCCGCAGGTCGGGGTGGACCTCGCCGGGGGTGCGCGGCAGCTCGACCCGGCAGGAGTTCGTGGCCATCCTCAGCGGCTGGCCGTCGGCGCAGAGGCCGGTGATCTCGTCCTCGGCGTCCAGCCGGAAGGCCAGGCGCATGACGTCGCCCTCGGTGGTCCAGGTCACCCTCATGGAGCACCCGCCCCACGGCGGCCCAGCGCCTGGTCGGCGGCCTGCCAGAGCAGGACCTCGTTCTGCAGGACGTGCTCCATGGCGGCCGCGGTCTCCTGCGCGAGGCGGTGCGCGTCGTCCCAGCGCCGCACCTGCGCCTGTTCCGGAGTGGTCTTGGCCACCTGGGTCCTGAGCCTGTCGACCTCGGCCCGCAGCGCGGTGACCTCCCGGCCCAGCGTCTGGACCTCCCAGAGCGCGTCCTTGATGTCCTGCCGGTGGTCGGCCCTGGAGATGTACCGCGCGTCGAACCAGCCGAGCACCGCGCGCCGCAGCCATGCGGGCAGCAACGCGCGCTTCCTTAAGCGCACCATAACCCGGCACGATACCGGCAAAACACGATCTACCAGGACGCTCTTCGACGCTTCAGGTGACGGGCAGCGCCAGATCCCTGGTTCCTCCGGCGGGTTCTCCCGGGGCGGCGATGACCTGCCGATAGATGCGCTCGTACCCGGCGGTCATGACCTCGACGT
The DNA here is from genome assembly GCF_042893955.1 of Streptosporangium sp. NPDC001559. Taxonomy (NCBI): domain Bacteria; kingdom Bacillati; phylum Actinomycetota; class Actinomycetes; order Streptosporangiales; family Streptosporangiaceae; genus Streptosporangium; species Streptosporangium sp. NPDC001559. The sequence continues at coordinate 256,675 of NZ_JBIAVG010000013.1, forward strand.
CGAAGTTGCCCGCGACGTGGGCCCGGCAGGCGTGCGGGTCCAGCCCGCCGGCCGCCTCGACGGCCTCGGCGAGTTCCTCGGCCTCCTCCCTGACGAATCCGGTGACGCCTTCGGCGACCACCTCGGGAACCGCCCCCCGGTTCAGGGCGACGACGGGGGTGCCGCAGGCCATGGACTCGATCATGACCATGCCGAACGGCTCCTCCCACAGGATGGGGAAGAGCAGGCAGCGGGCCGCGGCCAGCAGTTCCCGCTTGCGGGCGGCGTCGGCCTGCCCGACGTACTCGGCGTCGGGGCCGAGCCTCGGCTTGATCTCCCGCTTGAAGTAGTCGTGTTCCGCTGGTTCGGTGAGCTTGCCCGCCAGCACGATCCTGCGGCCCGCCTCCCTGGCCACGTCGATGGCGACGTGCGCCCCCTTGTCCGCGTTGAGCCTGCCCAGCCACAGCACCCAGTCCTCCTTGCGTTCCCGGAAGGGGAAGGAGGCCGTCTCGACGGCGTTGTGGACCACCCCGGCCCAGTTGAGGTCGGGGGCCAGCCGCCGTTGCGCCTCGGAGATCGCGACCATCGACACGGCCGGGCCGAGCACCCGGTAGTACTCGCCCAGCTCACCCTCGATCTCCCCGTGGCAGGTGACCAGCGTCGGCACCGCCCTGGCCGCCGCGCTCAGCGGCCCGGCCAGCGAGTGGTCGTGGACGATGTCGGCGTCGATGTCCAGGGCCAGCGCGTACGCCTTGGCCGCGTGCAGCACCTCGGGCATCGGCTCGCCGATCCGCTCCGAGGGCGCCGGGTCGTAGGTGGGCAGGAACCTGGCCCCCGTCCCCGCTCTGCCCGCCCCGATCAGGGTGACGTCGTGCCCCCTGCGGGACAGCCCGGAGACCAGTTCGGCGAGCATCGCCTCGATGCCCCCGTAGCCCAGGGGCGGGACGTCGTACCAGGGGGGCGCGACCATGACGACACGCATCGCGTCGCGTCGTCGGGAAACAGCGGTTGTGGCGATCATTCTCAACCTCACCTACGGCCGTCCGGCCCGCCGGAATCCGACTTGAGTGGAACCTCAGGGGGCGTAGCGCAGGGCGGCCGCCGTCGGGCGGCGCGGCTCGTTGATCAGGGTGACGCCTTCGGAAAGGCCGGTGACGGACACCTCCGAGCCGTCGACGTCGACGGTGACGCGGGAGTCGTCCAGGGGAAGCCCGGTGATCCGCAGCTTGCCCAGCCCAACCGGGTCGACCCACACCCGGCCCCTGGGGATCCACGGGTCCAGGCGCATCAGGGTGCGCACCAGGTGGATGGGGGCGGCCGCCGCCCACGCCTGCGGCGAGCAGGAGGTCGGGTACGGCACCGGCCAGGAGAATTCGGAGCGGCCGAAGCCGCAGAACAGCTCGGGCAGCCGCCAGCCGAAGACCTCGGCCGCGTCGAGAAGGCCGAAGGTGATCCGCTTGGCCTCCTCGGCGAAGCCGTAGCGCATCAGGCCGGCCGCGATCAGGGCGTTGTCGTGCGGCCACACGGAGCCGTTGTGGTAGCTCATCGGGTTGTAGGCGCCCATGTTGGAGGCCAGGGTGCGCACGCCGTACCCGGTGAACATCTCCGGGGAGAGCAGGTGCTCGGCCACGGAGGCGGCCCGGTCCTCGTCGATGATGCCCGTCCACAGGCAGTGCCCCATGTTGGAGGCGAGGCTGTCGATGGGCCGTCCCGCGTGGTCGAGCCCGATGGCGTAGTAGCCCCGGTCGGCCAGCCAGAAACGCTCGTTGAAGGCGTCCCTGATCCGGGTCGCGCGGGCGTTCCACTCCTTCTCCAGCTCGATGTCGCCCACCTCGTGGGCGAAGTGGGCGCGGGCGATGTAGGCGGCGTAGACGTAGCCCTGCACCTCGGCCAGGGCGATGGGGGCGCGGGCCAGGGTGCCGTCGGCGAAGTTGACGCCGTCGAAGGAGTCCTTCCAGCCCTGGTTGACCAGGCCGTGGTCGGTCTTGCGCTGGTAGGAGAGGAACGGGTCGGCGCACCTGACGATCCAGTCGAGGGCGTCGTCCGCGTACGGCATGAGCTCCTCGACGGCCTGCTGGTGCACCCCCCACCTGCGCAGTTCGCCCAGGAGCATCACGAACAGCGGGGTCGAGTCGACCGAGCCGTAGTAGGCGTGGCCGCCGTGCGGCGAGGCGCCGGTCTGCACACCGAACCGCAGCTCGTGCAGGATCTTGCCCGGTTCCTCCTCGGTGAGCGGGTCGTCCACCTTGCCCTGGAGCCTGGCCAGGCGGCGCAGGGTGCCCAGCGCGAGCGACTGGTCGAGCGGCAGCGCCATCCACGAGGTCAGCAGCGAGTCGCGGCCGAACAGCGTCATGAACCAGGGCGCGCCCGCCGCGATCGTCGGCGGCTCCTCCGGCCGGTCCGGTTCGAAGAGCCGCAGCGCCCCCAGGTCCTCCCGCGAACGGTGGATCACGTGGGCCAGGGCGCGGTTGCTCGTGGTGAAGGAGGGGCTGAGCCGTTCCCAGTCGGCGCGGCGCCTGGCGGGCTCGGCGTGTTCGAGCGGGTGGTGGGTGGAGAACCAGGCCGGTGACTCCTCCCCCTCCAGGATCGGGTTGACCTGGAACGTCGCCTTCCACTCGCCGCGCGCGGGCACGACGACCCTGAAGATGAGCACGCCGGGCACGGCGAACGGCGGAGGGTCGGTGACCACCCGCGTCCCGCGTGACCTGGTGGCCGAGAAGACCAGCAGACCCGACCTGTCGGCCGTCATCTCCACGTCCGTCACGTGCCTGATCCGGCCCGCCTTCACCTCGAACAGGTCGGCCACGTCGGAGGAGACGTGCACGTCGAGTACGCACCCGGCGGGCTCGTCCGACAGGTTGCGCAGGATCAGGTCCTCCCGCAGGCCGCCGCCGACGTAACGGTCCCTGATCACCAGCAGACTGCTCTCGACCCGCCCTGGCCGCGGCGCCGCCCTGCCCACGAACGTCGCGTGGTACGGCTCGCCCGCCAGCACCCTGAGCGGCTCGACGGGCGACTCGTCCACCCGCAGTTCCCAGCGGGACAGCAGCCGGGTGTCCGCGTGGTAGACGCCCTGCGGACCGCCCTGGATGATGTCCCCGCTTCGCGAGCACACGCAGAAGGAGCCCCCCTCGACCAGGGTCACCGTGGTGTCGCCCAGCGCTCCGGGCTGTCCTTCGAACGTCCAGGCGTTCAATGCACTCTCCGGGGTCCACGTCCTCGTTTCCTGCACCATTCCCTCCTCCCCGGGGGAAAGAACGCTTCCATGGCGTGTCTTGCCTGTTCACAGGCGTGTCGCCGGGAGAGGGACTACCGTTTGGTGCCGTCTTCGTGACGCCTGGCGAACTCCTGCTCCAGGAGTTCGTCCAGGCGCCGGACCGTGCCGGGGCCGAGACTCGGGCGCGGCGTCTCCGGCGGGACGTGGGGGGACAGTGACGGCTGAACGGGGACGATCTCCCGCCACGGCGTGACGGACACCCCCGCGGGTTCGGGGTCCTCCGGCTCCTCGGGGGTGTCCGAACCCGACGACAGGGCGGTCACCAGGAACAGGATGCCGATCAGCACGGCGCCCGCCAGACGGAGCGTGAACCTTCTGCGGCTCCTTCGTGCCGTCTCCGCGCCCACGGCCACCGGGGCGCCCGCCGTCGCGACGGGCTCCTCCGCCTGGGGTGTCCCCTCGGCGTCATGGCCGAGCCAGGTCCCGGGGTCGACCCCGAGCGCGGCGAGCCGCAGCCGCAGCCGCCCGACCTCGGGGGCGCCGCCGAGGACGGCCGCCGCCACCAGGGCGTGGACCTCCCCGACGGTGACGCCCGCCGCGACCGCCCGGCCCCGTTCGCTCCAGGCCAGGCGGCTCGGCCCGGTCCAGGTCGTCTCCCAGTTGGCCCGCCCCCGCACCACCAGGGCCTGGCCGACCAGCGCGAACAGCGCGGTCTCCAGCCGGGCCAGGCTCCCGGCCGTCTCCTTCCCGCCCCGTTCCCCCTGCGGGTCGAGGCAGGCGGCGAGCCGTTCCGCCCGGTCGTCGGCCAGCAGGTCGAGGACGGTCGCCAGGGCGGGCCGCGCGGTGCCGCCGACCCTGCGGGCGGCCCGGACCAGGCCCCTCACCGGCTCCGTCGCCAGGGTCTCCATGGTCAGCCCGACCCACTCCTGCCAGGGCAGTACGGCCCTCCTCTCCCGCGCCCAGGGGAACAGGCAGTGCCGTACGGCCCCCGGTTCCACCCCGAACCCGGCCTCCAGAGCGGCGGTACGGCCCCGGCCCGCGGGTTCCCGGCGCCCGCCCAGGGCCCGCAGGCGCCGTTCCACGCTGGGATGGGGGTCGTGACGCGAGATCCGCCGGGACGGCGTCGCGTGTTCCATCCCCTCGATCGCGGCCCGGTAGCCGGACGAGGAGAGCATGGCGGCGAACACCGCCAGCGGGTCGTCGGGGAGGTAGCCCCTGGCGTGCATGGGGTCGAGGTACCTGTCACGGAACTCACCCCACGCCACCGGCAGCACCACCAGGGTCCGCCACAACGCCTCCGCCACGACCGTGCCTCCCGCGGCTCCCGTGGCCTCGACGACCCTCGCCGCGGCCGCGTCCGCCTGGAGTTCCTGCCGCCGGTTGACGGCGGAGGAGACCCAGAGGTACAGCCTCGCGTAGCCGGAGAGCGGCCACCGGATCAAGGAGACCGGGACGCCGCGCGCGGGGTCCGGGGTGCGGGGGCGTTCGAGCCGGTCGAGGGCGGCACGCAGCGCCAGATGCCCCCGGTAGACGACCGCGCCGAGCCCGGTGGGGGTGTGGTGCCCCAGTTCGTGGCCGAGCGCCGCGCGCAGTTCGTCGGCCGTCAGCCCGGCCAGCAGCGGAAGTCCGAGGCGCAGGTGCCGTCTGCCCCCGACGAGGCCGAGCAGCCTCGTCTCCTCCGACAGCTCGGCGCCCACCTCCGCGGTCAGCCGCAGGGTCGCGGGCGGGCGGGTGCCGAGCCGCCCGGCCAGTTCCGTGACCACGGCCCACAGTTCGGGCACCTGCCAGGGGGTGACCAGGACGCCATCGGGGGCGGGCCGCGCCCCGGCCCCGGTGACGAACAGGCGGCGCAGGACCCACAGCGCCGGGATCGCGGTGAGCACCGTCATCACCGTCCCCGCCCGCGGCGGCCTGTCCAGGGCGAGCGCGTCCCACACCAGCAGGACGAGGACGCCCGCGTCGAACAGGACGAGAACCAGGCACAGCAGGCAGGGGCCCGCGAGCAGTCCGAGCGCCAGCAGCGCGCGCACCGTGATCACGGCAGCCCCCTTCCCCGGTCCGCCGCCGTCCCGATGGCATGGCGGACCCGGTCGAGGCAGGTCCCCTTCTTCTTCAGCCGCTCCCACACCCCGCGCGGGAAGAGGCCTCTGGTGGGCACGCCCGCGGACGTCAGGTGGTGGAACCCCCCGAACTCGTCCGCCCTGTCGGGTGCCCGTGTGTCTTCCGGTCGTGCGACGTCCCGTTCCGTCATCGTTCGCCCCTCCGCCGGAGGCCGGACGCGGAGGCGCCGTGGAGACACCGTGGAGACACACGATGAGCGTCCCCTCGCCCGTCCTGTGGCCGATGGACACGGACTCCTCACCGGCCCGTGCCCGTACCACCGTGACCTGGCCGCGCGCCTGACTCCCGCCGGTCGAACGCATGCGGTACAGAACCACCGAGAACACCGGCCTGACCGAGCCCGCGGGCAAGGCGGGGACGACCGATCGCTCATCGCCGAGGTGTTCCGACGGCCGGCGCGCCCTGCGCAGGCCCCGTGCTCCGAGAGGGTCTCGACAGTGAGAGATCTTGGCCGGAGTCGACCTGAACCACAGCGGTGCGCGGGCCCGCCCGGCCGCGCCCGCCGGAGCGGGCGGCGGCCCGGTGGGCCACGAACACCGGTAATGCCAGTAAAGCAGCAGGCTGCGGCGTTCTGGAGGGAAAGACGGATTTCCAGACTTCGGCGGTCCCCGGCCGGACGAGGCCGGTCGGGGACGGCCGGGGACGGCCGGGGACGGCGTTACGCCGGGGTCAGCGCAGGGTGCCGTTGGTCATGCCGACCGGTTCCTCGGGGACGGCGATCAGGCCGAGTTCGGCGGGCGTGGCCACCAGCGGGTGGTCCGGCACGACCCGGACGGTGTATCCGAAGGAGCCGGTGCGGTCGAGCGGGATCGTGCCGCTGTAGACGGCCTTGCCGTCGTCGGCCTCCGTCTCCAGGGTCAGGTCGGCGTAGGACGGGCCGACCATCTCGTCGTGCTGCCCGACCAGCCCGTAGGCGGCCTGGACCCGGATGTCGGACGGCTGCAGCTCACCGAGGGCGATGGCCGCCCGCAGTTCGAGGGAGGCCCCGACCTCGGGGGTGTCCCCCAGGTTGGTCGCCTCGACGTGTTCGACCCGGATCCCCGGCCATGCCTGGTGGACCCGGAGCTTCCAGGCGGCGAAGTGCCTGGCGGGCTCGTAGCCGTCCGCGGACAGGGCACGGGCCGACCCGGCCGCCGGGGCGTACAGGCCGATCACGTAGTCGCGGAGCATCCGGCCCGCCAGGACCTTGGGCCCGAGCGAGGTCAGGGTGTGCCTGACCATCTCCAGCCAGCGCAGCGGCAGGCCGTCGGAGGCCCTGTCGTAGAACCGGTCGGCCACCTCGTGGTCGATCAGGTCGTAGAGCGCGTGCGCCTCAAGCTCGTCGCGGCGGTCGGGGTCGGCGACCCCGTCCGCGGTGGGCACGGCCCAGCCGTTCGTGCCGTCGAACCACTCGTCCCACCAGCCGTCGCGGATGGACAGGTTGAGCCCGCCGTTCAGCGCGGCCTTCATCCCGGAGGTCCCGCAGGCCTCAAGGGGACGCAGCGGGTTGTTCATCCACACGTCGCAGCCCTGCACGAGGAGCTGACCCAGGGCCATGTCGTAGTCGGGCAGGAAGACGATGCGGTGCCGTACGTCCTCGCTGTCGGCGAAGCGCACGATCTGCTGGATGAGTTTCTTGCCGCCCTCGTCCGCCGGATGGGCCTTGCCCGCGATCACGATCTGGACCGGCTTCTCCGGGTTGAGCAGCAGTTCGCGCAGGCGTTCCTGGTCGTTCAGCATCAGGGTGAGCCGCTTGTACGAGGGCACCCTGCGCGCGAAGCCGATGGTCAGCACGTTGGGGTCGAGGGCGTCCTCGATCCAGCCGAGTTCGGCCCGGGAGGCGCCCCTGGCCAGCCAGGACCTGCGCAGTCGTTCCCTGGCCGCGTTGACCAGGCGGGCCCTGAGCCTGTTCCTGATCCCCCAGACGTCCACGTCGGAGATCTTGTTGACACCCTCCCAGCCCTGGGCGCGCTCGACCAGGGTGGGCAGTTCCCTGCCCGCGAGCTCCATGATCTCGCGGCCGACCCAGGTGGGCGCGTGCACGCCGTTGGTGATGGACCCGATCGGGATGTCGTCGGCGTCGAAGCCGGGCCACAGGCCGCGGAACATCTCCCGGCTGACCTCGCCGTGCAGCTCGGACACGCCGTTGACCCGCTGGGCCAGGCGCATGCCCATCGCGGCCATGTTGAACTTGCCCGGTTCGTCCTCGGCACCGAGTTCGAGGATGCGCTCGACGGGGACCGTTGGCCAGGCGTTGTCGCCGCCGAACTGGCGGGCGATCATCTCGGCCGGGAAGCGGTCGATCCCGGCGGGGACCGGGGTGTGGGTGGTGAAGACCGTGCCCGCCCTGACGGCCTCCAGGGCCTCGTCGAAGGAGAGCCTGGCCTCGGTCAGCTCGCGGATGCGTTCGAGGCCGAGGAAACCCGCGTGCCCCTCGTTGGTGTGGAAGACCTCGGGCTCGGGGTGGTCGCCGACCCGGCAGTAGGCCCGGATCGCGCGTACGCCGCCGATGCCCAGCAGCAGTTCCTGGAGCAGGCGGTGGTCGGTGCCGCCGCCGTACAGGCGGTCGGTGACGTCGCGGGCGGCGTTGTCGTTCTCCGCGACGTCGGAGTCGAGCAGCAGCAGCGGGACCCGGCCGACCTGGGCCACCCACACCTGGGCGTGCAGAGGACGCTGTTCCGGCAGGCTGACCGTGATCCGGACCGGGGTGCCGTCCCGCTCCTTGAGGAGGGTCAGCGGCAGGCCGCCCGGGTCGAGCGAGGGGTAGTGCTCCAGCTGCCATCCCTCGGGGGAGAGCGACTGGGTGAAGTAGCCGTGGCGGTACAGCAGGCCGACGGCCAGGATCGGCACCCCGAGGTCGCTGGCCGCCTTGAGGTGGTCGCCCGCGAGGATGCCCAGGCCGCCCGAGTACTGCGGCAGCGCGGCGGCGATGCCGTACTCGGGGGAGAAGTAGGCGATGGCCCGCGGTGCCTCGGCGAGGGTCTGGTACCACCGGGGCGCGGTCATGTACTCGTGGAGGTCGTCGGCGGCGTCGGCGACCCGCCGGAGGAAACGACGGTCGGCGGCCAGCTCACGCAGGCGGCTCGCCTCGACGGCGCCGAGCAGCGCGACCGGGTCGTGACCGACGCGCTCCCAGGTCGCCGGATCGACCTCGGCGAACAGATCGAGTGTTTCGGGATGCCACGACCAGCGCAGATTGTGGACAAGCTCGCCGAGGGGGGCCAGCTCCGGGGGAAGGACGGTGCGGACAGTGAACCTACGGATTGCTCTCACGCTGCCAGACCCTAGTTACTCAGCGCCATGACGGCGACCCGGACACTCACGCGTCTCCCCCTCACCACTATCAATCCGCTCCAAACACATCCAAGGGCAGTCGATCGACCGGGTGGCCACACCCTGGGAACAACTCGCCGAACAGTAAGAGGTCCCGCACTCTTCCACCTAGGCGCATGAAGATGGACTATTGGGGCACGCATCTCTGGGTCGCGACGCCCCACCCCCGGGGGGCCGACCGTCGATGCAACGGCAGGGTATTGTCCTGCATCAAAGCCGGTGACCAGGGGCTTTTAAAGAATCGAAGATCTATTCTTGCCGACTTTTTCGGCGGCACCGGGTGTGCCGTCGCTACCTTGAGACGCGATGATCGGACGAATTCCCATCCAGGACATCCAGCCCACGGTCGAGTGCGGGAGCTACCCCGCCAAGGCGGCCGCGGGTGAGACCTTCGAGATCACCGCCGTCGTGTTCCGTGAGGGCCACGACGCGGTCGCCGCGGGCGTCGTGCTGACGAGCCCCGACGGCGCGCGTGGACCGTTGCTGCCGATGCGCGAGCTCGCGCCGGGCACCGACCGCTGGGGCGTCGAGGTGACTCTGCCCGCGGAGGGCGAGTGGAGTTTCCGCGTCGAGGCGTGGGGCGACCCGATGGCGACCTGGCTGCACGACGCGGGCATCAAGATCCCCCGTGACCTGGACGCCGAGCTGATGTGCGAGGAGGGCGCCCGGCTCTTCGACCGCGCCGCCAAGGCCGTACGGCCCGCGGACTGCGCGCCGGCGGGCCAGGAGCCGAAGAAGAAGTCGGGCAAGACCGGGAAGAAGACCACGTCGGCTCACGTGTGCGGGCACCGGGCCGCGTTGCAGGCGGTCGCGGCCAAGCTGCGTGACACGGCGCTCGATCCCAGGGCCCGTTTCGCGGTCGCCCAGCTGCCGGAGACGGCGGAGCTGCTGCGGGCGCATCCGCTGCGCGAGCTGGTGACCCGATCCCAGCGGCGGCTCGTCAGGGTCGATCGCCGCAGGGCGCTCTACGGCTCGTGGTACGAGTTCTTCCCGCGTTCCGAAGGGGCGATCGTCGAACAGGACGCCGCCCCCAAGTCCGGAAATTTCAAGACCGCCGCGAACCGGCTGCCCGCCGTCGCGAAGATGGGCTTCGACGTCGTCTACCTGCCCCCGATCCACCCCATCGGGCACAGCTTCCGCAAGGGCCGCAACAACACCCTGACGCCGGAGCCGTACGACCCGGGCTCGCCGTGGGCGATCGGCTCCGAGGAGGGCGGCCACGACGCCATCCATCCCGACCTGGGCACCTTCGAGGACTTCGACGCCTTCGTGGCCAAGGCCCGTGAGCTGGGCATGGAGATCGCGCTCGACCTGGCCCTGCAGTGCGCCCCCGACCACCCGTGGGTCAGGGAGCACCCGGAGTGGTTCAACGTCCGCGCCGACGGCTCGATCGCGTACGCGGAGAACCCGCCGAAGAAGTACCAGGACATCTACCCGCTGAACTTCGACAAGGATCCCGAGGGCCTCTACACCGAGGTCAAACGGGTGGTCCGGCTGTGGATGGACCACGGCGTACGGATCTTCCGGGTGGACAACCCGCACACCAAGCCGGTCGCGTTCTGGGAGCGGCTGATCGCCGACATCGGCTCGACCGACCCGGACGTGCTGTTCCTCGCCGAGGCCTTCACCAGACCGCCGATGATGCACACGCTGGGCAAGGTGGGCTTCCACCAGTCCTACACGTACTTCACCTGGCGCAACTCCCGGCAGGAGCTCGAGGAGTACCTCACCGAACTCTCACATGGGTCGTCGAGCTTCATGCGGCCCAACCTGTTCGTCAACACTCCGGACATTCTCCATGAATACCTGCAACACGGGGGAGTCGCGGCATTCCGCATTAGAGCCATCATCGCTGCGATGGCCATGCCGACGTGGGGCGTGTATTCGGGCTATGAACTTGCGGAAAATGTCCCGGTTCGCCCTGGTAGCGAAGAATACCTAGATAGCGAGAAATATCAGTACAGACCTCGCGATTGGGCCAGTGCAGAGCGAGAGGGCCGTAGCCTGGCTCCACTCATCACGCAACTTAATTTGGTACGCAGAGCACACCCGGCGCTCCAGGAATTGCGTAACCTACGGTTCCATAGCGTCGACAATCCGGACGTGGTCTGCTTCTCCAAGCGGCTGCCCGGCGCTCACGATACGGCCACACGACGGCACGGCATGGGCGACGTGGTCCTGACTGTCGTCAACCTCGATCCGCACCGCACCCACGAGGCGACGGTTTCGCTGGACATGCCCGCCCTGGGTCTCGGCTGGAACGCCGAGTTCGTCGTCGACGACGAGCTCTCCGGCGAGTCGTACCACTGGCGGCAGTCCAACTACGTGCGCCTCGACCCTTATATCCACTCAGCACACATCTTCACTCTGCGTGCCACGGCGAACCAGCGGTGAGCCGGCCGGGTACGCATACCGGCAAACAGCGGGGAGTCCACTGGTGAGTCAGGTACCTGAGCCAATTCCGAACACCTTCGACGAGGAGAAGCCGCGCGACCCGTACTGGTTCAAGCGCGCCGTCTTCTACGAGGTGCTCATCCGGGGATTCGCCGACTCCAACGGAGACGGCACCGGAGACATCCGAGGGCTGATCGAACGGCTGGACTATCTCCAGTGGCTCGGCGTCGACTGTCTGTGGCTGTTGCCCCTGTACGAGTCCCCGCTGCGCGACGGCGGCTACGACATCGCGGACTTCATGAAGATCCTGCCCGAGTTCGGGGACCTGGGAGACTTCGTGAAGCTCGTGGACGAGGCCCACAAGCGCGGCATGCGGGTCGTCGCCGACCTGGTGATGAACCACACCAGCGACGCCCACCCCTGGTTCCAGGCGTCCCGGCACGACCCGCAGGGCCCCTTCGGAGACTTCTACGTCTGGAACGACGACGACGAGCTCTACAAGGACGCCCGGATCATCTTCGTCGACACCGAGACCTCGAACTGGACCTACGACCCGGTCCGGCAGCAGTACTACTGGCACCGCTTCTTCTCCCACCAGCCGGACCTCAACTACGAGAACCCGGACGTGCAGGACGCGATGCTCGAAGTGCTGCGGTTCTGGCTCGACCTCGGCATCGACGGCTTCCGGCTCGACGCGGTGCCGTACCTGTTCGAGCAGGACGGCACCAACTGCGAGAACCTGCCCAGGACCCACTCCTACCTCAAGCGGATCAGGGCCGAGGTCGACCGGCTCTACCCGGACCGGGTGCTGCTGGCCGAGGCCAACCAGTGGCCCGCGGACGTGGTCGAGTACTTCGGCGACCCCGCGACCGGTGGCGACGAGTGCCACATGGC
>NZ_JBIAVG010000014.1:0-81710 GCF_042893955.1 Streptosporangium sp. NPDC001559
TCCGCGACGACATCCATGAAGCCTTCATGACCCTCGCGCTTGTGATCATCTGCTGGCGACGCCTCACCCGCTGAACCCATTTTGCTAGGAGTTCTAAGGCGAACGCATGAGCGTGCGACTGTTGTTCGACCGATTCAGCGACATCCAGGAACGCGTCGTCATCGGGGACGTCAGACAAGCGGGCGACACGCCAGGCTATGACAGCGACATGGCTGTCGTCCCCCAAGAGAACTGGACGGCCCTCAGCGAGATTGACGCCGAGCATCTTCGGCCCGACAGGAGCATCCCTAACAGCATGGTGATCGAGCTGGTAGCCCAAGTCCTGCCTGTATTCACCTCCAATGACCTACAGGGCCGTCTGGACACCGCAGCCGCTCTCAACCCGTTGAAAGGCATCTGGCCGCGTAGGCGCCTCGCCTGTACGGCCAGTCAGCCAGGACGGCTCACCAGCACCGAAGACCCCTCAACTGAGCGTCGGATCGGACTGCACATCGACAACTTCGACCGGCGGAACTACCCTGACCGACACCTCAGTCGTCGACGCCTCTGCCTCAACCTGGGGCCTGGCACCCGCTACCTCCTGGTCGGCGACCGGGACATCATGGAAATCTGTCGTGCGCTAGGTCAAGATCAAGAGCAGCACTGTCCGCACACCGACGACGTGCGTCAATACATCGCCGCCGGGCATCCCCTGCGGTGCTTGCGCATCCGTTTGGAGCCTGGTCAGGGATACATCGCGCCAACTGAGCTCGTGCCGCACGACGGCTCCACAAGCGGCTCCCAGACATGGTCGCTCGCCGCTTTCTGGCTGGGCTGAGCCGACAGCCGGAGAGTGGAGTCAGGCCGACAGCCGTTCTTGAAACGGCTGAATCGAAATCGCTGGATGATCGAGCAAACGATGGCCCTGTTGGATTGGCTCCGTCGCCTGCGCATCCGCTGGAGGATTCACGACGACATCCACAAAGTCTTCATGACCCTCGCCATCGTCTGCCGGCGACGTCTCATCCACTGATCGTTCCTCATGGCGGTCGGACCCGTGAAGCCTCACAGCCGGGATCTCAGCACGTCGACCTCACAGCCCGGTGCGAACGGGTCGAAGCCGTGCTCGACCAGCCAGCGGACCCCCAGCAGGCTGCGCAACGACCACCACCCGCGGATCACGTCGAGGTCGACGTCGGTGCCGTAGCCGACGACGACGTCGTCGAGATGCTCCTCGTGTCCGAGCGTCAGGACGGCGAGGTCGAACAGGGCGTCACCCTGGCCCGCCTCGGACCAGTCGATGATGCCCGTGATCTCGTCGCCGTCGACGAACACGTGAGCGATCTGCAGGTCGCCGTGGGTGAACACCGGACTCCAGGGCCGGAACGCGGCCTCGGCGACCTGACGGTTGCGGGTGACCAGGTCGGCGGGCAGGACGCCGTTCGTCACGAGCCACTCGCACTCGCCGTCGAGTTCCGCCGACAGATCGTCGACGCCCCGGCCTGCCCGGCCGAGCCTGGGCGGCGACGGCGCGTCGTGCAACCTCCGGATGGCGGCGCCCGCCGCGGCCCACGCCGCCGGGGACGCGGTCGACGGCTCGCCGAGGCGGCCGAGCGCCGTCCCCGGGACCGCGGCGATCGCGAGCACCGGCGGCCTGTGCCACAGGACCTTCGGAGTCGGGACGGGCGCCAGGGTCATCGCCTCGACCTCGACGTCGGCGCGTGCCCGATCGGCGTCCACCTTCAGGAACACGTCGCCGACGCGCAGGGTCGCGCGCTCGGAATGGGCGACGACCACTTCGACCTCATCCATGGACGACCAGTCTCCCGAGGGCGATCGTCGACGTCACCGGGTTTGTCACGTGCCCGGCCACCAGGCGCCCTCGCGCGGCACCGGCCGCCGCCCAGGTCAGGGCCACCACTTCGTCAGGCCACCTCGGGAAATCACCGGCACCTGGAGTGCCGCTTTTGCGGGAGAAATCTCGATGAAGTAGCGTAAGTCAGGTGACTGCCGGGTCGGCCTTGGGCCACGCACCAGAGAGCAGCCCGGCTGACGCTTGATCGCCGGGCGGGCCAGGGGCCCGCCGCATTCTTCTCCATTCAGTACGGCGAAGCAGGATCTACCAATGGAGAAGAATGGATTTCAACAAGCAGGTCATCGACGAGTTCCGCGCCAACAACGGCCAGGTCGGTGGCTATTTCGAGGGAGCGAGACTGCTCCTGCTCACGACCGTCGGCGCCCGCTCGGGCAGGCCGCACACCACCCCCCTCGGCTACCTGCCCGACGGCGGCGACCGCATGCTGGTCATCGCCTCCGCCGGAGGGTCCCCCAAACACCCGGCCTGGTACCACAACCTGAAGGCCAACCCGCGTGCCACCGTCGAGACCGGGGTCCTCGACTTCGACGTCGTGGCGGAGGTCCTGGAGGGCGACGAGCGTGACGCGGCGTTCGCCCGCGCCGTGGAGGGCGACCCCGGCTGGGCCGAGTACCAGGCCAAGACGACCCGCGTCATCCCGGTCGTCGCGCTTCGCATCGCCGGGCCGCCCCGGAGCGACGCGCCGTCGGGCGGGGCCTACCTCAAGCTGGTGCACGACGGCTTCCGCCGCGAACTGGCGCTGATCCGCAAGGAGCTGTCCGACTCGGGACGGCCCGGCCTCGGTGTGCAGCTCAGGATCAACTGCCTGACCGTCTGCCAGGGCCTGCACCATCACCACCTGGGCGAGGACACCATGATGTTCCCCGTCCTGGCCGAACAGCACCCTTCGCTCGCCCCGGTCCTCGAACGGCTGGCCAGGGAGCACGAGCGCGTCGCCGTACTCGTGGAGGAGCTGAAGCAGACCCTCTCCGGGGACGATCCGCTGAAGGTGCGGGCCGAGATCGAACGGCTCGTCGACGAACTCGAAGCGCACCTGACCTACGAGGAGGAGCAGCTGATCCCGGTCCTCGACCTCGGCTGAAGGCCCGCCGTACCAACAAGGCCCGCCGTACCAGCAAGGCTCGTTGCACCCGTAGGGCCCGCTGTACGAACAGGGCCCGCCGTACCAAGCCGCACCGATACGGCCCGCCGTACCGATAACACGGTTGAGAACGGGAAAACCCGCCCTGTTCCGCCTTTTCGCGCCGCACCGCGAGAGAAGGAGGAACAGGACGGGCGGTTCACGGGCACACGGTTCCCCGCCCACCGGGGAACCGGGCCTGGCAAAGCGCCCGGGGCCGGTGACTCACCTCACCGGCCTCCGGGTGAGGATCACGGGCCTTCCGGGTTCACCACGTCGGCGTCGACCCAGAAGGGGGCGACCAGTTCGCGCAGCCGCTCGGCGCCGACCCGCTCGACCAGTTCGATCGCGTTGACGTTGTCGACGAGCTGCTGCATCTTGGTCGCCCCGAACAGCACGGTGCTGACCGAGGGGTGCGTGAGGGTGAACGCCACGCACAGCTGGGCGGGAGTGACCTCCAGCTCGGCCGCGACCGCCGCGAGGCCGTCGGCGGCCTCGATGATGCGCTCGCGGACGCCGCCCGGGTCGCGGCCGATCTCACGTCCGGGCTTCTTGTTGCCCGCGAGGATGCCGCCTTCGAGGATGTCCGACGCCTGCATGGTGATGCCCTCGGCGAAGACCTGGGCGAACGGCGCGCCGTCCGGGATCGACCTGCGGCAGGGGCTGTACTTCAGCTGCGCGATCTGCGGACCGGGCGAACCCGCCTGGATGGCGTGGTCGCGGATCGTCCTGACCGCGGTGGCCGACCAGTTGTTCACACCCCAGCAGCCGATGATCCCGTCGACCTCCAGCTCCGCGAGGTCGACCGCGAGCTGGTTCAGGTCGAGGTCGTCGCGGCGGATGTCACCGAGGATCACCAGGTCGGCCCGGTCGGTCCCGACCCTGAACAGGGCCTTCTCCAGCTGCTCACGCAGCGACATCTCCGGGTACGGCTCCAGCCACAGCTTGGCCGACAGCAGGTACTCGTCCCTGGAGATGCCCGCCGCCCTGACGATGGCGGAGAACAGCACGTCGGTGAAGACCGGCGGGTGACCCGGGAAGCCGTACACGCCGACGTCGAACAGGTTGATGCCCAGGTCCACGGCGTGGCGGACCATGGCCACCGCGTCCTCGAAGGCCATGCGGTCGTAGGTGTGCCAGGACCCCAGCGACAGGACGGAGACGTCGGGACCGTGGGTTCCGACCCTGCGGAGGGGAACCACCTTCTTGGGCGTGGACATCGGACTCCTCGAAAAATATATGGATGGCCGTCAGGCTCTGTTCGGTGGAGCTTCTCGCCTGCCAAGCCCCGGGAAAGGTCCGTGGAAGACCCGCGGAAACGGCCCTCGGGTCCCCGCGGAGCGTCTCCGCGGGGACCTTCGGAGGATCAGGCGAGGGTCCGGAAGCAGGTTCTCAGGGAAGCCACGGGTGGACGACGGCCTTGACCTGCTCAAGGCGCGACATGGACTCAAGCGCTGCCGAGGCCCCGCCGAGTCCGACGGGCTCGCTGAACAGCTCGTCCCAGGGGAACCGCGTCTGGGTCGAACGCAGGAACTCGATCGAGTTGTAGTAGTCGCCGACGTCGCCGTTGAGCGACCCCAGCACGTTGAGCTCCTTGCCCATGATCGTCCCGAGGGAGATCGGGTCGGGGCGCGGGCCCGTGGTGCCGACGATGACGAACGTGCCGCCCCAGGCGGCGGCGTCGATGGCCTCCGCGCCGACACCGGGCGCTCCGGCCACGTCGATCACCAGGTGCGCGCCCTGGCCGTCGGTCGCCTCCATGATGGCGGCGCGACGGCTGTCGGCGTCACCGTCCAGGCCGATGGTGACGTCGGCGCCGAAGCGCTTGGCCAGTTCGAGCCTGGAGTCGGGGCCGCCGACGGTGATGACCTTGCCCGCACCCGAGGCGCTGGCGACCGCGGTGGCGACGATGCCCAGCGCGCCCGCCCCCTGGACGAGGACGTTCGAGCCGAGCTTGGCGCCCCCGGCGCGGTCGAAGGCGTGCAGGACGGTCTTGACGGCGCAGCCCGCGCTGGCCGCCCAGGTGTCCTTGACGTCCTCGGGGAGGATGTACTTCTGGGCGGTCGGCGTGACGTAGTCGTACTCGGCGAGTCCGGCGGTCGAGTGCGGCCACACGTCGGAGCGCTGCAGGAACCCGTAGCCCCGCTTGGAGCAGGCCACGGGGTTGCGGATCACCGTACAGCCGTAGCAGTAGCCGCAGGTGGACTCCGACCAGCCGATCTTGGCGCCGACCTCGACGGGACGACCGAGGGCGTCGACGGTGCCCGACCCGACGGCCACGACCGTTCCGATCATCTCGTGGCCGAGCACCATCGGGAGCATGCCCGGGAACGACATGCCGCCGCTCCAGATGTGCACGTCCGTCGCGCACAGCGTGGCGCAGTCGACCTTGACGATCGCGCCACCCGGCTCGCACTCGGCGGGGAGCGGCAGCTCCTCGATGACCAGAGGCTCCCCGTGGGCGCGCAGTACGGCGGCCCGCGTGGACGTAGGGACTGTCATGCGATGATCTCCGAATTCGCTATCTGCTGTGGGCTGTGTCCCAGACCTCGTTACGGCTGCGCCACCACAGCAGCACCAGGATCACGAGGAAGGGGACGACGCCCCGGTACTTCTGGATCTCGTCGAGCGACGCGGCGAAACCTTCGAGCAGGCCCATGAGCACACCACCCAGAAGTGTCAGGGGCAGGCTCTTGAAGGAACCGACCATCGCCACGGCCAGGGCCGTGGTGACAAGTCCGCTCAGGGTGGAGAAGTCCCCACCGAGACGCGGCGCGACCAGCAGGATCACCAGCGTGCTGACACCGCCGATGGCGGCCCAGACGGCGATGGCGAGCTTGGGGGCCGGGATGCCCACCACCTGGGCGGTGCCCGGACGCTCCGACAGCGCCTGCAGCCGCAGGCCGACGGACGTCCGGGACAGCATCAGGCCGACCCCGAAGGTGATGAGCGCCGCGAAGGCGAGCGAGACCAGCACCGACTGGGGTACCACGACGTCGCCCAGGGTGAAGGCGGGTGAGTCGAACACGGTCGGGAACCTCCTGGCCCCCGTCGACGTGCTGCCGAACAGGCGCAGACCGATCGCCCCGATGGCCACGAAGAGGGCCACGGTGACGGCGGCCTTGGTGCGCTCGTCGTGCTCACCGAACCAGCGGACGAGCCCGGAGCCGATCAGGGCCGACAGCAGCGACCCCGCCACGACTCCGATGACGAGCGCGACGGGCCAGGGCAGCCCCAGGTCCATCAGCGACACCATGATGAAGGCACCCATCGTGCCCACACCCGCCATGGCGAAGTTGACCACGGCGACGAGCCGGTAGGTCAGCACGACGCACAGGCCGAGCAGGGCGTAGACGCCACCGCTGGTCAGGCCCGCGACCAAGGAATTCAACATCGGACACCCACCTCCTGGGGCTCCTGAAAGACCTGAAAGATCAGTTCTTGCCGGGGACGATGAAGCCCTCGGGAAGGACCTTCCACTTGCCGGCCTCGACCTTCACGAAGCGGCTGCCCTCGATCGGGCTGTGGGCCTCACCGGGACCGAAGATCCACGGGGTACCGACCATCGGGTAGTCGATCGGCTTCATGTTCTTGAAGGCCTCGGTGACCGACTCGCGGGTGATGTCGCCCTTGACGGTCTTCAGGACCTGGACGAACAGGTCGGCGGCCATGACGGCGCCCTGGCTGAAGGCGGTCTTCTGGATCTTGTTCTCGTCGATGACCTTCGCCCAGCGCTCGTTGCCGGGGAGGGTCTCGTCGGTGTACGGCTGCCACTCGGTGCCGGCGTAGACGTTGAGGCCGTCCGGGATCGCCTGGGCGTTGGCGTCGGTGTAGCTGTTGGCGGCCACGATGAAGTCGACGTCCTGCATGCCCTGGGTCTTGGCCTGGGCGAACCACGGGCCGACGGTGGCGTTGTACAGGATCGCCTGGCAGCCGGCGGCCTTGGCCTTGACGAGGTACGGCGTCGGGTCGCCCTGGCCGACCGAGGTGTCCTTGACGGCCAGCTGCTTGCCGGTGAGGTCGGTCCACTCCTTGATGGCGGCGTCGATGCCGCCACCGCTGCCCGGCAGCACGGTGTAGTACATGCACACCTTGTCGCGCTTGAGCGTCTCGGAGGCGTAGTAGAGCATCGCCGTGATCAGCTTGAACGGACCCGGGTTGACCGGGGCGATGTTCGGGCTGGTGAAGCAGGCGGGGTCGACGCCGACGGCCGGCATGGAGATGATCCCGGCGTTGGTGTAGGTGGCGCGGTTCAGGCCACAGTCGACCGCGCTGGAGGAGCCGACGAGGGCCACGACGTTCTCCGACTCCAGCAGCTCAAGGGCCGCCTCGGTGGCACGCTGCGGGTTCATCGCGTCGTCCTTGCTGACGAGCTCGATCTGACGGCCGTTGATGCCGCCCTGCTTGTTGACCTCGTCGAAGACGGCCTTGACGGCCTGGGGAACCTCGGGCGTCTGGAACAGGCCGGTGACACCGTTGATCGAGCCGACCTTGATCGGGCCGCCGGTGCCGGAGTCGCTGCTCGAACAGGCCGCGCTGGCCATGGCCAGGGCGGCGACCACCGCGACGCTGGTGAGGGAACGCTTCATCACTGCACTACTTCCTTGGGGCTGGGGGAAGAGGGGGGGTGGGGGTAGGGGTTGGGTTCGGGAGGGCTATACGAGGGTTATACGAGGGGCACGTCGGCAGTACCGAGGTAGGCGGCCATGACCGCCGGATCGTCGAGCACTTCCTGCGTGGTTCCGGACGCGATGACGTGTCCGAAGTCGAGAACGGTCACCTGCGCGCACGCCGCGCGGACCAGCTCCATGTCGTGTTCGACGAGGAGGATGGAGACACCGAAGCGGGAGGGCACCTCGGCGAGCCTCTGGCCCAGCTTGAGCGACTCGGCGGCCGACTGACCGGCGGCGGGCTCGTCGAGCAGCGCGACCTTGGGCCTGGCCGCGATGGCGGCGGCCACGTCGAGCAGACGGCGGCTGCCGACGTCCACGATGGACACCGGGACCTCTCCGGGCGGGCAGCCGAAGAAGTCGAGCAGCTCGTCGGCCTCCTGCTTGGACAGCTTCCTGTTGGCGCCGATCGAGAGGTACTCGTACTGGGTCAGCTCGGGCGCGATCACCGTCGTCTGGAACGTACGGCGCAGGCCGTTGCTCGCGCGGGAGCTCGGGCTGAGCTTGTCCAGGGACCTGCCCTCAAGCTCGACCGTGCCCTCGTAGGCGTGGAGGAACCCGCTGACCGCGGCGATGAAGGTGGACTTGCCCGCGCCGTTGGGGCCGATCAGACCGACGACGCCACCGCTGGGGACGGTGAGGTCGATGCTGTCGAGCGCGAGGACCTCGCCGTACCTGACGGTCAGGCCGCGCACGTCGAGGGCCGGCTGGTCGCCCGCGGGGGCGGGCGGCGGGACCAGGGAGGTCGACTCGGTGGCCGGGACAGCCGCCTTGGGCTCCTCCTTGGGCTTGTCCGGGAGGCTCTCCAGCAGCTTGCGCGCGGCGGCCTCCCTCTTGCGGGCCCGGGTGAAGTCGGTCTGGCTGACGCCGCTGCGCAGGGCGAAGATCGCCGAGAGGCCGAAGAGGATGCCGCCCAGGTCCTGGGGCAGCCTGAGCTTCTCCAGGATCGTCGCCATCACCGCGCCGAAGATGCCGCCCATGAGGGCGCCCTCGGGGTTGTGCGGGCCGATGAGGATCGCCACCGCGAAGAGCGCGAGCGACTGTCCCATGGCGAAGTTGCTGGAGACGACCAGACCGAGCTGACCGGCCATCAGGCCACCGCCGATGCCGGCGATGAAGGCGCTGAGGGCGAACGCGGCGAGCTTGCTGCGCGCGACCGAGATGCCGTGCGCGGCGGCGGCCCGCTCCGAGTAGCGGATCTCCAGCCAGGACATGCCGAGCCTGGTCCGGTTGAACAGCGCCAGCCCGATGCTGAGCGCCATGAAGACGATCACGGCCAGGACGAAGTAGCCGCCGTTGGTGTGGAACAGGCCGGGGCGCTGCAGCGTCTTCAGTTCGGTGGTGCCGGGGAACTGGTTGGCGTTGAGCACGATGTCCGCGGCGACGGCGAAGCCGAAGGTGACGACCGCGAGGTTCACGCCACGGATGCGCAGGGCGGGCAGGCCGATGGCGACGCCGACGGGGACGGCCGCCAGACCGCCGATGACCAGCCAGACGATGAAGCCGCCGGGGGCGTCGGCCAGGTTCAGCCGGAGCACGACCCAGGCGCCGATGGCGGCGAAGGACATCTGACACAGGGACATGACGCCGGCCCTGCCGACGATCACACCGTAGCTCTGCATGATCACCGAGCTGACGACCGCGGTGATCGCGAGATACACCCAGTACGGCGGCAGCACGTTGGGCACGATCACGCAGGCCGCCGCGGCGACGGCCAGGGCGATCCCCCACGAACGCTTGTCGATCATGTTCACGGGTTCTCGCCCCCAGCTTCGACGACGGCGTCCGTGGGCATGGCGCCGAAATAGAACTCATGCAGGCGCTCGGAGTCGCCCCTGATCTCGTCACACGGGCCGTCGAAGACGACGCGGCCCTTGCGGAGGACGTAGGCGTTGGCCCCGATCTCCAGGGCCAGGTTCGCGAACTGCTCGATGAGCAGGACGGCGATGCCCAGGCCGACCAGGTCCTTGACGGCGTGCATGAGGCGACGGACGACCACGGGCGCGAGGCCGAGGGACATCTCGTCAATGAGTATGATCTTGGGGTCGGAGATCAGCGCGCGTCCCAGGACGAGCATCTGCTGTTCACCGCCGGACAGGTGACCGGCCTGGAGCGTACGGCGCTTCTGCAACTCGGGGAAGAGCTCGTAGACCTTCTCGGCGTCGCCCTTGCCGGAACGGGAGACGAGCAGGTTCTGCTCGACGGTCAGCGTCCTGAAGACCGTACGGGCCTGCTCGACGTAACCCAGACCGGCCTGGGAGCGCTTGTAGATGGGAAGCTTCTCGATCGGCGCGCCGTCGAGCTGGATCGTTCCTGAGGTCACGGGGGCCAGCCCCGCGATTCCGTCCATCAGCGTCGTCTTTCCGGCGCCGTTGGCGCCCAGGACGACCGTGACGGTTCCGGGTGCGACGGTCAGGGAGACGTCGTGGACGATCGGGGTGTCACCCCGGTTGATACTGACGTCCTTAAGGGAGAGGACTTCGCCGCTCATTGGGCGCCTTTCACATAGGCGGATCGCAGTGCCTCGACGACGTGGGCAGTGACACCGCTGACCTCGGCCAGCTCAAGCGTGAGCAGTCCGAAGAAGCCGTGGATCATGCCGTCGAACACGGCCAGCTCAACCTGGTTGCCGGCGGCCTTGAGCGCCTCGGCGTACTCGACGCCCTCGTCGCGGAGGACGTCGTACTCGGCCTCGACGACCAGCGCGGGCGCCAGGCCCGACAGGTCCTTCGAGCGGAGCGGCAGGAGATAGGGGTCGTCGAGATCACTGGCGTTACGGGGGTACTGGGTGAAGAACCAGTCCATGCCTTCCTTCGAGAGGAAGTAGCCCTCGGAGCAGTCCCGGTAGGAGGCGCGCCCGTCGTCGGGGTGGCCCAGAATCGGCGAGACGAGCACCTGCAGGGAGAGCCGGGGACCGTTCAGGTCGCGGGCCTTGAGCGCGACGACGGCGGCGAGGTTCCCGCCCGCGCTCTCACCGGCGACGGCGAGGCGCGAGGCGTCGACCGAGAGCGCCTCGGCGTTCTCGTGGACCCACAGGAGCGCGGCGTAGGAGTCGTCCGCCGCGGCCGGGAAGGGGTTCTCCGGTGCGAGCCGGTAGTCGACGGAGACGACGACGGCGCCCGCCCCTGCGCAGACCGCCCGGCAGGCGACCTCGTTCTCGTCGAGAGAGCCGATGGTCCACCCGCCGCCGTGGAACCAGACCAGCGCCGGGAACGGCCCGTCCCCCTCGGGGGTGTATACACGAACCGGTACCTCACCCGCAGGACCGGGGAACACGGTATCGACCACACCGCCGACCGGCTGAAGGTCGTCCGGCATGGTCCAGGCAAGACGGAATCCCTCGCGCATCGCCGCCGCGTCAAGCTGGGGGGCCTCGCCCTGGTCCTGAACGCCGGTGCGGTCGATTATTCGCTGCGCCTCGGGATGCAGGGGCATGGGGTTACCTCCGGGGGCGGCCCGAGTGCCTTCCCAAAGGTTCAGGCACTCGCAAATCGTATCCGATTCCATGTACGTTATGCGGGTCCAAATGACGTGTCTAGTGTGATGGTGAAATGTTGCCTAACGATTCGAGGTACGACGCCGCCTCGGCGGATGTGGTCATGACCGGCGGTAAGGTGCACACCGTCGACGCCGCCGACACTGTCGCGGAGTCGATCGCGATCACCGGCGGCCGCATCACTCGAGTGGGATCAGAAGATGAAATTTCATCTCTGATCGGTCCCGACACCCGCGTCATCCCATTGCGGGGAAGATCGGTCCTTCCGGGGATCAACGACTCCCACCTCCACGGCGTCTGGCTCGGCCAGATGTGGCCCGCCCTCCTCATGGACCAGATGGCGGCCGGGCACCACGGAGGCGAGCCGCCTGCGCGGCTGGAGACCTCACAGGACCGGCGTGGCGCGATCCTGCGCACCGCCGAACTGCTCGCGTCACTCGGGGTCACGAGCTACACCGAACCGGGCCTCGGCCCAGGGGAGGACAACGGGGCGAGCGGCTGCTTCGGCTCCGCGGCCCTGCGCGACTACGCCGACCTCGCGGCGGAGGGCAGGCTCACCTCCCGGGTGACCGCCCTCATGCTGTTCGGCGAGCTGGACGGCGCGAGCTCGCTGGCCGGGGTGCTCGACGGACTGCGTGACTTCACGCCCCCCGCCGACGTGCCCGGCTGGTTCCGCGTCGCGGGCGTGAAGATCTTCGGTGACGGCATCCCGCCGATGCGCAACGCCTGGATGGACGAGCCCTACACCGACGGCACGTACGGCGGGCTGCTGGTCGAGGGGGCTTCCGAGGCCGAGCGTGAGGCCGTACTCATCGCGATGATCGACGCGGCGCACGCGGCGGGACACCAGGTCGCCGTGCACGCGACCGGAAGCAGGACCACCAGGACGGTGACGGACGCCTTCGCCGCGGCGGCCTCCAGGGACGGCCGCGACGCGAGGCACTACATCATCCATGGCGACGTGATCTCCTCCAGGACCCTGGCCACGATGGCGGCCGCAGGCATCGGACTGAACACCCAGGTGGGAATACCCGTGGCGACTGAGCATATGGTGCTTGGAGCCCTGGGCGAGGACATCCTCCCCCAGACGTGGCCGACCCGTGACGCACTGGACATCGGGGTGAAGCTCTGCCTCAGCTCCGACGCCCCGGTCCTCACTCCCGACTGGCGGGTCGGGATCGCCGCCGCGGTCACCCGGCGTGGTCTTGACGGCGCCGTGCGTGGCGCCGCCCAGCGGCTCGCGGTCACCGAGGCCCTGCGGGCCTACACCATCACCCCCGCCTGGCAGGACGGGGCGGAGTCGTGGAAGGGTTCGCTGGAGGCCGGCAAGGTCGCCGACCTGTGCGTGCTGGACGGCGACCTGCTTGAGGTCGAGCCCGAGGCCCTGCCCCAGGTCCCGGTGAGCCTGACCATGGTGGACGGCCGCGTCGTCCACGAGAGCTGATCCGGAGGACACCACGCCCAGTCGCACGGAAAAGCCACGAGGGACCGGCCCGCGAACACGCGAGCCGGTCCCTCGTCACGTCACCCTGCCGTATGGTCCCGCCCGAAACCCGGTTACGGACCCGGCCGCGTTTTCCGGCCCGGTTCCGGGCCTTGTTCCGGACGTTGCCCCGCCGTACGGCACGGGCACGAGCCGAACGCGTCCCGGCGCCGCCGGGAAAGGGCGGCCGGGACGCGGAACGGAGTCGTCAGGCCTTGTTCGGGGCGTCGGTGCCCCAGGAGGCGTCGGGGGCGACCACGCCCTTGTCGATCCACAGCGACCCGACCGCGGAACGCAGCTCGTCGCCGTGCCGTTCGAGCAGTTCGAGAGCTCCCAGGTTCTCGTCGAGCTGCGTCCTGCTGCTGGCGCCGAAGAGCACGTTCGCCGCGGCCGGGTGGGTCAGGGTGAAGGCGATGGCCAGCTGGGCCGGGGTCGCGCCGAAGCCCTCGGCGATCCGCTTGACCTCGGGGTAGGAGTCACGGATCCGGTCGCGGATGCCGCCCGGGTCCGCGCCGATCTTGCGCTGCGGGTTCAGCTTGCCCGCCAGGATGCCGCCCTCGAAGACGTCCGAGGCCTGCAGCCCCAGGCCGCCCTCGGCGAACAGCCTGCCGTACGGCGTGCCGTCCGGCACCGAGCGGCGGGCGAGGCTGTACTTGAGCTGCGCGAAGGACGGCGGCTCCATGCCCTCGGCGATGGCGAAGTCACGCGCGAACCACAGGTCGTCGGCCGACCAGTTGTTCACGCCCCAGGTCTGGAAGCGCCCGGCCCGCACCAGCTCGGCCACGTCGGTGACCACGGCGCGGATGTCCAGGTCGCCGAAGAAGTCGCCGACCACGACGGAGTCGGCCCTGTCGGTCCCGATCCGGGACAGCGAGGTGTCGATCTGCTCGGCGAAGGAGGACTTGGGGTACTCCCACAGCCAGAGCTTGCCGCACAGGAGGTAGTCGTCCCTGGCCACCCCGGCCTCGACGACGGCCTCACCGAAGATGATGTCGGTGACCGCGTTCTCGGCGTGCGGACCGAAGTTGTAGTGGGCGACGTCGAAGAGGTTCACGCCACGGTCGACGGCGTAACGGATCAGGGCGACGGCGTCGTCCCGCTCCATCCTGTCCCAGGTGTTCCAGGAGCCGAGACCGAACACCGGAACCAGGGGACCACGCTCACCGAGCCGACGCCGGGGGACCTGACCTGAGTACTCCACCGAGAACCTCCGATGTCGATGTGCGACCCCTGGTCGCTGCCTGGTGAATCGTATAGTATTCCCAATATTGTTTGGAATCAAAGGAGCGCATCGCATGTCGTCTCTCCCCGACAGCACCTCGTCCGCGAGCCCCTCGAAGATCGTGGACGTGGCCATCGGCTACATGGCCGCCAAGCAGCTCTTCGCCGCCAGTGAGGCCGGAGTGTTCGCGGCGCTGGCCGACGGTCCCGCGACCGCCGCCGAAATCGCCGAGCGCGCCGGGATCCCCGCGAACGTCGCCAGGATTCTCGCCGACGCGATGTCGAGCCTCGACCTCCTCACCCGCACCGACGGGGTGTACGCCAACACCCCCGCCACCGCGCGGTACCTCGCGGGCTCCGCCGGCGACCTCGACCTGCGTAAGTTCCTCGCCTTCCTCGACGCCGTCAGCTACGGCCACTGGCTCGGCTTCATCAACACCGTCCGCACCGGCAAGCCCGGCGACCTGGACATGTCCGGCGACCGCATGGACATCTTCATGGGCGGCGTCATGACCTACAACGCGCTGCACGCCAAGATGCTCGCCGACAACTTCGACTTCTCCCCCTACACCAAGGTCCTCGACTACGGCGGCCTGTCCGTCTCCTTCCTCGTCGAGGCCCTGACCGCCAACTCCGCGCTCAACGGCACCTTCTTCTCCGGCGGCCCCCTCGTCGAGGCCGCCAGGGGCGTGCTGGCCGAGGCCGGCCTGAACGAGCGCGTCGAGATCGTCGAGGGCGACCCGCTGCAGGGCGACATCCCCACCGGCTTCGACCTGGTCTTCCTTGAGCACGTCGCGCACCGCTACGACGACGAGCAGAACAGGGCCATCGTCAAGCGCGCCCGCGAGGCGGCCGTCCCCGGCGCCAAGCTCCTCCTGCTCGACTTCTTCCTCGACAACGACGACAAGCAGCGCAGCATCGACGCGCTGCACGCCGGTGAGTACCTCACCATCGACGGCACCATCGTCTACCCCGAGGACCAGGTCCACGGCTGGCTGACCGAGGCCGGCTGGACCCCCGTCGAGACCCTCGCACTGCCCGGCAGCCCCCGCGTGATCGTCGCGGAAGCCCGGTGAGCGGCGCCGAAGGACGCGTCGTCCTCGTCACGGGCGCCGCGAGCGGCATCGGCAGGGCCGTGGCGGAGGCGTTCGCCGCCGCCGGTGACCGTGTCGTCGTCGCCGACGTCAACCGTGCGGGCGCCGACGAGGTCGCCGCCGAGATCGGCGGCCACGCCGTCACCCTCGACGTCACCGACCCCGAGAGCGTCAACGCGGCCGTCGAGGAGGTCGCCGAGAAGCTCGGCACCGTCGACGTCCTCGTCAACAACGCCGGCCTCGTCGCCGGTGGCGGCTTCCTCGTCGACCTCCCCTTCGAGGTCTTCGACACGGTCGTCTCGGTCAACTTCCGCGGCACCTTCACCGTCACCAAGACGGTCGCCGCGCAGATGATCAAGGCGGGCAAGGGCGGCTGCATCGTCAACATCAGCTCCATCGGCGCCCGCCAGCCGACCCCCGGCATGGGTCACTACGAGGCCACCAAGGCCGCCGTGGACGCGCTGACCCGCACCGGCGCCGTCGAGCTGGCCGGTCACGGCATCCGCGTCAACGGCGTGGCCCCCGGTCCCGTGCACACCCCGATGACCGCCGGTCTGATGGAGAACGCGGAGGCCCGGGAGGCATGGGAGTCGCGCATCCCGCTCCGCAAGATCGCGACCACCGAGGACATCACACCGCTGGTGCTGTTCCTGGCCTCCGCGAACGCCGGTCACATCACCGGCACCGTGGTCCAGGTGGACGGCGGCCAGCTCCTGGTGTGACCCAGAACAACACAGCCCGGCGCACCGTGGGGGGGCGCCGGGCTGTGTTTCTTTGCTCCGCCTTCGGCGTCGCGGGCTTGGGCGCCCTGAGTCGGTGCTTTCCCTCGTCACTCCGTCGCTGCGCTCCTGCGTTCCTCAGTCCAAGCACCGACGCGCCCAAGCCGGACACTCTCCACACCTGGCGCCGGTAAGGCCAAACTCCTCACGCATGGCGCCGGTACCCGAGCTCTTCGCGTTTGGGGTTGGCGCGTATGGACCGAAACTTCTTGCGCGTGGGGGTTGGTAAGGCGCGGGCCGAAACTTCTCGTGTACGGCGTCGGCGCCTGAGCTGAGACCTTTCGTCCGTGGAGCCGGGGGTGGACAGGCCGGGGCGGCGGGATCCAGACCGAGAGTCAGGTGCCTTACCCCTCGGTCGCTGACCAGGCGGCTTCGATCATTTGGAAGATCTCGTCGACTGCGGCCTCCGGGTCGGGGGACTCGCGGGCCAGGGAGTGGGCGTCGACCACGAATCTCGCGATCGTCCGGCAGGCCGTCGTGGTCCGCGACAGGTCGGGATCGGCGGCGATGGCCGTCGCCAGTGACTCCGCGTGGCGCAGTCTCATCGATTCCTCGTACTCCCGCAGGGCGGGGGTCTTGTCGATCATGTCCCAGATCGGGGTGCCGCCGCCCGACACGCAGTGGCGCACCATGGCCCGGATCTCGCGGCGCAGCGCGGGGATGAGCGGCTCCTGCGGCGCCCGGTCGGTGACCGCCTGCCTGAGACGCCGCTCGAAGTCCTCGTCCTGCCCGAACACCAGGGCCTCTTTCGAGGCGAAGTGCGAGAAGACCGTGGTGACGGCCACGTCGGCCTCGGCCGCCACGTCCCGGATGCCCACCGCGTCGTAGCCGCGCTCCAGGAAGAGACGCAGGGCGGTTTCGGCGATCTTCTGGCGGGTCGCGGCCTTCTTGCGCTCCCGGCGCCCGGACGGCACGGTCATGCCGTGATGCTATCAGATATGAAAACACAACGGTTTCGAAACACTAACCGTTAGTGCTACGGTCGGCGGCATGAGGAAAGTGAGCTTCGCCGCGTTCGGCGGCCCGGACGTCCTGCGACTCGTGGACGCCGAGGAGCCCCACGCGGGACCCGGGAAGATACGCATCGCCGTACGGGCGGCGGGGGTGAACCCCGTCGACTGGAGGATCCGCGAAGGCCAGTTCCAGAAGGCCCGTCCGATCGAGTTGCCCGCCGGGGTCGGGCTGGACGCCTCCGGGGTGGTGGACGAGGTCGGCGCGGGCGTCGAAGGGGTCAAGGTCGGCGACCACGTGTTCGGCGAGGGTTCGAGCACCTACGCCGAGTTCGCCGTGCTGTCGGCCTGGGCCCTGATGCCCGAGGGGCTGACGTTCGAGGAGGCGGCCGGATACCCCTCCGTGGTGGAGACCGCGCTGCGCGTCATCGACCAGGTCGGTGTACGGCCCGGTCAGACGCTGCTGGTCAGCGGCGCCTCCGGCGGAGTCGGATCGGCGGTGCTGCAGATCGCCCGCGACCGCGGCATCACGGTGATCGGCACGGCCGGGCCCGCGAACCAGGACTACCTACGCGGCCTGGGCGCCGTCGCCACGACGTACGGCGAGGGCTGGGTCGAGCGGGTGCGACGGCTCGGCCGTGTCGACGCGGCCCTCGACCTGGCAGGCTCCGGCGTGATCCGCGAACTCGTCGAACTGACCGGGGATCCGCGGAAGGTGATCTCCATCGCCGATCTCGGCGCTCCGGAGTTCGGTGTCCGGTTCTCCGGCGTGGCCGGAAGCGTGCCGGACGCGCTCGCCGAGGCCGCCGACCTCATCTCTCGGGGGCGACTCCACATCCCCGTCGAGAAGTCGTACACCCTCGCCGAAGCGGCGGCGGCGCACACCGACAGCCAGGCCGGTCACACCCGAGGCCGCCGGGTCATCGTCGTCTGAACCCTCTCCCCGGGAGTCGGTTCAGTCCTGGTCTGTGGAGAGGACCAGGTCGTGGTCGGGGGCGGCCGAGCGCAGGCGCCAGTCCTCTCCTTGCTCCTGATGGCGGCAGAACTCGGCGAAGCGGCCGCCGGCCGCGCGTAGTTCCGCCGGGGTTCCCTGTTCGACGATCGCGCCGTCCTCGACGAAGAGCACCCGGTCCGCGTGATGGATGCCGCCCAGGCGGTGGGCGACGATGACGCGGGTGCGTCGCCGTACGTCCTTGCTCAGGGCCTGGGCCACGGCGGCCTCGTTCTCGGTGTCCAGGGCGCTGGTCGCCTCGTCGATCAGCAGGATCGGCGCCGGTTTGAGCAGGGCGCGGGCGATGCTGACGCGCTGCCGCTCACCGCCGGAGAGGGCGGCCCCGGCCTCGCCGACATCCGTACGCTCCCCGTCGGGCAGCCGCCCGACGATCTCGTCCATCTGGGCGAGCCGCATGACTTCCGCGACCTGTGCCGGTTCCGCGTCCGGGTCACCCGCGAGGACGTTGTCGCGGATGGTGCCGCCGAACAGGTACGGATGCTGGAAGACCATGCTGGACAGCCGCTGCCTGGTGGCCGGGTCCAGCCCGGAGACGTCCTGGCCGTCGATGAGGACGCGTCCCCGCGCGGCCTCGTGGAAGCCCGCGACGAGCGACAGGATCGTGCTCTTCCCCGAGCCGGAAGGGCCGACGACGGCCGTGGTCGTCCCCGGTTCGAGGGTGAAGGACAGGTCCTTGAGCACCTCGTCGTCACCGTAGCCGAAGCCCACCCCCTGGAACTCGACGCGCGGCGCGTCCCGGCCGGGGGCCGGGGCGGTGGCCGAGGCAGCGGCTGAAACAGGGGGAGCCGGGGCGTCGAGGATGGCGCGCAGGGTGTCGAGGGTGCCCCGGACGGACTCGATCGCGGGTGCCAGCTCGCTGATCACGGTGAAGGGTTCGAGGAACCGTACGGCCACCACGACGAGCGCCACGGCCTGCGGCGCTCCGAGACCTCCTTCGAGGTGGAGCAGGGTGACGGCTCCGGCGAGCGCGACCAGCGCCACCTGACCGGCCAGGCCGAACAGCAGTTGTCCCGGGATCTGCAGCAGCACCAGGCGCAGCGCCGTACCGCGCTGCGCGACGGCGGCGGCACCCGCTCCGTTGCGGGCCGGTTCGACCCTGCGGGCGGCGCGCAGTGCCTGCTGGGTGCGGGCGAACTCCAGGACGCGCTCGGTCAGCGCGCTGTGCGCGGCCGTGTCGGCGGCGTCGGCCGCGCGGGTGATCCCGGTGGTCGCCCACAGCGCGACCAGCAGTCCCACGACGGCGACCCAGGCGGCGGCCCCGAGCTGCCAGGCGAAGCCCGTCAGGCCGATCGCGATCACGACGGGCAGCAGGACGGCGCTCAGCAACGGGGTGAGCAGGTTGGCGACGAGCCCGACCAGCTCAGGGCCGCAGGCGGCGACGGCCTGCCTGGCGGTCGCGGTGCGTTCGGCGGTGAACCAGCCGAGCGGGATACGGGTGAGCCGGTCGGTGAGGTCGCGCTGCACGGTGCCGAGCAGCGTGAACCCGATGTCGAAGCCGATGCGGGAGACAACCGTGTCCACGGCCCACACGAGCACGACGCTCACGGTGAGCGCGCCCAGCCACGGCAGCGCGTCGGCCGGAACCGTGGAGAACAACGCGCCGAGCAGGAGGGCGAGCAGTAGGCAGCCGACTCCCCGCAGGATCGCGGAGACCACGGTGAGCAGGGCGTACCCGACCACCTTGCCCCGGTCGGCCGCGGGGACGAGCCGGACGAGGGTACGGATCATCGGGACACCTCCGCCTTGGCGGGTACGCTTCCCCGGCTGTCCCACAGCCTGCGGTAACGGCCGCCGGACGCGATCAGCTCGGTGTGGGTGCCGGTCTCCGCGACGCGGCCGTGGTCGAGGACGACGATCCGGTCGGCGTCGACGACGGTGTGCAGGCGATGCGCGACGACGAGCACCGTACGGCCTCGGGTGAGCCGGGTCAGGGCCTGCTGTACGAGGTGTTCGGACTCGGGATCGGCGAACGCCGTCGCCTCGTCGAGGACCAGCACCGGGGTGTCGGCGAGCAGGGCACGCGCGATGGTGAGGCGCTGCCGTTCCCCGCCGGAGAGTCCGCCGTCGCCGTCCAGCACGGTCTCGTAGCCGTCGGGCAACCGCAGGATCCGCTCGTGGATCCGCGCGTCCCGCGCCGCCGTCTCGATCTCGGCCGTGGTCGCCTCCGGCCTGGCCAGGGCGATGTTCTCCCGTACGGTTCCGTGCACGAGCTGCGCGTCCTGGAAGACGAACCCGACACGGGTGTAGAGCTCGTCACCGGACATCGCGCGGATGTCGCGTCCCCCGACGGTGACGGCGCCGGAGTCCACGTCGTGGAAGCGGGCCAGCAGTCCGGCGAGCGTCGACTTGCCCGACCCCGAGGGGCCGACGAGCGCGGTGACCGTACCCGGCCGCAGGGCCAGCGAGACGTCGTGGATGACGGGTTTGCCGGGCCGGTAGCCGAAGCTCACCCGCTCGAAGCGGACGACCCCCCGCTCCCCCTCCGGTTCCACCGTCTCAGGACGGGTGGTCAGCTCCTTCTCACCGAGGACGACGGCGATACGGCGGGCCGCCAGGACGCCCGCGCGGACGCCGCCCATCCCGAGGCCGATGCCCAGCAGCCGCGCGCCGAAGGTGGTGCCGAGCAGCAGGAACGGCAGCAGCGTCGCCGCCTCCATGGCCCCGGAGACGACCATGGGCGTGCCGACGACCATGATCAACCACAGGAAGGTCATCGGGCGGGTGACCAGGTCGATGAACGTCTTCTTGCCGATGAACGGCCGCTGCCAGCCGTCCAGGAAGCCGATGTAGGACTCAAGCTCACGCCGGAAGGAGGAGGCCGCGACGCCGCCGAACATCCGGATCACCGGTTGTCCCGCGAAGAAGGCGGCCGACTCGTTGCCCATCCGCTCCGCCCACCGGGACGCCTCGGCGATCTTCGGGCCGCTCTGGAACATCATCGCGGCGAAGGCGAAGAGATACACGATGATCGGGACGAACAGGACGAGCGCCAGCCTCCAGTCGGTCGCGAACAGGTAGACCAGCACCGCGACCGGGGCGACGACGGCCGCGACCCCGTCGGGGACGGCGTGCGTGACCAGACCGTGCAGCTCCAGCGTGTCGTCCTGCACGAGCTTCTTGACCGCCCCGGAGCCACGCCGGGTGAACCAGCCGAGCGGCAGCCGTACGAGCTTGCCGAGCAGCCGGTGGCGGACCCGCGCGCCGAACCGCGCGTCCAGGACGTGCAGCCACACCATCAGCGCGCTGCCCAGCAGCGCTCCGGCGCCGAAGACGACCAGGAAGGCCACGGCGGTACCGCGCAGCCGGTCCCCGTCGGCCCCCGCGAGCAGCAGCCGCGCCAGCTCGGCCAGCAGCACGAACGGCGCGAGCTGCACCAGCGTGACGACCCCCTGCACCACCCCGGCGACGATCATCGCGGTCTTCACCGGCGCGAGCAGCTCCTTGGCCGCCTGCGACCGCCACCGCCCCTGCCTCTCCCGAGCGGCCCGCGCGGCGGAAACCGCCCCACCAGGCTTCACGCCCGACGCCGACCCGGCGCCCTCCTGCTCATCAGGCCTTACGGCCGACGCCTGCCCGGCGAGTCGCTGCCCGGTTCGCACATCCCGCACCGCGGAAGCCACCCCACCAGACCGTACGGCCTCCCGCCCATCAGGCCGCTGCCCGGCGGCCTCCTGCTCATCGGAGCGCACGGCCGACGTCGGCCCGGCATCCTCCTTCTCGGCAGGTCGTACGGCCGCCTCCCGCCCGGCGGCCTTCTCCTCAGCAGGCCGTACGGCCGACGCCGTGACTTCCCGTTCGGCGGGTGCCTGCTCGGTGGCCTTCTCCTCGCCGGTACGGCGCAGCGAACCCATGGCCCTGCCGTACGTCCAGTAGGCCTGGGCGTAGGTGTCGGCCTTGGGGAAGCCGAACCTGTCACGCAGGGTCTTGCGCAGGTGTTTGAGGGAGCCCGCCTCGGTCGCCGCCCAGGCGTACCAGTTGGACCAGTCACGCTCGTCGATCGCGGCGGCCAGCGAGGTCTCGCCGTCCCTGGGCACCCACCGCACCCGCAGCCCCGGGTGGGAGGCGAGCGGGATCAGCTCGTCCTCCTCGTGCTGTCTCTCCAGGTAGAGCGCGATCTCGGCGTCGTCGGGCAGCGCGGCGACGATGCCGTTGATCGCGGGCACCGACGCGGGGTCACCGACCAGCAGATACCCCGCAGGCGGCTCGTCCGGTACGGCGAAGCGCGAGGAGCCGAACGACATCACCTGGACCTCGTCGCCGGGCTCGGCCTTCCCCGCCCACACGGTCGCCGGCCCCGCGGGCTCGTGCAGCACCACGTCCACGGCGAACTCACCGGTCTCCGGCTCGCACGAGACGAGGGTGTAGGCGCGCTGGTGTTCCCTGTCGGACCCGGTGGGGTCGGGGAACCAGAACCGCAGCCACGCGGTGGGGCCGACGGTGACGTTCTCGAACAGGGTCGGCGCCGACATGCGGATCCGCACCATATGCGGTGTGACCATGGAAGTCCGCACCACGGTCGCCACATGGTCACGAGCCCCGAAGCCGCGCATGACGGCTCCCTGGAACCCTCGCGCGGCCATCACCGCGCCCCCTCCGTGGCCGTCATGGCTTCGGGGCCGTCATGGCCTTCGGGGCCGGAGACATCAGGTTCGCCGTGGCCGTCGGTCTCGCCGTGTTCTCGGTGACCGTTCCGTGGACCACCGCCGTCATGTCCGGCTCGCATCCCCGGCGCGGCGGCGAGGTGATCCCCCTCCGGCCCCGGTCCTCTCGATGTCGCGCACGGTGGTCCGCCCGGGACGCCCGACAACTCGCCGTTGCGACACCACCGCGCCCCCTAAGGTAAGGCTAACCTTCGTTAGGGGCATAACCTAACAGCAGCAAGACCTCCCAACCACCCCCAAAACGGAGAATCCACCACTTACATCTACCTTTCCTGCCAATCCCGCCATAAGTCGAAAGTGACGGCGTGACACACGCACCAGCACGGAGGGCACCTCGCCACCGGCGGCGCCGGCAACAAGGTGCTCTCTCGAATCTCGGCTTCAGCCGCACGGTCAGGTGGTCTCGCCCAACTGTTCGGCCAACCGCTCCAGGCCCCCTCTGATGAGCCGCCCGTACCCGTCGTCGTCGAGTGCTCCGACCCCCGCCCGCCCCTGCTGGAGATGCTCACGAGCGCGGTCGAAATCTCCTAGCTTGCGGTAGCACTCGCTCAGGTTCAGATGCAACGACGGATACAGACCGGCCGCCGAAAGGGGCGACCCGGCCTGGGCCACCCGCTCGTCGGTGAGGAGATCGGCGGCGGCGAGCGCCTGCAGATCCCACGTCAGCTCCTGCCGCACGTCGTCCTGGACGTCGGCCATCGAATGGGCGAGGACGCAGACATGCAGCGGGTCGCCCTGTTCACCGCCGATGTCGTCCCAGATCCGCGCGAACATGTCGCGAGCGGCTTCACGTTGGCCCTTGTGATGCAACTCCATCCCCTGGCCGATCCGGGTCATCGTCGGGTCTGTGGTCACAGTTACTCCTTCGCCATCACGGACAACCGCGGTCAGCCTATTTCGACCCTCACCACCCCCGTGAGGGCCGAGCGGACACGTGCCGCTGTCAGAGGAGGTATCCCAGCGCCAAGGCCGCGACCACCGGCCCCATGTACAGCAGGGGGAAGACCACGGTCGAGTACGAGCGCGCCCTGAGCACGGTGACGACGGCCCCGGCGAAGTACAGCACCAGGCCGATCCCGGCCGCCACGCCGACGACCGGCACGAACAGGCCGGCCAACAGACCTACGGCCCCGGCGGCCTTGGCCGCGCCGAGCCAGGTCCACCACGAGCGGGGGACACCGTAGTCCACCAGCGGCTTCACGACCCATTCGGCGCGGCGCAGGAGGGAGAAGGCGGAGAAACCCACCCAGAGGGCGGCCAGGACGGTGACGACGGTGGCGGTGGTGGACATGGGGACACTCCCTGTTCGGTGCTTCCTTGTGGCACCGATCCTGTGGGCCCCGGTTGATGGTTCCGCGATGCGCCGACGATGCACAGCCTCCCGACCGGCCCGGCCCACGCGACACCCCGTTCCGCCCAAGAGCCGAAACTCACTCAACGAGCGCCCCGCCCCCACGCTTTCGCACCGCCACGAATCCTTCAGGGCGATGAGGAACGGCCGACCGTATCCAAGCCGGCCAGGATCGCCTAGCGTCGCGAACCCTTCAAGGTGATGGGGGACCAGCACGGCACGGCGGGAGCACCCCCATGGTCACGTCGCGAACCCTTCAGGGCGATGAGGGACCCGCCGCCCCAGACCACCCGGGCCGGATCGTGCTCACCCGGTTGCGAACCCTTCAGGGTGATGAGCAGGCCGGTCACGGCCTTTACGGCCCGGCCAGCGGAGGCACGTCCGCAAGCCCCGCGCCCACAGCGGTGATCAGGCCTTGAACGTGGACAGGCGTGTGACGCAGAGGGCCTGTTCGGCGTCGAATTCCTCGAACGTGGTGGTGAGGTGGAAGCCGAGGCGTTCGGCGAGTTTCAGGGAGCGTTCGTTCGCGGTCTGGGTCACGAGGACGACCGGCTGGTCGGGGAACTCCTCGGCCGCCGCGCGCAACGCGGCCGTCGCGGCCTCGAACGCGTACCCCGCGCCCCACGCGCCGCGCCGCAGGACATAGCCGAGAACCAGTTCCTCGCCGTCCTCGGTGACCCGCTGCGGGTGGTCGGTCCACCAGCGGGCGAGCATCAACGTCCCGATGACCTGGTTCGTCGTGTTGTCCGCGATGACATAGTTACCCGGCCTGGTCGTCGCACCGGCGGCCATGACCTCGTCGAAGTGTCGCTCGACCTCACCCAGAGGCCGAGGGCCACCGATGTACGCCTGGACCTCGGGATCGGTCGAGAGCTCGATGAGCCCCTCACGGTCGCCGTCGTGCAACGCCCTGCGAAGCAGGAGTCGCTCCGAGGAGATCTCCGGGGCGGAAAGCGCAGGCAATTCGCTCATAGGCCCACGACCCTAGAACACGAACCCCTCCTCCGGAGCCGCCGAAGGCCTCCGCACTTGCCCACCCCAGAAGGCCGCCGCGCCCCTACTCGCCCCCCTCGGACGCCGCCAGCCCAGAGAGGTACCGGCTCACCCTTTCCCGACGCCAAGCGTGAGGAGTTCGGGGTACCGGAGTTCGGGGTACCGGCGCCAAGCGTGAGGAGTGTCGGCTTGGGCGCGTCGGTGTCTGGACTGAGGAACGCAGGAGCGAAGCGACGGAGAGACGAGGGAAGACACCGACCCGAAAGCGCCCAAGCCCGCGCCGCCGAAGGCGGCGCAAAGAGACACAGCCCCGCGCCGCCGAAGGCGGCGCTAGATCACACAGCCGTCACATGGGCGTTGTGCAACGCCTCGGCCGTGGCGATCTTGTGGGCGCAGGCCACCCGTTCGATCTCCTCCGCCGGGGCGCCCATCGAGATCAGGTCGAGCATGTGCTCGTGCTCGACCACCGAGCGCCGGGCCCGCCCAGGAACGTAGGTGAAGCTCGAACGCCGCATGTGGTCCAGCCGGGCCCACTCCGACTCAAGCAGGTTGGCCAGGTGGTCGTCCGGACAGTACTGGTAGATCGAGAAGTGGAACTGCCGGTTGAGGGCCGTGAAGGAGGTCGGGTCGAACTCCTCAAGGGCCTCGACCATGCGGGCGTTGATCTCCCGCGACTCCTCGATCTGCTCGGGCGACATGAGCGGGGCGGAGATCGCCGTGGCGTATCCCTCAAGCCGGGCCAGGACGTTGAGCGTGTGCTCGACCTGGGTCGAGTCGAAGACGGCCACGCGTGCGCCGATGTTGCGCACGACCTCGACGAGTCCTTCCGACTGCAGTCGCCGTACGGCTTCGCGCAGCGGGATCGTGCTGACTCCGGTCTCCCTGGCGAGCTGGTCCATGACCAGCCGGTAGCCGGGGCCGTACGTTCCGTCGAGGATTCGTGAACGGAGCAGCCCGTAGCTGATCTCCGCCTTCGACTCCTTGGCCTTGGCGGTCTTCTTGACCACTCTCACCGGTGTCCCCTCATCTTTAACCCTGGGCCGCTGCCCTGGTGGGCGCCCGCCCCGTTGGTGATCACCGGCTCAGCGCCCTCACGACGATGCCGCGGAACTCGGCACCGGTGAGCGCGCCGAAGTGGTCGCCCGGGACGGTGAGCAGCTCCGCTCCGTCTACCAGACCGACGATACGCTCGATTCCGTTCGTCATCATGTCGTCTTGGCCGACGACGAAGACCGGCGGGGTCTGGCCGGGCCATCCCTTCGGGTCGAACGGGCTCCCGGCCAGGCCTTCGACGACGAGCGCGAGGCCCGGCGCCCGCTCGGGGCCACGGGAGCCGACCATCCCGGCGATCATCCCGGTGAAGGGGTCCTCGGGCTGCACGCCCTCGGCGACGGCCTTGTGGAGGGCGGCGATGTCCACCATGGTGAAGGGCTCGACGGGGCTGAGCCCGCCGAGTACGGCCCGGCGCACACGCTCCGGAGCCGCCTCGGCGACCGCCCAGCTGAGCCTGGCGCCCAGCGAGTAGCCCGCGATGTCGAACGTCTCGACGCCCGCCTCGTCCAGCACGGCCAGGATGTCGCGCGCCTGCGCCGGGGCGCCCGCCTCCTCGGCGGAGTCGGAGGCGGGGCTGGCGCCGTGGGCGCGCAGGTCGACCACGACGGCGGTGCGCCCGGCGTCGTTCAGCGCGGCGACGGTGCCCGGCGTGACCCAGTCGGTCTCGCCGTCGGAGGCGATGCCGTGCAGGAGGAGCACGGGGGGCAGGTCGACGGGGTGGTCAGAGGGGAAAACACGGGAGGCCAAGCCCTGTCGATCCTGCATTGGTCGCGTACTCCTCGAAGAGTCTTTCACATACGATTTCTTATCGTACTGCACGTCCCCGATCTCCGCCGGAAGACGTCCGTACCCTGGGAATCAGGAGACCTCGGCGGGCAGGGGGAAGTCGACGACCACCTGGCCGGTGCCGCTGCTGCCGAAGTACGGACAGAGCTGCTCGCCGTTGCCGGTGTAATTCTCCCAGCCCAGCAGACCGAAGAGCATGGCCGTGTCGGCCATGGCACCCTCTCCCGTGCAGCGCTTGTTGTAGTCGGGCAGCATCTCCAGGAACTCGGCCGTACGGCCCTGCGTCCACATGTCGAGGACGCTGATGTCCACCTGCCGGTTGATCTCGCTGCTCACGTCGTCGAGCATCGACTCGGCGATCTCGTTGGCCGGGAAGGCGTGCGACAACGAGCCACTGGCCAGGAAGGCCACTTTCCTGTCACTGCGGCGGATGGCCCGCATCAGCGCCTCGCCGATCCTGCGGTTCTCCTCGATCGTGGAGTACATGTTGCAGCCGATCGGCAGCACCCGGATCGAGGAGTCCTTGTTCATGAAGTACATCGGCACGAGGGTGGCGTACTCAAGGCCGAGGTCGTTGTAGTCGTGGACGCGCGCCTTCTGCCCGCCCGCGACGATCTCCTCACGGACCAGCTCGGCCAGCTCGGGGTCGCCCTGGTAGTCGTAGGCCAGGTCGTGGATGAAGTGCGGCAGTTCGTGGCTGACGTAGGTGGCCCGGTGGCGTTCCTTGCCGTTGAGGTGGAAGCCGATGCTGTTCAGCCAGTGGGTGTCGGAGACCAGGAAGGTGTCGGCCCCACGCTCGTGGGCCCGCCTGCCGATCTCCGTGAGTGCCAGCTCGGCGTTCCTCCGGATGCCGAAGTGCTTACCGGGCTGAATCGACAGCCAGATCGACGGCACATGCGTGATCTTGGCCGCCATGACGAGCTCTCCCATCACGACCCTCCCAGGTGTGTCCAGACGCCCTTGACTTCTGTATAGGCGACGATGGCGTACGGTCCCATCCCCCGGTCCTGGCCGCTGGTCGCGGCATCCGGGACATGGATCATGTCGATGAGGACGGCTCCGGCCCTGTCCCCGGCCGTCGTGCGGTGGGGGGTGGACAGGTCCCTGGTTCGGACGAAGGCCGTGGCGAAGGTCGCGGGGCCGTACTCCGAGGTGTTGGCACGATCCACGATGTCGTGGGGGGCACCGGGGTCGTTCTCAGACAGTATCCGGACGATCGGCCGGTGTGTCCTCCGGGGCGTCACCGCCCGAACGCGGGCCGTACCCGCTGCGAAGAGGCCGCCGGCGGCCGTGCGGGACACGGGAACGCGCCCGTCTCCGCTGGCCAGGTCCGTCATATGTCGATCTCCTCGGGTCCGTTCGGTGCTCGTGTTCCCCCGCGGTGGGTCTCACAAGCCCGAACACCTCCAAATCATGTACGAATTCAAATATCTTTGTCTATAGCCCGACGTGACCTCATCGCGTATCATGCATGATGTCGTATACGATTTAACTCAGGGAGGTGGCCGTGGATCACCCGCTCGGCCTGACGCCAGGAAAGATCATCGCGGTCCATCTCAACTACCGCAGCCGAGCGGCCGAGCGTGGGCGCACCCCGGCGGTCCCCTCCTACTTTCTCAAGCCCGCCTCCTCGCTGTCCTGGTCGGGCCGGCCCGTCGTCCGGCCCGCGGGCTGTGAGCTGATGGCCTTCGAGGGCGAGATCGCCATCATCATCGGCACCCGGGCCCACCAGGTCTCCCCCGAGGAGGCGCTCGGCCACGTGGCCGGTTACGCCGCCGCCAACGACTTCGGGGTCTACGACTTCAAGCACGCCGACCTCGGCTCCAACCTCCGCGCCAAGGGCCAGGACGGCTACACGCCGATCGGCCCGGCCATCCTCAAGACGGACGACCCGTCGAAGCTGTGGCTGCGCACCTACGTCAACGGGGACCTGGTCCAGGAGGCGTGCGCCGACGAGCTGCTGTTCGGCTTCGACCTGCTGATCGCCGACCTGTCCCGGCTGATGACGCTCGAACCCGGCGACATCATCCTGGCCGGCACCCCCGCCGGATCGACCGTCGTACAGCCCGGCGACGTGGTCGAGGTCGAGCTTGAGGACACCGGCAGGCTCCGCAACGAGGTCGTCGCCGACGAGGGCCCCCTGCCCTCCTACGGCGTGCAGCCCAAGGTCACCGACCAGCTCAAGGCCGCCGCGTACGGCTCGACCCCCGTTCCCGGCGCCGAGAAGACGGGCGTCCTCGACGAGGACCTCATCGCGGCCCTGAAGTCCGTCTCCACCGCGACGATCTCCTCCCAGCTGCGCAAGCGGGGCATCGACCACCACTTCATCGAGGGCGTCAAGCCCGCCAGGCCCGACCTGCGCATGGTGGGTATCGCCAGGACGCTTCGCTACCTCCCGCTGCGCGAGGACGTCTTCGCCGAGATCGGCAACGGCATGAACGCGCAGAAGCGCACCGTCGAGGAGATCCAACCGGGCGAGGTCCTGGTCATCAGCGCCAGGGGCAACCACGGCGCGGGCACGCTGGGCGACATCCTCGCGCTGCGCGCCCTGCGCCGCGGCGCCGTCGGCGTGATCACCGACGGCGGTCTGCGGGACAGCCCCTCCTTCTCCAGCCTGGACATGCCCTCCTACTACGGCGTCGCGCACGCGGCCGTGCTCGGGCGCAGGCACGTCCCGATGGACTCGCAGATCCCGGTGGACTGCGGCGGCGTGCTGGTCATGCCGGGCGACGTCCTGGTCGGTGACGCGGAGGGCGTTGTCGTGATCCCGCCCCGGCTGGTCGCCGAGGTCGCGCGCGACTCCGTCAAGCAGGAGAAGGAGGAGCGCTTCATCTACGAGCGAGTCGACGAGGGCGCCTCTGTCGACGGTCTCTACCCGATGAACAAGGCCTGGCGCCAGGTCTACGAGGAGCAGGCAAGCGCCGAGTGACCCTGACCCCCGCGAAGACCGACCTGTAGCTGCACAAGGAGTGATCACATGAAGTTCCGTTCGGATCCCGCGAGCATTCGCGGGTCCCTCGCCCCCGTGGTGACCCCGTTCACCGCGACGGGCGAGCTCGACCTCGACTCGCTGCGTGCCCTGGTCCGCTGGCAGCTCGAACAGGGCTCCCACGGCATCTCGATCGGCGGCTCGACCGGTGAGCCCGGCGCGCAGAGCATCGACGAGCGGATCGCCGCGATGGCCGCCGTCGCCGAGGAGACCGCCGACCGCGTGCCGTTCCTGCCGGGCACCGGCTCCGCCAAGCTCGACGAGACCCTGCGCCTGACCGCGGAGGCCGAGCGTCTCGGCGCCGACGCCGCCCTCGTCATCACCCCGTACTACGCGCGTCCCACCCAGGAGGCGCTCTACACCTGGTACTCCACGGTCGCCAAGGAGTTCCCCAGCCTGCCGATCGTCATCTACAACGTCCCGTCGCGGACCGCGGTCGACATCGCCCCCGAGACGGTGGCCAGGCTCCGCCGCGACCACGACAACGTCGTGGGCATCAAGGAGACCACCAAGGACTTCGAGCACTTCTCCCAGGTGCTCCACAAGTGCGGCCGTGACTTCCTGATGTGGTCGGGCATCGAGCTGCTCTGCCTGCCGCTGCTCGCCATCGGCGGCGTCGGCTTCGTCAGCGCGGTCGCCAACCTGGCTCCGGCCGCCGTCGCGAAGATGTACACCGCCTATGTCGAGGGCGACCACAAGACCGCCCTCGACCTGCACTACGCCCTGCACCCCCTGGTCGAGCTGCTGTTCGTCGAAACGAACCCCGCCCCTGCCAAGTGGGTCTTGGAACAACGCGGTCTGATCGCCTCCGGTCATGTCCGCCCGCCTCTGATCACGCCCACCGACGCGGGGATCAAGCGGATCAACGAACTGCTGGCCCAGAGTGAGGGAGTGGCTTGATGAACCTGCAGCACTACATCGGCGGGGAACACGTTCCCAGCGTCTCCGGCGCGACGTTCACCGCCCTTGAGCCCGCGAGCAACGAGGAGTACCTGACGGTCTCCGCCGGTCAGGCCGAGGACATCGAGGCCGCGGTCGCCGCGGCCCGCAAGGCCTTCACCGAGGGCCCGTGGCCGAAGATGCCCGCCCAGCAGCGTGCCAACGTCCTGCGCAAGATCGCCGACGCGATCGAGAAGCGGGACGACGAGATCGCCTCCCTGGAGTGCCGGGACACCGGTCTGCCGATCACCCAGGCCCGTGGCCAGGCCCACCGCGCCGCGCAGAACTTCCGGTTCTTCGCCGACGTCATCACCACCCTCGGTGAGGACGTCTACCGCGTCGCCTCCGCCCAGCTGAACTACGTGATCCGCAAGCCCATCGGCGTCGCGGGCCTGATCACCCCGTGGAACACCCCGTTCATGCTGGAGACCTGGAAGCTGGCGCCCGCGCTCGCGGCCGGCTGCCCGGTCATCCTGAAGCCCGCCGAGTGGTCCCCGCTCTCGGCCAGCCTCCTTCCGGCCATCATGGAGGAGGCGGGCGTGCCCGCCGGTGTGTTCAACATCGTGCACGGCATCGGTGAGGAGGCGGGCGCCGCCCTGGTCGCGCACCCCGACGTGCCGATCATCTCCTTCACCGGTGAGACCACCACCGGCCAGATCATCATGCGCAACGCCGCGGACAACCTGAAGACGCTGTCGATGGAGCTCGGCGGCAAGTCCCCGCTGATCGTGTTCGACGACGCCGACATCGACCGCGCGCTCGACGCCGCCGTCTTCGGTGTCTTCTCCCTGAACGGCGAGCGCTGCACGGCCAGCTCCCGCGTTCTGGTCCAGGACACCATCTACGAGGAGTTCGTCCAGCGCTTCGCCGAGCGCGCCTCCCGCGTGAAGGTCGGCGCCCCGGACGACCCGGCGACCGAGCTGGGCGCGCTGGTCCACCCCGAGCACTACGCCCGGGTCATGGAGTACGTCCAGATCGGCATCGACGAGGGCGCCCGTCTGGTCGCCGGTGGCTCGCGCCCCGACAGCCTGCCGGTCGGCAACTTCCTGTCGGCCACGGTGTTCGCGGACGTCTCGCCGAAGATGCGGATCTTCCAGGAGGAGATCTTCGGCCCGGTCGTGTGCGTCACGCCGTTCTCCACCGAGGAGGAGGCGCTGGAGCTGGCCAACGACACCCGGTACGGCCTGGCCGCCTACCTGTGGACGAACAACCTGCGCCGCACGCACAGGCTCGCCCAGC
The DNA here is from genome assembly GCF_042893955.1 of Streptosporangium sp. NPDC001559. NCBI lineage: Bacteria > Bacillati > Actinomycetota > Actinomycetes > Streptosporangiales > Streptosporangiaceae > Streptosporangium > Streptosporangium sp. NPDC001559. The sequence continues at coordinate 31,692 of NZ_JBIAVG010000014.1, forward strand.
AGATCGAGTCGGGCATGCTCTGGGTCAACTCCCAGAACGTCCGTGACCTGCGCACCCCGTTCGGCGGCGTCAAGGCCAGTGGCCTCGGCCGTGAGGGCGGCAAGCACAGCATCGACGTCTACACCGAGTCGCACATCGTGCACGTGGCGACCGAGGACCTGCCGATCCCCCGGTTCGGCGCCTCCTGACCCTCTCCGGTCCGGCGCCCCTGGCCCGGACCGTTCCCGCCGGGCCGTACCCGGTCCGGCGGGTCGTGGTCCTTCCGGCCTCCTGCCGGCCGGGAGGGCCACGACCTGTTCCGTCGTCAGAAACCGGCGGATCCCACCCTGCTCCGCAGGAGTTTCAGCGCGGCCTCCGAGGAACCGCCGGGCTTGGCGCTGTACATCAGCACGCGGTGGCCCGAGTCGTCCGGCAGGTGCAGGACCTCGAACTCCAGGGTGAGGTCGCCGACCTCCGGGTGCTGGAAGCTCTTGGTGCCGGAGGCGCAGGTCGCCACCGGATGCCGGGACCACATGACGGCGAACTCCGGGCTCTTCATGGACAGCTCGCCGATCAGCTCCGCCAGTTCGCGGTCGTCCTGGTAGCGGCCGGCCACGACCCTGAGCGAGGCCACCGCGCGGATCGCCTCCTCCTCCCAGTGGACGTGGAGATTGCGGTGGTGCGGGTCGAGGAAGAGCATCCGGGCCAGGTTCGGCCGGTCCGCGATCCGGTCGGGGGCGTCGAAGGCGTGGTGCCCGGCGAGAAGCAGGTGTCCGAGCCTGTTCCAGGCGAGCACCTCGTTGCGCCGCCCCAGCACCACGGCGGGAACCTCACCCATGGCGTCGATGAGCTGGCGGGTGCCGGGCCGTACCATGGCGGGCTTGGCGGGTCTGCGGCGTTTCGCGGGGACGGGCCTGGCGAGGTCGTGCAGGTGGGCGCGTTCGTCCTCGTTCAGGTCGAGCGCGCGGGCCAGGGAGTCGATGACGGCCTCCGAGGCGTTGGCGCTCTGCCCCTGCTCCAGCCGGGTGTAGTAGGTGGCGCTGACACCGGCGAGCTGGGCCAGCTCCTCCCGGCGAAGGCCCGGCACGCGGCGCCTGCCGTAGGAGGCGACGCCCACGTCCTCGGGCTTGAGCCTGCTTCGTCTCGTGCGGAGAAACTCCCCGAGTGCCGTGATGTCCTGCATGAAGTCCATGGTGCCCGGTTTCTCCGGGTCGTGCCTGTCCCTGCCGGTGCCAGGCAACCGGTGGGTAGGAGGTCCTGAGGCCTGGTTGCCGATCCCGGTCCGATCGATGGTGGTGAACCGACAGCGGAAAGCCACCAGCGAGAACGGACCCTCGACGTGTCAAGCGTGGATCAACGGACCCGGCCCAGGATGACGACCAAGCAGCGGCTCACTCTGGTCCTGCTGCTGAGCGCGAGCTTCACCCTCGCGGTCGACTTCTCGATTCTCAACGTCGCCCTGCCGGAGATCGGGGAGAGCGTCGGTTTCTCCCTGCGGAACCTGCAGTGGATCGCCACCGCCTTCGCGCTCTGCGCCGCGGGGTTCACCCTGCTGTTCGGGCGCTTCGCCGACCTTTTCGGACGGCGCAGGCTCTTCCTGTCCGGCATGGCGCTGCTCGGCGTCGCGTCCCTGGCCGGTGGCCTGGCGACCTCTCCCGAACCGCTGCTGATCGCCCGTGTCGCCCAGGGTCTGGCCACCGCAGCCGTCACTCCGGCGGCGCTCTCCCTGCTGACGACCGCCTTCCCCGAAGGGCCGCTGCGGGAGCGGGCGCTCGGCCTGAACGGGGCTCTCATGGCCGCGGGCTTCACCACCGGGGCGATCCTGGGCGGCGTCCTCACCGACCTGCTCAGCTGGCGGTGGGCGTTCTTCGTCAACGTGCCGGTCGCGGTCGTCGTGCTCGTCCTGGCTCCGTCCACGCTCACCGAGACCCGGCCCGCCGAGCGGCCCAAACTCGACCCGCTGGGGGCCGTCGCGGTCACCTCGGGCCTGCTGGCCCTGATCTACGGACTCACCACGGCGGGCGAGCGTTCCTGGACCGACCCGGCCGTGCTGGGCGCCCTGGGCGCCGGCGTGCTGCTCCTGGCCGCCTTCTGGGTGATCGAGAAGCGTGTCGCCGCGCCGCTGGTGCCGGTCGCGATCCTGAAGCGGCGCAGTGTCGGCCTGGGCAACGTCGCCGGGCTGCTGGCCTTCGCGACGGAGACCTCCCTGGTCTTCCTGCTCACCCTCTACCTGCAGAAGGTCCTCGGCTACTCCCCGCTGGGCGCCGGTCTGGCCTTCGCCGTCCTCGGTGTGGGCACCGTACTGGGCGGGATCGTCGGCCCGAAGGTCATCGGCAGGATCGGCAGCGCCAGGGCGGTCGTCGTGGGACTCGTCGTCCAGGCGGCCTCGACCCTTCCGCTCGCCCTGCTCGGGCCGGAGCCCGGCTGGATCGCCCTGCTTCTCGTGGCGACCTTCGCCGGTGGGGTGGCCAACCTGGTCGCGATCGTCGGGTTCATGGTCACCGCGACCTCCGGGCTTCCCGACGGGGAGCAGGGGCTGGCGACGGGCCTGGCCACGATGAGCCAGCAGGTCGGGATCACCATGGGCATCCCGGTCATGAGCGCCGTCGTCGCGGCCTACGTCCACGCCCAGGGTGGGGAGAGCGTCAGGAACGTGCTCGGCGGGGTGAGCGTCGCGATCGTCGTCAACGCCGTCCTCTGCCTGGTCACGGCGGTGGTGGTCGCCCTCTTCCTACGCGCTCAGCGGCGACCGGCCTCCTGACCCGTACGGTGCCCGGCGTGAGCCGCCGGGCACCGTACGGGCGTCGAGGATCAGCCGAACGCCAGGGTCGGCAGGTCGACGGCCATGGCGCCGCCGTCGGCGACGATCACGGAACCGGTCATGATGGCCGACTCGGCGGAGCCGAGGAACAGGCAGATGTCGGCGATCTCCTCGGAGGTGGCCGGGCGGCGCAGCGGGACGTCCTTGGTGACCAGGTCGTAGGCCTCGTCACGGCTGATGGCGTCGCGGGCGGCGAGCTCGTCCATCTGGTGGTCGGCCATCGGGGTACGCACCCAACCGGGGCACAGGCAGTTCACCCGCACGCCCTTGGGGCCGTAGTCGCGGGCCAGCGACTTGGTCAGCCCCACCAGCGCGTGCTTGGTCGTGACATATCCGCATACGTTTGGTCCGGCGGCCAGACCCGCGATCGAGGAGACGATCACGATGCTTCCCTGGCTCTCGATCAGCGCGGGCAGCGTCTCCCGGCAGGTCACGAAGCAGCTGTTGAGGTTGGCGTCGAGGCTGAGCCCCCACGACTCGTCGTCGGTGTCCGCGACCCCGGAACCCCCGTGTCCACCGGCGTTCGCGACGACGATGTCGAGCGAGCCGAAGCGCTCACGCGCCAGGTCCGCCGCCGCCCGCATCTGGGCGGCGTCCGTCGCGTCGGCGGCGAAGGCCACGGCCGCGTCTCCGAGCGGAGCGGCGACCTCGGTAAGGAGCGCCTCTCTCCGACCGGTCAGAACGACTCTGGCGCCCTCTTCCACGTACCTTCGGGTGACAGCCGCGCCGATTCCCGTACCGGCCCCGGTGACCAGGGCGACCTTACCTTTTAGCCTCATCGGCCTACTCCTTTGCAGCTAGAAGCTATATGATTTCATAGATAACTTCGCGTAGGAAGGAGTCGTAGTGACCGCCGAAGTAGACCGGCCAGACGGCTGGAAGAACATGGACGACTTCGCCGCCGGGATCGACACCAACCGAATCCCGGTCTCCGACGTCCTCGCCGGTACCGAGGTGAGCCTGACGTTCGACGACGGGACCACGACCACCCTTTCCTTCAAGGACGCGCACAGCGTGAGCGTCGACGGCGGCGCCGCCGACTGGTACGAGGCGATCGCCGTACGCGACGATCTCTTCTTCGTTCACTGGACCCAGGCCTCGCAGCCCCGTGAGGCGTACGTCGTCGTCCTGCACACCGCGACCGGACACGCCCTGCGCATCGTCTCCATCGTCGCTGAGGAGCGGACCCCCGGCGAGCCTCAGGTCTCCCAGACCTTCACCCCCGGAACCATCGACGGTCGTGAGGTCACGGGCGAGGCGCCCGCACCCACTCGTGACCTGATCGGCAGGCGGGCGCTGTACCGTTACAGCCCGAACCACCTCTACGAACACGTCTACCTCAGTTCCGAACGCTACGCCTGGCAGTGCCTCGTCGGCGAGCAGCGCGGCCACGGTGACGTGGACATGGCGAGCACCTGGAAGATCGCCGAGGACGTCTACGTCTTCACCTTCAGGGAGTTCCTCATCCCGGTGGCCGCGACCTGGCTGTACGACTGGGCCGCGCTGCGCTCGGTCGGCTCCTTCCTCGGCGTCTCCGGCGAGGGGGACATCAGGAACTCCGGCGGCGGCGCCTACATCCAGCCGCTCGGCCAGGTGACCTACCCGGACGGCGGAGAGCCCGTCTGAGGACAAGCGCTGTTCAGCGAAGCGAAGTAAGGAGAGGCAATGAGCAAGAACCTCGACGCGGTCCGCGCGTCATACGAGGCTTCGGCGGCGGGTGACATCAACGGCATCCTGGGCCTGCTCGGCCCCGACGCCGCGTGGACCGAGATGGCCGGTTTCCCGTACGCGGGCACCTACATCGGCCCCGACGAGGTGCGCGACAAGGTCTTCGCCAGGCTCGGCGGCGAGTGGGACGACTACCAGGCGGTTCCCGAGGAGTACGTCGACGGCGGCGACACGATCGTCGTGATCGGCAACTACCGGGGCACCTACCTCGCCACCGGCAAGTACATGGACGTTCGCTTCACGCACGTGTGGCACGTCAAGGACGGCGTCGCCACGAAGTTCGAGCAGTTCACCGACACCGCGCGGGTCCAGGAGGCCCTGCGCCCGTGACACGGTGCGGCCCGTGGGGCGTGCTTCCGTTGACACCTAAGGTCATGTCGGTACCGGCGGGCATGTAGGAGATCTCTGTCAGTTCGCCCTCCCAGGAACGGTCCTCCCAGGAGGGCCACGTGTCCGAGCGGCCCGAGTCTTCCAGATACGGCACCCACACGGTGCCGTAGCCGGTTCGGGATGGGCGAGGAGGTTCTGCGCGGCCAGTAGGGCGCGCAGAACCTCCCGTGAGACGAAGATGCTCAGCGGCGCGGGCCACGAGGTGACCGTCGTCGCGCCGAAAACCGACGCGAGCGGTTCCGACACGGCGATCAACTACAGGTTCAGCTCGGCGATCAGGGCGCGGAAGGTGTCGAGGGTGCCTGGGGGCGAGCGGCGGTCCCGGTGACGCGGTGAGCGCCGGGCTCCAGGTGGTGTACGGCACCGCGCCGCCTCGAACCTCGTCGCCACCGTCAGCGGGTGTTGGGGGACCCTGTGGTGATTGACTCCACAAGTCTCCACACCGACGTGGAGGGGTTTCGCATGTGGTCCTCTCCTTCGGAGCCAATGGCCTTCGCACGCCAGCAGGCATCACCGACTCCGTCCTTGAAATCCGCGAACCTGGTACTTCCCTTGCTCCACCCCGGCAGTACGACTTTCAGCACCCGTTCAACCTCACCGGCCGCCTGAAAAGGGGCACGGTGGTCCTTGTGGTGCAGCAGGAGCCAGTAGTCGAAACACGGGGTAGAAAGCGCGAGGCGCACATTTCCCCTCGCCTTCGCCTGCATCTGCTCGGCAAGCCTACGGTCGAGTTCCGTGTCGAGGACACACCACACCTCGTCACCGTCGTCATAGCCATCGACCCGCCAGCGTCGCTGGGCCTCCACCACGACGTTGAGGTGGTCAACCCTGGGATTGACCACTTCAAGCACCGGCCCGCCGCGCGTGCGCATTCCTAGAAAGTAACGTTCCTCGGTTTCTCCTTCACAAAGGATGAGAAGACGCTTCCGCTCGGTCCGCGTTCCAGATGATCGGCGTTCGAGGGAGGACCTTCTCTCAATCAACGGCCGACGGGTGACGTTGTTGCCCTTGGGCTGCCGGGGAGACATGCGCAGAATCTACACGTGTGGCGAGCGCCGCCATGAAGAGTTCGTCGTCCACATTAGGAACGGCACCATATCGGCCAGTAAGGTAACGACGCTCCCTGTTGTCCTCTTTGCGTGGCTTAAAGTCGGTCAGCGGGAAAAGCTGGGTGCCGCCGTCCTCGCCTTTCTCGGTGAACCAGATCTGGTCACGCTTGAGCACGTCTCGGCCTTGGACCCGACCGAGCAGCGCAGAGTCATGACTGGCGAAGATAAGTTGCGCGCCGCGTGGATTGGTGGCCGGATCCTGGAAGAGCTGGATCAGTTTCGCGCTGAGGTAGGTGTGCAGACTGGCGTCCAACTCGTCCGCGAGAAGGACGCCTCCATCTTCCAGAACAGGGAGTATCGAAACGGCGAGATGGAACATCTGCTGGGTTCCCTCGGACTCCGCGTGTAGGGGGAGGGTGAACTCGCCCGCACCACACATGTGCCGGAGCAGCAGTCTTGTCTGACGACGCGCCGGGAAACCATCCCCGAGCCTCCGAGTTCGAGCGGTCCGTACGGCCATCTCCTCGTCGGTCTCCTCGACGATCTTGAAGTCGGTGATGCCCGTGTCCGCGGCACGCATGAGGTTCGCGATACGTCCCTGAAGCTCAGGTGTTCCCATGCGTCCCAACCTGTTCGCGAGCATCTCCCTGTGCACGCTGGCCGTCGGAGACCGGAAGCGCTGGGCGGCGAACCAGCCGTAGACGGGTTGCAGAATCTCCTGGCGGGCACGCGCTCCCACGGACAGGAGGAGGACGTTCGGCTCCACGAGGTTCGCCAGAGCTCGCACGGACTTGGGGGTGTCCACCCCGTACTCGAAACCGTTGGCGTCGCGTTCGAAGATTTTCCGTTCTTTCTTGTGCGGGTAGCTGTACAGCCACTCCTCGACGACAGCCGCGTCATCGACCGCGAACCCGTACGTGTAGCGCACACCGTCGATCCATAGATCCACCACATAGGTGGACGGTTCATCACCGTTGAGCGCGAACGGATTACGCCGCATCCCCTCTCCAGGCTCATTCTCCCTGAAGGACCATCTGACGAGATAGGACATGTATTTGATCGCGTCGATCACGTTGGACTTGCCGGAGGCGTTCGGTCCGAAGATCGCCGCGACCGGAACCGCGTGCCACTCGATGTCGGGCGCGTCCTGCTTCTCGTAGACGGGCGTCAGCAGCAGATGCTGTTCCTCGCGCAACGATCGATGGTTGGCCGTGCGAAAACTCAGCAACATCTCGACTGTCACCGCCTTCTGGGTGGACTCACAGCCTACATGCCGCAGAACAACCGCACAGGTGATCACAGGCCATGTTCAAACACCGTATCGGGGACGACACCGCGAACGCTGTCCATCTCATGGCCCGGACTCTTCACGGACCTGGAAACCTCGTCAAGGAGCTATGAAACCGTCATGTATTCCACCGCCACGGAACAGCAGAATCCATCAGAGATACGGAATCGACCTAGCCTCACGATTGTGCGCAAACAAGTCGCCCAACGGATCGACGGTCGGCGCGCCGGGGACGTCAGGCCGTGAGCGCGGCGCACAGCCGGGGTACGGCCACGCCGATCGGGTCGTGGATGACCTCGTCGGCCATGTGGTCGTAGGCGGTCGGCTCCCCGTTGACGATGACCACCCTGGCCCCCGCCTCCGCCGCGATCGAGACCAGCGTGGCCGCGGGCCGTACCTGCAGGGAGGTGCCCACGGCGACGAACACCTCGCAGTTCCCGGCCGCCTCGACCGCCCTGGACAGGACGCCCTGGTCAAGGGACTGACCGAACATCACGGTCGCGGTCTTCAGGATGCCGCCGCACGCACGGCAGGCCGGGTCGTCCTCCCCCGCCATGATCCGTTCGACCGCCTCAAGCGTCGTCGAGTCCGCCCCGCACGAGGTGCATACCGCGCCGAACATGTTGCCGTGCAGTTCGAGCACCCGGTCCTGCGGCGATCCGGCGCGCCGGTGCAGGCCGTCGACGTTCTGCGTGATGATCCAGGCGTCCGGCAGCGTGGCCAGGGCGCGGTGGGCGGCGTTCGGCTCGGCGTCCCAGGCGGGACTGTCGCGGCGGAACAGCCATGACCGCCGTCTGATCTCGGCGCTGCCCATGTAGTGGTGGTAGGTGACGAGCCTCTCCTGCTCCGGGTCCGCGCGCCACAGGCCGTTCGGGCCTCGATAGTCGGGAATGCCGGATTCGGTGGAGATGCCCGCCCCCGTCAGTACGGTCACCGTCATCGCCCAATCGTAGTCAGCCCTACTCGGTCCGGAGTGATTCGGAAAAAACCGGTGAGGTACCCCATGACGCGAAACGAGGGGGAGCGCCATGGGGACCGTCGCCGAGCAGTTCGTCCAGGTGTTGCGGCAGGCCGGAGTCGAACGGATCTACGGGGTCGTGGGCGACAGCCTCAACCCGGTGGTCGACGCGGTGCGCAAGACCGGGGGCATCGACTGGGTCCAGGTTCGCAACGAGGAGGCCGGGGCCTTCGCCGCCGCCGCGGAGGCGCAGGTCACCGGGCGGCTCGCGGTGTGCGCGGGCAGCTGCGGGCCCGGCAACACCCACCTGGTGCAGGGCCTGTACGACGCCCACCGCAGCCGTGCCCCCGTGCTCGCGCTGGCCTCGCAGATCCCCAGCCCGCAGATCGGGACGGACTTCTTCCAGGAGACCCACCCGGAACGGCTGTTCGCCGAGTGCGCCGGCTTCTGCGAGGTGATCGGCACGGCGGAACAGATGCCCAGGGTACTGCGCGTGGCCGTACAGCGGGCGATCGGCGGCCCGGGCGTCTCCGTGGTCGTCCTGCCCGGCGACGTGGCGCAGCTGCGGGTGTCCCAGGAGGCGGGGCCGCACGACTTCCTCACCCGGCCGGGCACGCTCCACCCTCCGGCCGACCAGGTCTCCGAACTGGCCGTCGCGCTGAACGCCGCCGAGAAGGTGATGCTGTTCTGCGGCGCCGGGGTGCGCGACGCGCACGAGGAGGTCATGTCGCTGGCCGCCCGCACGCTCGCCCCGGTCGGGCACGCGCTGCGGGGCAAGGAGTGGATCCAGTACGACAACCCCTACGACGTGGGGATGAGCGGCCTGCTCGGGTACGGCGCGTGCTACGAGGCCACGCGGGAGGCCGACCTGCTGGTGCTGCTGGGCACGGACTTCCCCTACGACGAGTTCCTGCCCGGCGCGCGGACCGTCCAGGTGGACCACGACGCGGGCAGCCTGGGCCGCAGGACGCCGCTCGAACTGGCCGTGCACGGCGACGTCGGGGAGACGCTGCGGGCCGTACTGCCCGACGTGCGCCAGAAGCAGGACCGCCGTTACCTGGACAGGATGCTCGAACGGCACCTGAAGGCCCTGGACAACGTGGTGGACGCCTACACCCGGGACATCGAGCACCATGTCCCGATCCATCCTGAGTACGTCGCCGACGTGCTGGACGAGCTGGCTGGCGACGACACGGTCTTCACCGTGGACACCGGGATGTGCAACGTCTGGGCCGCCCGCTACCTGACGCCGAACGGCCGCAGGCGTGTCATCGGCTCCTTCAGGCACGGAAGCATGGCCAACGCCCTGCCGCACGCCATCGGCGCCCAGTTCGCGGCCCCCGGCAGGCAGGTGGTCTCGCTGTCCGGCGACGGCGGGCTCAGCATGCTGCTCGGCGAGCTGCTCACCGTACGGGATCACGACCTTCCGGTGAAGATCGTGGTGTTCAACAACTCCTCGCTCGGCATGGTGAAGCTGGAGATGCTGGTCGACGGCCTTCTCGACTTCGGCACCGACTACCCCTTCACCGACTACGCGGCGATCGCCACGGCGATGGGCGTCGAGGCCGTGACCGTGCGCAGCCCCTCCGAGGTCCGCGAGGCGCTCGGCACCGCCCTGACGGCCCCCGGTCCGTACCTGGTGGACGTCGTCACCGACCCGAACGTGCTGTCCATCCCGCCCCGCATCACCGGTGAGCAGGTCAAGGGGTTCGCCAAGGCCGCGAGCAAGGTGGTGCTGAGCGGCGGCGTCGGGCGCATGATCGACATGGCGAGGGCGAACCTGCGCAACATTCCCCGTCCCTGATTCCCGTACGGCAGGCTGTCGGGGTGAGCAGACTGCAGCGGCGGATCAACGAGGCGGCCGAGGCCGCGCTCGCCCAGCGTGGGTTCGTCACCGTGATCGACGTGCTGACGGGCCTGCGCTGGCTGCGCGCCGGTCAGGTGGACACCTGGCGGCAGGGCAGGGCGCCCACACTTGAGGAGCTGACCGCGGTCGACGGCGCCAGGATGACCGAGGCGGCCCTCCTGCTCAGGCGCTGGGCGCTCGAACGGGGGCTGACCGAGGGCGAGAGCGCCTACCTGTCGAGTGGCAGGGACCGGGGCGAGCTGCGTTTCCTGGCCGGGGGCGAGGAGTCCGTCTTCCGTGTCCACTGGGTCTCCCCCGACATGAGCGAGACCAGGAGGAAGCGGCTGGCCGAACGGCAGACCAAGGCCCCCGACCTGGTCGCGGTCGAACCGCAACGGGAGTGGAGGTGCGCGGGCTGCGGCGGGACGGGGCCGTACCTGATCATGGAGGGCGCCGAGCCGTACTGCCTGACCTGCGCCGACCTGGACCACCTGGTCCTGCTGCCGGCGGGGAACGCGGCGCTGAGCCGCAGGGCGAAGAAGGAGAGCGGGCTGGCCGCCCTGGTGGTCAGGTTCAACCCACGGCGCAAACGGTACGAACGCCTCGGCATCCTGGTCGAGGAGTCCGCGCTCGCGCTGGCCGAGGAACAGTGCCTGGCCGACGAGGAGGTGCGGCTGCGCCGCCGTGAACGCGACCGGGAACGGCGCGCGGGCGAGGACGTCGAGTTCCAGGCGCGGATGGCCGCGGAGATCGTCAGGCTGTTCCCCGGCTGCCCGCCCGAGCGGGCCGAGGAGATCGCCCGGCACGCCGGTCAGCGGGGCAGCGGCCGGGTCGGCCGTACCGCGGCCGCCAGAGTCCTCGACGAGAACGCCGTCACGCTGGCCGTGATCGCCTCGGTGCGGCACCTCGACACCGACTACGACCGGCTGCTGATGGCCGGGGTCCCCCGGGCCGAGGCCAGAGAGCGCATCAGGGCCGGCATCGACCGGGTGCTCGCCCGCTGGCGGGGCGAGATTGTCGGTGCCGCTGGTCACAATGGGCGCCATGGACAGCTGGCGTGAGGTGCGGGAGACGATGCGCGGGTTCGCGCTGAGCCTTCCCGAGGCGTACGAGGACCACCCCTGGGGTGAGAGCGTCGTCAAGGTCAACAAGAAGATCTTCGTCTTCCTCGGCGTCGAGGAGCCGACCGACAGGTGGAGCCCGCACGTGGGTGTCAAGCTCCCCGAGTCGAGCGGCCACGCCCTGTCCCTCGACGGCGCCAAGCCCTCGGGGTACGGCCTCGGCAGGGCGGGGTGGGTGACGATCCCGTTGACGGGTCCGCTGCCGGAGACCGAGGTGCTGCTCGACTGGGTCGAGGAGAGCTACCGGGCCGTGGCGCCCAAGCGGCTCGTCGCCGTGCTGGACACCTCGTCTCCCGATGACGTGAGCTGAAGGCTCCCTCAGTTGATGATGCCCCCGCTTCCTCTGCTACCGCCCGGCGTCCTGTTGTCGCTGAGGTCGTCGTTGAGGATTCCGCCGGGGATGCGCTCGGGGTTCTGACGGTGGTGGCGGTGGCGGTGACACTTGCCGTGTTTGCAGGGCTTCACGTTCTCTGTGACGCCCGGCGCGTCCACCTGGGCCGCCTGGGCCGGTGTCATGGCGGGTACGGCGAGGGCGCAGGCCCCCATCGCACCGGCCGCGAGAGCGTTCCTGATCCTGGTCATCATGGATGACTCCACGTGAATCTCAGACGGAACGCCGTGCCGCCACCGAGATGACGGCACGGCGTCGAACCGGAGACTTCCACGGTATGGCGGCGAGGCCCCGAGGGCACCCCAGAGAACCCCAAGGCCTCAAGCCCCCCGGATTACCATTCCGCCACTAAAAGCGATTACGCCAACACATTTAGCGACAGATCATCTTTCATCCCCTGATTCCGCCGAGCCCCACGGGTCAGGAGAATGTCCGCGAACCGCAATGCGCCAGTCGCTTCGCGAGCAATACGACCGTTGACGGAAGAGCGACGCCACCACCTGCCTAGACGCCTTTCACCCGGCCTTTCCCTTTTAAAGAGACTTCGCGACGGCGTGGCGTCACACGACAACCATTGGCAACTGTAAGCATCCTTATCGTTACGTTGAGTCAACCAACGTAACGGGCACAGGCCGTATTTCGGTCAGATGGTTGGTCGCGGCCACGGGCCGCGTTCCGGAGAGAACGGTATCTTCCTATGTTCACGCCCATTCCCCGCACGGATGCCGTCGTAGCCCGCGCCAGGACCAGGTCCAGGGGGCTGACGACGGCGATTCTGGCCGGGTCCGCCTCCCTCGCGCTCGCTGCCTCCGTGTGCGCGGCCGTCACCGCGCCCGCCGCCCTCGGTAGCCAGGGTGACTCGGTCGCCGTCCCGAACCCGACGCCGACCATCCCCACGCTCAAGGAAGAGGCCCGCCGCAAGTGCAGGCCCCACAACTTCTTCAGGTTCCACCACTTCAAGCCGATCAACTTCTTCCTCCCCAGGACCCGCTTCATCGACGGTCCCGGCGGCACGATCACGGCGAGCGTCAGGCGGCAGTACCGCGTGTACTTCGAGGTGGAGATCGAGCGCGAGAAGCAGAGCGAGATCAAGCACGACATCGACCGCAACGCCCTGCATGAGGGGATCCTGCGCAGGCTGCGCAACAACGTCAACCCGCTGCTCGCCGAGGAGCACGTCGTCGAGGCGGGTCACCTGTACGCCAGGGACGTCACCCCCGGCAAGTACGGCAACCTCTGGTACCGCGTGTTCGGCTACCGGGTCGGCTGGTCGACCTGGAAGCAGCTTGAGGACTGCAGCGTCAACCACATCGCCACCGGCATCGCCAACGTCCCCGCCCGGGTCGAGGGCTGGCGCTACTGGGAGACCGACCACCCGATGTACCACGGCCGCAAGCTGTCCGAGAAGTAGGACACGGGCCGTACGACGCCCGGGTGACCACCGTGCCGGGTCACCCGGGCGTCGCCGTACGCCCAGGACAGGGGGTCAGCGGCCGAGGAAGCGTACGGCGTTGCCGCCGAGCAGCAGCGCCCGCGCCTCCTCGGTCAGGAACCCGGCGCCCCTGATCAGCGAGCCGACCGGCGTCTCCCCCAGCGGGTAGGGGAAGTCGGAGCCGAGCATGACCCGCTCCTGCCCCATGGTGTCCACCAGCAGCCGCAGCGCCCGCTCGTCGAAGACCACCGAGTCGACGCTGAAGCGCTCCAGGTAGGCCGAGGGCGGCAGCAGCGAGGTCCCGACCACGTCGTTGCGGCGGTGCCAGGCGTTCTCGAACCGGCCGAGCCAGAAGGCGAACGAGCCACCGCCGTGCGCGAAGCAGATCCGCAGGCTGTCGGGGACCCTGTCGAAGACGCCGCCCAGGATCAGGGCGAGCACCGACAGGTGGGTCTCCGCGGGCATGCCGACCAGCCACTGGGCCATCCAGCGCCGCAACCGGGGGCTGTCGGCCATGTCCCACGGGTGGACGAAGACGGGCGCGCCGACGGCCGCGCAGTGCTGGAGGAACTGGACGATCCCCGCGTCGTCGAGGTCGAGGTCACCGACGTGGTTGCCGATCTCGACGCCCGCGTGCCCCGCCGCCAGGCACCGGTCCAGCTCCGCGCAGGCCAGGTCGGGGTCCTGCAGCGGCACCTGGCAGAACGGCACGAGCCGCTCGGAGTCGCAGATCTCCAGGGCCAGGTCGTTGAGGATCCGCGCCACCCCGGCCGCCTGCGCCGCCGGACGCTCGTAGGAGAAGAAGACCGGCGTCGGGGAGACGACCTGGACGTTGACCCCGTCGGCGTCCATCCGGTCGAGGCGGACCCGGGGGTTCCAGCAGTCGTCCTGGATCCTGCGGAACTCCCGGTCGCCGAGCAGGATCATGGCCTCCCGCTCCGACTCGACCCTGAGCCTGGGCGCCTCCGGCCAGCCCAGGTCGGGCCAGCCCCGGGGGACGTGATGGGTGTGGACGTCGATGATCAACGGCTATCCCTTGCCCGGGTGGAGGGCCCCGCAGTTACCGCAGGTACGGGCCTTCTCGTCGTCGTAGAACGCCTGGAAGATCGGCGGCAGGTCGGACACGATGTCACGCACCTGGAGCTCGACCTCGTGCACGACGGCGTCGCAGTCCTGGCAGTACCACCGGAACTTCTCCAGCACGCCCTCCGGCCTGATCCGCTCGACCAGGAAGCCGACCGACCCCTCCTCGGGGCGCTGCGGCGAGTGCGGCAGGTTCGGCGGGAGCAGCCACATCTGGCCCTCCTTGACGTGCACGGTCTCCGGCCCGTCCTCGGTCATGACGTTGATGTGCATGTTGCCGCGGACCTGGTAGAACAGCTCCTCGTACGGGTCGACGTGGAAGTCGGTCCGCGCGTTCGGGCCGCCGACGACCATGACGATGAGGTCGTTCGCCCCCTCGAAGATCACCTTGTTGCCCACCGGGGGCTTGAGCAGGTGGGCGTGCTCGTCGATCCACTTGGTGAAGTCGATGGGCGGAATCACTGACTCTCCTCCTTGTAGGCGACTGCCTGGATCTCGATCAACAGATGTGGGTGGGGCAGCTGGTGGACCGCGACCGTCGTCCTGGTCGGTCCGGTCTCGTCGAAGTACTCCGCGTAGACCGCGTTGTAACCGCCGAAGTCGTTCATGTTCACCAGGTAGGCGGTCACCTGGACCAGGTCGGAGAGGTCGGCTCCCACGGCCTGGAGGATGTCGCGGATGTTCTCGATCACCGCCCTGGTCTGCTCGGCGATGTCGAGGCTGACCGTGCCGAACTCGTCGGCCCGTGCCCCGGCGATCGTGTTGTCCGGCCTGCGGGAGCTGGTCCCGGACACGTAGATGAGGTCACCGGCCCGCTTGACGTGCGGGAACCTGCCACGCGGCGTGGCCTTCCCGCCGACGACCACACCCTCGTTCACGGCGCCTCCCCGTTCACGGCGCCTCCGGCGGTGAAGGAGACCGACCCCAGGTGCTGGGCTTGCACCCTGACGTGCGCGCCCGCCGGGAGCGGCTCGGCCGGGGTCGCGGCGCCCGCCAGCAGGATCCAGCCGGGCTCGATGACCACCCCGGCCTGTACGGCCAGCCGCGCGGCCTCGACCACGGCCCGGCGCGGGTCGCCGAGGATGGCGCCGGTCGATCCGGCCTGGACGACCCGGCCGTCGATCTCCAGCAGCACGCCGAGGTTCCACAGCGCCGGGTCGTACGGCCGCCACGGGCCGACGACGTAGCCCGCGGCCGAGGTGTTGTCGGCGATCACGTCCGGCAGCGAGAAGCGGAAGTTCTCGTAGCGGGAGTCGATGATCTCGATGCCGGGCGCCATGGCCACCACGGCATCGGGGGCGAGGGCGTCGGCGACGGTGGCGATGCGCCTGCCGACGAGGTAGACGACCTCCGGCTCGATACGTGGGTGGATATAGCCGGAAATATCAGCGTGTGAGCCGTCCAAAACCGCCGACGACTCCGGGACCCTGCCGAAGATCACGTCGTGCACGCCCATCTGGCGGCGCTTGCCCTCGCTGGTGAAGCCCAGCTTCACCCCGGCCAGCCGGTCGCCCCGGTCCAGGCGCAGCCGCAGCAGCTCCTCCTGCACCCGGTAGGCGGTCGCCACGTCGTAGTCCTGCTCCGGCTGCCGTACGGCGCGAGCCGTACGGGCGGCCTCGTCGAGCACCGCGGCGAGCTTGTGGATGTCGGTCACGCGTTCTCCTTCGCGCGCGCCAGGTCCAGCGCGATGTCCACGATCATGTCCTCCTGGCCGCCGACCATCCGCCGCCTGCCCGCCTCCGTCAGGATGGCCCGGGTGTCGATCCCGTAGCGCTCGGAGGCCGCCTCCGCGTGACGCAGGAAGCTGGAGTAGACCCCGGCGTAGCCGAGCGTCAGCGTCTCCCTGTCCACCCGGACCGGCCGGTCCTGCAACGGCCTGATCAGGTCGTCGGCCGCGTCCATCAGGGCGTTGAGGTCACAGCCGTGCTCCCAGCCCATCAGGTCGGCCACCGCGACGAACACCTCGATCGGGCAGTTGCCCGCGCCCGCGCCCATCCCGGCCAGGGAGGCGTCGACCCGGAAGGTGCCGTTCTCCACGGCGACGACCGAGTTGGCCACGCCGAGGCCCAGGTTGTGGTGGGCGTGGACGCCGATCTCCGTCGCCTCGTCGAGCACCTCGCGGTAGGCCCTGACCCGGTCACGCACCCCGTCCATGGTCAGCCCGCCACCGGAGTCGGTCACGTAGACGCAGTGCGCGCCGTACGACTCCATGAGCTTGGCCTGCCTGGCCAGTTCCTCCGGCGGCGCCATGTGGGACATCATCAGGAACCCGGCCACGTCCATGCCCAGTTCGCGGGCGGTCGCGATGTGCTGGGCGGAGATGTCGGCCTCGGTGCAGTGGGTGGCGATCCTGACCGAGGTCACACCGAGCGCGTGGGCCCGCCTGAGGTCGTGGATGGTGCCGATCCCGGGCAGCAGCAGGGTCGTCAGCTTCGCCTGCCGTACGGCCCCCGCGACCGCCTCGATCCACTCGTCGTCGGTGTGCGCGCCCGCGCCGTAGTTGAAGCTGCCCCCGGCGAGGCCGTCGCCGTGGGCGACCTCGATGGCCGCGACGCCCGCGGCGTCCAGCGCGGCGGCGATCTGAGCCGCCTGCTCCGTGCTGTAACGGTGCCTGATGGCGTGCATGCCGTCCCGCAGCGTCACGTCCTGGACGTAGAGCCTCATGCGCCCACCTCCGCCAGCCGCTCGGCGGTGCGCAACGCGGCCGAGGTCATGATGTCCAGATTGCCCGCGTACGCGGGAAGGTAGTGGGCGGCCCCCTCGACTTCGAGGAAGACGCTCACCTTGACGCCGCCGGAGCGCTCCCCGGTCGGCAGCGGCTCACCCGCCGGGACGCGCTCGAACTGCACGTCCTGCTTGAGCCGGTAACCGGGCACATACCCGGCGACCCGCTCGACCATCTCCCGTACGGCCAGCTCCACCTCGGCCTCGTCACAGTCGTCGACGAGGCAGTAGACCGTGTCCCGCATGATCAACGGCGGTTCCGCCGGGTTGAGGATGATGATCGCCTTGCCCCGCGCGGCCCCGCCGACCTGCTCGATCGCCCGTGAGGTCGTCTCGGTGAACTCGTCGATGTTGGCGCGGGTGCCGGGACCGGCCGACCTGGAGGAGATCGAGGCGACGATCTCGGCGTATCGCACCGGGACCCGCGAGGCCACCGCCGCCACGATCGGGATCGTCGCCTGGCCGCCGCAGGTCACCATGTTGAGGTTGCGCTCACCGAGGTGGGCGTCCAGGTTCACCGGAGGCACCACGTACGGTCCGATCGCGGCCGGGGTCAGGTCGATGACCCGCTTGCCGTGCTCGCGCAGCACCCGGTCGTTGTGCACGTGCGCCCCGGCCGAGGTCGCGTCCAGGACGATGTCCACCTCGTCGAAGCCGGGCAGCTTGACCAGGCCCTCGACACCCTCGTGGGTGGTGGCCACCCCGCGCCGTCTGGCGCGGGCCAGACCGTCGGAGTCGGGGTCGATGCCCGCCATCGCGACGACCTCCACCCGCCTGGACAGCAGCGCCTTGAACATCAGGTCGGTGCCGATGTTGCCCGACCCGATGATCGCGATCTTCACCGGCCCACCTGTGGTCACCGTCGTCATGAGAACACCGCCCTTACCGAACCGACGCCGTCGATGTGCGCCTCGAACACGTCCCCGGCCTCTACGGGCACCATCGGCCCGAGCGCGCCGGTCAACACCACGTCCCCCGCCAGCAGCGGGAAGTCCTTGCCGCCGAGCGCGTCGGCCAGCCACACGGCCGCGTTGAGCGGGTGCCCCAGGCAGGCCGCGCCGGCGCCGGTCGAGGCCTCCTGGCCGTTCCTCGTCATCGTCATCCCGGCCAGCCTCAGGTCGAGACCGCGCAGGTCGACCGGGGTGTTGCCGAGCACGAACGCCCCGCTTGAGGCGTTGTCGGCGATGGTGTCCACCAGCGAGATGTCCCATCCGGCGATCCGGCTGTCCACGATCTCGATGGCCGGGAGCACGAAGTCGACCGCCCTGATGACGTCCGCGACCGTGAACGGCCCGCCGACCAGGTCGCTCTTGAGGACGACCGCGATCTCCGCCTCGGCCTTCGGCTGCAGGAACCGGGAGGCGGGCACGGGCAGCCCGTCCAGGCAGGCCATGTCGGCGAAGAGCATCCCGAAGTCGGGCTGGTCGACGCCCAGCTGGCGCTGGACCACGGCCGAGGTCAGGCCGATCTTCCGCCCGACCAGCCGCCGCCCCTCGTGCAGCGCCCTCCTGGTGTTGATCTCCTGTACGGCGTAGCCGACCTCGGCCGTCCCGCTCGGCAGCGTCTGCCGTACCGGGGGACACGGCTTGCCGTGGCGCGCCGCGTCGAGCAGCTGGTCGGCCGCCTCGGCGAGCGCGTCGGTCGCCTCGCTCCACTCACTCATGTTCCGGCTCCAGCTTGATCGTGATCGTGGTGGGTTCCGAGTAGAAGTCCAGGGAGTCGGTGCCGCCCTCCCTGCCGATGCCCGACAGCTTCACCCCGCCGAACGGGGTGCGCAGGTCGCGCAGGTACCAGGTGTTGACCCACACCAGGCCCGCCTCAAGGGACTGGGCGACCCGGTGCGCCCGGCTGAGCCGCGAGGTCCACACCGTCGCGGCCAGGCCGTACTCGCTGTCGTTGGCCAGCGCGATCGCCTCGGCCTCGGTGTCGAACGGCGTGACGTGACAGACGGGGCCGAAGATCTCCTCCCGGTTCACCCTGGAGGTCGGCGGCAGACCGGTCAGCACGGTCGGTTCGACGTAGTACCCCCCGTCCCGTTCGTCGCCGAAGCGCGGCACGCCGCCGCCCGCCCTGAACTCCGCGCCCTCCCGCTCGGCGAGCCGGTAGTAGGACAGCACCTTGTCCCGGTGCTCGGCGGAGATCATCGGCATCATCGTGGTGTCCTCGTCCTCGGGACGCCCGAACCGCAGCTCCCCGGCCCGCTTGGCCAGGCGCGTGACGAACTCCTCGAAGATCGGCCGCTCGACGTAGAGCCGCTCGGTGCACAGGCAGACCTGCCCGCCGTTGGTGAACACCGAACGCACACTGCCCTCGACGGCCGCGTCCAGATCGACGTCCGCGAAGACCAGCCCGGCGTTCTTGCCGCCCAGCTCGAACGAGACCGGCTTGACCCGGTCCGCCACGTTCTTCATGATCGTCGACCCGGTACGGCTCTCGCCGGTGAAGGTGACCGCGTCCACCCCCGGGTGCTCCACGAGGAACTGGCCGGTCGAGCCGCCGCCGAAGCCGTGCACCACGTTCAGGACGCCCGGCGGCAGGCCGACCTCCGCGGCGATGTCGGCGAGCACGGCCATCGAGCCCGGCGTGTGCTCCGACGGCTTGACCACGATGGTGTTGCCCGCGACGAGCGAGGGACCGATCTTCCAGGTGGCCAGCAGGAACGGCAGGTTCCACGGCACGATCACCGCGACCACGCCGAGCGGCCTGCGCACCGTGTAGCTCAGCACGTCCTTCAGATGGAAGGCCTCGTCGGGGCGCTGGGCGGCTATCTCGGCGAAGGAACGGAAGTTGGCCGCGCCACGCGGAATGTCCAGCGTGCGGGTCTGTGTGATCGACTTACCGGTGTCCGCGATCTCCGCGGCGACGAGTTCCCCGAACCTGGCCTCGATCGCGTCGGCGAGGCGGCGCATCCACCCTGCCCGCTCCGCGATCGGCAGCGCCGCCCAGCCGGGCTGTGCCGCGCGGGCGGCGGCGACCGCCTTGTCGACGACGGTCCGGTCCGCCTCGTGGACCAGGCGGACCACCCCGCCGGTCACGGGGTCGTGCGTCTCGAACGTCGCCCCCTCGGCGACCTGTACCCCACCGATGAAGTGGGTCACCTGGTCAGACAAGTCTTCTCCTCACGAAAGGACCACACCTGGTCACTACGTACGGGTATAGGCGCGGGGGCTCCGTTGAGCAAGAATGAGTTCCGTGAAACGGAACACCGACCGGCTCTCGATGCTGGAGAAGTCCTGGCTCGTGCTCGACGCGTTCCGCCCCACGGGAGGCCCGCTGCGGCTCACCGAGGTCGCGGCGCGCTGCCATCTCCCCAAGACCACCGCCTTCCGGCTGCTCACCGAGCTGACCGAGATCGGGGCGGTCTCCCGCCGGGACGACGGCTACTACCTCGGCCGCCGGCTGTTCGAACTCGGTAGCATCGTGCCCCTCGAACGCGACCTGAGACACGCCGCGCTGCCCTTCATGCACGACCTGTACGAGGCCACCCACGAGACCGTGCACCTGGGGGTGCGCGACGGCCTCGACGTGGTCTACGTCGAGAAGATCCGCGGTCAGGAGTCCTTCGCCCTGCCCTCACGTGTCGGCGGCCGTCTCCCGCTGACCTGCACCGGCATCGGCAAGGCGCTGCTGGCCTACTCGGGGCCCGGCCTCATCGAGGAGGTCCTCGGCCGCCCCCTGCGCCGCCTGACCCAGCACTCCATCGTGGACCCCAAGCGGCTTGAGGAGGCACTCGGCCAGATCCAGGCGGCGGGCCTGGCCTACGAGCGTGAGGAGTCCCAGCTCGGCGGCGCCTGCATCGCGGCCCCGGTCTTCGGCGACGGCATGGCGGTCGCCGCCCTGTCGGTCTCCGTCCCGCTGGCCCGCTTCCAGCCAACCCGCCTGGCCCCCGCCGTGAAAGCCGCCGCCCTCGGAATCTCCCGAGCCCTCACCCGGGGCATCTGAGGTAACTTTTCAGATATTTTCGATCACCGACAGTGAGGAAATGTCATCGGCTCCCCGCGACGCCGCTCGGCGCCGAAGGGAAGGCGGGGTTACGTGAGATCGAGAGGGGGTCGGTGCGACCATGACGGCACGACATGGCGATGCCTCGCCGGATCTCTCGATGAGCGTCCGGATCGGTGGACCCGCCTCCGAGGACGGACGGCTGCCGCCGGCAGAGCTCGCCCGCATCGCGGGCGGCCTGCGGATGACTCTGGAGATGTACCACGACGCTCCCCCGCTCACCGGGAACCGGCGCCACTTCACCGACTTCCCCGGACTGTCGCTCCTGGCGTGAGCCCCCAGGGGGAGATGCGGTTCACTGGGCTGAGGTGTCGGACGGCTCAGGAGGATCGTGTGGAGACCCGTGTCGAGAAGGTGGCCGTGGCGGGCGGGTCGTTCGACCTGCATCTGTGGGTGCCCGAGAGCGGTCGCGGCCCGGTCGTCCTGCTGATCCAGGAGATCTACGGGGTCGGGCCGTACATCAGGGAGGTCGCCGAGGAGCTCGCGGGACTGGGGTACGTGGTCGGCGCGCCGGACCTGTTCTGGCGGATCCAGCCCGGTTGGGTCGCCGCCCACGACGAGGCCGGGACCGCGGAGTCGATACAGGTCGGCGCCCGGTTCGACGTCCCCCAGGGGGTCGCGGACGCGGCGGCGGCGCTGTCCCTGCTGCGCGAGCTGCCCGAGGCGGACGGCCGTGCCGGGATCGTCGGGTTCTGCCTGGGCGGCTCGGTCGCCTACCTGCTGGCCGCCTCCCTGGAGGCGGACGCGCGGACGGACGCGGTGCTGTCGTTCTACGGCTCCGCCGTACCGGACGTGACGGGGTTGATGGAGCGGATCACCTGCCCGCTGCTGCTCGTCTTCGGCGGCTCCGACCCCTACATCCCCCGTGACCGGGTCGCCCTGGTCGAGCGGGCCGCGGCGGGGTGGCCGAACGTGGAGGTCCACGTGGCGGAACGGGCCGGGCACGCCTTCCTCAACCACGAGGCCCCGCAGTTCCACGATCCGCAGGAGGCACCCGCCGTCTGGGCGCTCGCCCTGGGATTCCTCGGCCGCCACCTGCGTTGAGCCCGGACCTTACCTGAAGGTCATCTTCCTGTACCCCTGCATCATTACCCCATGCGACAGGTATGGGCTTTATGGGGAAATGTCATCGTCGTGAGCGCCCTGGCGGTCCCGCTCGTTCTGCTCGCCGTCCGCCTCCTGGCCCGCCGCCGCGCCCGCGCCGGCCACCCCCACCCCACCCGTACGGCCGCCGCCGACGTCGCCATGGCGGCCGGGACCGCCCCCTGGATCTGGATGATCCTCACCCCGCGACAGGCCCCGAGCACCGTCAGCCTGGTCCCCTTCCGCGACCTCGCCGAACTGTTCAACGGCCCGGCCGTCACCGTGTTCGTGCAGGTCGGAGGCAATATCCTGGTCTTCGCCGCGCTGGGCGCCCTGCTGCCGACACGCGTCGTACGCCTGGCCTCCCTCCCCGGGGTCGCCGCCGTGGCCGCCGCCGCGTCGTGCACGGTCGAACTCCTCCAGTACGGCCTGCGCCTGGGCCGGGTGAGTTCCGTCGACGACGTACTGGTCAACACGGCGGGCGCCGTACTGGCCGCGACGGTCACGCGGAGGTGGTGGACGTCACGGACGGCGGCCGAGACGGGTGTCCGGTAACGGACCGGGTAATTGCCGTCATTCGTCACACGGGTACGATCCGCTCAAAAGAAGCACGGGACCATCGTCTGCATCTGTGCGATCGTGGACAAGACGGGGCAAGTTCTCTGGAGACGCCAAACCCGGTTGGTGACAGAGGGTGATATAACGTGCAGCAATCCCCGGTTCCTCCCGAGCCCCCGATCTACCGGCGCATCGCCGACGGGCTTCGCGAAGCGATCCTGTCCGGCGCGCTCAGAGACGGGGACCGGCTTCCGGGCGAGAACGCCCTGATGGCCGAGCACGGCATAGCCCGCGCGACCGCCAGACAGGCCCTGTCCGTGTTGATCAACGAGGGCCTGGCCGTACCGAAACGCGGTTCGGGAGTCTACGTGCGGCTGTTCCGGCCGATCAGACGGCACGGCTCACGCAGGCTCGCACAACGGCAGTGGGGGCAGGGCCAGGCGATCTGGGACTCGGACACCTCGGGACGCCCCTACGCCGTCGACGAGGTGGAGATCGGCAGGGAGACCGCCGAGGAGGAGGTCTCACGTGTCCTGGGCAGCTCCGAGGTGTGGGTACGGCGCAGACGCTACTCGGTCGACGGCAGACCCGTGCAGTTGTCGGTCTCCTGCTTCCCCGCGGCTCTCGTCGAGGGCACACCGATCACCCTGCGGGACACCGGCCCCGGCGGCGTCTACGCGCGTCTGGGCGACCTCGGTCACGCCCCCGCCCACTTCACCGAGGAGGTACGGGCCCGCATGCCCCACCCCCACGAGACCGTCCAGCTCGACCTGCCCGCGGGGACCCCGGTCATCGCGATCGGCCGTGTCGCCTACACGGCGGACGGGACGGCCGTCGAGGTCAACGAGATGGTGCTGGACGCCGCGTCCTATGTACTCCAGTACGACTTCGACGCATAGATCAAGGCGACTCGTCAAGCGATAGGTTGACCTGTCCCCCACGATCATTGATTTCTCTAGAGAAGTGCATCACCGTCGAGAGGTGGACGTCGCGAGGGCCTGGGCGCGGGGAAGGTGCATAGATGTCATTCGATCGGCATCTGGCGGAAATCGCCCGGGAGTTTCCCGCGTGGACGATCTGGCGGAGCGACGCGGGTCGGTGGTGGGCAACCCGCCACCACCCGCTGACCTCCGCCCAGCGTGACCTCGGATGTGCGATGACCATCGACGCGGACGACCCCGAGAAGCTGCGCGAGCAGCTCCATCGTCAACAGGACCTCTCCGAGCGGCCGGACCGCCCGGACGAGGACTCCTGAAGAGCCGCCCGGTGCCTGGTTCAGCGGATCGCGCGGCCCCGGCACCGGGCCCCCAATCGCGAAAGGCCCACGACCCATCGGGGGCGAGGGCCTTTCGCCTGATCACACCAGCTTGAATTCGCGGCCCGCACCCCGGTGGGATGTGACACCACACGGACCGGGCCATCCGCCGGACGTCTCCTCGCCCGTCACGGGGCGCCCCGGCCACAGGACGCCCCGCAGCGGAAGGCTACGAGCGGGAGACGTACTCGTCGTTCCCCGTCCGGCCGCGCCGTTCCCGGCCGTCCCCGTCGTCCTCGACGATCACGCGGACGGCCTCGACGTCCGACTCGACGACGAGCAGGGTCTCCTCGTCCTGCCCGTCCCGTGCCTGGTCGGGGGTGAAGTCGGCCCTGGGGGTGAAGAAGTCCTGCCCGGAGAAGTCACCCTCCGAGTCGTCCTGCCCCTCCTGAACCTCGGCGGGCCCGGCGAGCTCCTGGACCTGCGGGGCGTCCGGGGCGGGCAGGGCCTGCTGCGCGGGGGCTGGGGGCAGCACGGAGGCCTCGTCGATCAGCGGGCCCGCCGCGCCCTCGCGGTGGATCAGGTCACCCAGGACGGCGCCCATCTCGTTGAGCCGGCGCATGACCTCGTGGTGGGTGTCGGTGAGATATGTCACCCGGCGCCCGGTCGTCTCGTCCAGGATCGTGGCGCGCTGCTGGGCCGCCGTCAGCGTGGCGTGGGCCTCGGCGTTGGCGGAGGTCACCGTGGACTCGGCCTCGGTGCGGGCGCTGTCGATCATCCGTTCGGCCTCGTGCCTGGCGGAGGTGAGGATGCGGTCGGCCTCCGCGCGGGCCGAGCGCAGGGTCTCCTCGGACTCGGCGCGGGCCGCGTTGACGGTCTCCTCCGCCTCGTTGCCCGCCTGGGAGAGCATCTGCTCGGAGGCGTTCGTGGCCTCGGAGACGCGCCGCTCCGCCTCCTGCTGGGCGGCGTTCAGGATGCCCTCGGCCCGCTCCATCGCGGAGGTGACCATCCGCTCGGCCTCGGTCGCGGCGTCGTCGCGGAGCTTGGTCGCCTCGGCGTCGGCGACCTGCCGCTTGGCGGCGGCCTCCTCCTCGCCCAGCTTCAGGATCTGGCTGAGCCGCTCGCCGAGCTCGTCGTAGTCCTGGGGGGCGTCGGAAAGCCGCCGACGAGCGTCAGCCAGCTCCGCACGACCCTGTTCCACCTGGTCGATCGCCCGCGCGAGCCGTTCCTCCAGATCGCGGACCTGGTTGCGGGTACGGCTCATGTAGTCGTGGACCTGGCGGCGGCTGTAGCCGCGCATGACGACCTCGAACGAGTCTTCATGCATCAGATCGGGAAAGCTCTCGTGCTGGTTTGTCATCGCGCTACCCGTGGAGGTTGTGTTACGGAAAAGGAGACGTCAGGAGACGACTTTCCTGCTTACTGCCCAAGACCGCAACCGGAACGCGCCACCGGCTTGCCGAAAAATCGGGCATCCGGCCCCCTCGTACCATCGATGCATGAACGCCTCCCCCTACGTCGCGGCCCTCGACGGCGACGCGACTCCCCTGATCCACCCCGAGGCCTACGTCGCCCCCGGAGCCGTGATCGTCGGCCGGGTACGGCTCGGCCGCGCCGCCAACGTCTGGTACGGATCGGTCCTGCGCGGCGACGACGAACTCATCGAGGTCGGCGAGGAGTGCAACATCCAGGACCTGTGCTGCCTGCACGCCGATCCGCGTGAGCCCGCCGTGCTTGAGGACCGGGTCAGCCTCGGGCACAAGGCGATGGTCCACGGGGCGCACGTGGAGACGGGGGCGCTCATCGGCATCGGGGCGATCGTGCTCGGTGGGGCCAGGATCGGCGCGGGCTCGCTGGTGGCCGCCGGCGCGCTGGTCGGGCCGGGCAAGCGGATCCCGGCCGGGGTGCTCGTCGCCGGGGTCCCGGGCAGGGTCGTCCGCGAGCTGACCGACGAGGACCGCGCCTCCTTCGCCCGCACGCCGGACAACTACGTGGCCAAGGCCGCCAGGCATCGGGCCGCGTCCGTCGTCCAGCCCGCCTGAGCGGCCCGTGGCCGTTGTAGGGCGCCTGCCGGGAGTGGATGGGTAACATGACCGCCGTGCGGCACTGGGACGGGTTTGACGCCATCGAGAGGGATCTGCGTGCCCTCGTGGGCGATCCCCGGTGGGGAACGCTGCCCCCTGTCGCCCGCGCCGAGGCCGTCTCCTCCCGTGTCCTGGCCACCCCGGACGGCGGGCGCTGGCTGTTCGGCGCGCGTGCCCGGTGGTACCGCCAGGACCCGGCCGACGGCCGCTGGCACCTGACGGCCCCGCCCGCCGATCCGGCCCTGCGCACGGGCGCCCAGGTGGTGCGGACGCCCTCGCTGGTCCCGCCGCAGCTGGTCCCCGGCATCCACGACCTCACCGCCGACCGTGGCTCGGTGCAGGGGTTCGTCGGGCCCGACGTACCGTACGAGATCACCGAGCGGCTGCGCGACCTGGTCGTCTCCCAGCGGGGCAGGCGTGTCCAGGACTTCCCGCTCACCGGTCCCTTCACCGCGTTCTTCGCCGGGGAGGTCCCCAGCCCCGTCGCCGCGATCTGGGGCACGCTCATGTGGTGCGCCTACGCGCCCGCCTTCGACGGCAACGAGGTCCTGCTGTCGATGTTCGGCGAGTTCCTCGCCCGCCCGCTGCCCGGCGACGAGTGGGTGCGCTGGCTGCCCCCGGCCTCGCTGGCCGACCTGGCCGCCCTGTACGGCGAGCGGGTCAGGGCCGGCCACCCCGAGGCGGGTCTGCGGCTGGTGGCGTTGATGGCGGACACGGCCGCGACCATCAGGTACGACGCGCGCTTCCGGCCCAGGACCGACGTCCTGCTGGCCATGATCGACCCGGTGCTGCGCCGTACCGGGCCTGACCCGTCGGTGGCGCACTACGGCGACGACGCGGTACGGCAGGCGTGGCTGGCGCGGTGCCCGCCGCACGTGACGCTGCCCGACGACTCCCCGGGGGAGCACTTCCAGCACGCGATCTACGACCTGGTGGGGACGCTGGGGTTCCTGGTGCCGAAGGGCGCCGAGCCCCGGGCGGTCGCGGCCTCGCTGCTGGCCGCCGACCTGTCGGTCTTCGGGCCCAGGGCGGCCGACCCGCTCTATCCGTGGCTCGATCCCGAGTTACGGCACATCCTCCACGTGGTGCTCTCCGACCCCTCGCATCCGTTACGGGGGTGCTGGCCCCGTTCGGGCAGGCTGCCCTCGGCGCTCAACCCACCCGACAGGGCGGGGGCCGCGGCCTTCCTGGGGGCCGCCTACGCCATGGGGCTGGCGTGGTGCAACCTGACCGGAACACCGGTGCCCGAACGGGGGTTCACCACGGCCGCCGCGGTCGTGCACCGGCTGACGCACGAACGTGACGATCCCGTCCCGGGCACCTCGGGAACCTTCCCGCGTCACTTCTGACACGGTTCAGCGCGATTAACTCACAGATTTAGTTATTTCACTCCCGTCACTGCTGTATCTCTTGGACCCCATATATATCTGGCAATTTGCCGAATTGTGATCTCAAAATCGGGAAACGATCCCGTTGGGGCTGTGGTGGTGTCGTGAGGAATGGTCCCGATGGGCCATGGGCACGAAAGTCCGCCCACCGTAACCTCGGAGAGGGTGTGGGCTGCGGAAGGAAGGACGACGCGGTGGGGCACGACGACCTGGACTCAAGGGTCCACGACCGTGTCGCGTTGGACGAGATCGCGCTCTACGCGGAGGTGCTGAGCGCCGTTGCCACCAGCGAACGGCCGCTCACTTTGGCGGAGCTCGACAACGCGCTCGGATTGAGCGCCTCGGCTGTTTGCTGAGGCCGATGAGAGAACCATCTGAACGACCTAGTCCCGGACTCCCCCTTCGGAGTCCGGGACGTAGTTCGTGAAGGGGTCCTGTGACTAGTTATGACCGGACGAGTCTGGCGATCGCCGCCGAGGCCTCTTTGATCTTCTCCTGGGCCTCGGGTCCGCCGGAGTTGACCGCGTCGGCGACGCAGTGCGAGATGTGGTCCTCCAGGAGGCCGAGCGCCACCGCCTGGAGCGCCCGCGTCGCGGCCGACACCTGGGTCAGCACGTCGATGCAGTAGGCATCCTCATCGACCATCCGCTGCAGGCCTCTGATCTGTCCCTCGACCCGCCGCAGCCTGGTCAGATAGGCCTGCTTGTCTCCGCTGTAGCCATGCATGTCCCAACGGTACCCGTGTCGCGCCCGACGGGAAGAGGCCGTGATCGAGCACTTGTCCCGCTGTGGACGGCCTTCAGGAAGAGGAGGAGGTCAGCAGCCTCTCCCACTGTTCGGCGACCACGGGCGCCGTGTGGACGGCGGCCGCCCCGAGCGCGCCCGCGGCGAGTTCCCTGCGCCGCCGTTCGTCGTCGATGAGCGCCAGCAGCGCGCCCGCGTAGGCCTCGATCTCCGCGCCCCCCTCGGCGACCAGGACCCCGCTGCGCCCCTCGACCACGAACTCACCGGGCCCGCTCGGGCTGTCGAAGCCGATCACCGGCACCCCGCTGGCCATCGCCTCGATCACCGTCATACCGGGCGTCTGCGGCGTCTCGGCCCGCGAGGTCACCGCGACGATCGACGCCTTGGCGAACTCGCCGCTCAGGTCGGAGGTCGTGCCCATGAAGTAGACGTGGTTGTGCAGGTTCAGGTCCTGGACCAGGGAGCGCAGCCGCCGCTCCTCCGGGCCACCGCCGTACAGGCGCAGGCGCCAGTCGGGGCGCTTGTCCGCGACGACGGCGAAGGCGCGGATCAGCCGGTCGTAGGCCTTGACCGGCACCCAGCGCCCGCCCGCGGCCACGATGCGGTTGTCCATGCGGGAACGCGGCCACGGCCCCGCGGGCAGCGCGTCGGGGATCAGCCTGACGTCGGCGCCGCCGTGCAGGAGGTGGTCCCAGTCCTGCCTGCCCCGCTCGGTGGCGGCGACGACGGCGTCGAGCCGGGGGTAGAACTTCGTGATCGGCCCCGGCGGGGAGGGCCGTCCCCACTCGCGGGCGACGCGTACGGTCTCCCGGGGGACGTGCCGGGCGACCTGGACGCTCAGGCCGGGTCTGGTCGAGACGACCGCGTCGGTCCGCAGGGCGCGCAGCCGCCGCCACAGGGCGACCTCGGCGTGCACCTGCCCTCTGGGCAGCAGGTGCCGTACACCGGGCCGGTCGTCGACGACCCAGGACAGCCGCACCTTGGCGGAGATCGGGAAGAACGGCCTGTCGCGGTGGCGCCGTACGCTGAGGATCTCCACCTCGTGGCGCTCGGCCAGCTCACCGGCGAGGTTGACCACGGACCTGACGTCTCCGCGCATGCCACAGATCGAGGGGACCAGCAGGCAGATCCTCATCCACCGACCTCGATCGTGAGCTCGTCGTCGGAGGTGTAGCGAGGGCGGATCGGCACCCCGTCCACCCGGGTGGCCGGGTAGTGCAGGCGGCGGCGCTTGCCGTTCACGTCGTCGAGCCTGGAGGCCAGGCGCAGCGGGGCGGGCAGGCCGTCGATCTCCAGTGAGGGCGCCCAGGCCGTCGGCTGGGTGGGATCTCCGGCCGCCACGTCGCACAGGTCGCACAGGGAGAGCGCGGCGTGGAAACGCACCCCCTGGACGGTCGCGGCCGCGGTCAGCGCGGAGCCTGAGGCGTCGTGACGGAGCGAAAGGCGCGCCTCGTGCCGGGACTCGTCGTCGTCGAGGCCGGTGAAGGCCAGCAGGCCGGTGACCTCGAAGCGGCCCTCACGGAACCAGACCGCGCGGACCTCGGCGACCGGCTCCGCCTCGTCGATCTTCAGGGCCAGGAAGCCGTTGCGGGTCCGGTAGGCCCGGTAGGACATCGTGCGCCTGCTCAGCGCGTAGGCGTCGATGTGGTCCAGGGAGAAGCCGGGATCGACGCTGTGCAGCCTTGTCCGTGCCCCGTCCTGGTTGAGGTAGGTGTCCCAGCGGCCGGGGCTGAGCGGCAGCGGGGCCAGGGAGAAGGCGAGCGTCGCGTCGCGCGCCCCGGCTCCCGTCGCCCCCAGTGCCAGCGTGTGCTCGACGGCCGTGCCCCGCTGACGCAGGACCAGCTCACTGCCCTCACTGAGCGGTTCGTCGATGGCCAGGCGGAGGGACAGGACGTCGGCCAGGGTGACCTCGGCATCGGTTACGACGACATGCACCGTTAGCCCCCTCCCCGTCGAACGGCTGCCGCGACGTTGAGATTACCGTGATTTTTCTGTTATAGACAGGATAAGTTTCCGACCATCTGTCCTTTTCGCGCAATCTTGACCCCATGTCAGGTACGGCCCGCAAGTCGCAGGCCGTACCTGGACGGCGAAACCGGGGTTCCGGCCTACCCCTTGATGGACTTGATCAGCAGCTGGGAGACGTCGACGACCTCAAGCGTCTCCTTGGCCTCGCCGGCGTTCTTCTTCTCGTTGATCGAGTCGCCCAGCATGACCAGGCAGAACGGGCAGGCGGTCGAGATGGTGTCCGGGTCGGTGGTCAACGCCTCGTCGACCCGCTCGGTGTTGATGCGCTTGCCGATCCGCTCCTCCATCCACATCCGCGCGCCGCCCGCGCCGCAGCAGAAACCCCGCTCCTTGTGCCGGTGCATCTCCTGCGCCTTGACGCCGGGGACCTTGGCCATGATGTCGCGCGGCTGGGAGTACACCTTGTTGTGGCGTCCGAGGAAGCAGGGGTCGTGGTAGGTGATCTTCTCCTCGATCGGCGTGACCGGGACCAGCTTGCCCTCGTCGACCAGCTTGGCCAGCAGCTGGGTGTGGTGCACGACCTCGTAGGTGCCACCGAGCTGCGGATACTCGTTGGCGAGGGTGTTGAAGCAGTGCGGGCAGGTCGCGACGATCTTCTTGACCCCGGCCTCGTTGAGCGTCTCGATGTTCTGCTTGGCCAGCATGTCGAAGAGGTACTCCATGCCCAGGCGGCGGGCCGGGTCTCCGGTGCAGGCCTCCATCGGGCCGAGCACCGCGAACTTCACACCCGCGATGTGCAGCAGCTCGGCGACCGCCTTGGTGGTCTTCCTCGCCCTGTCCTCAAGGGCTCCGGCGCAGCCGACCCAGAAGAGGTACTCGGTGTCCTCGGGCATCTTCTCGTCGACGAGCTGGATCTCGATGGGGTCGTCCTCGCGTCCGGCCAGCTCCTCGATCCAGTCGGCCCGCTTCATCTCGGACATCCCCCACGGGTTGCCCTTGTTCTCCAGGTTTCTGACCATGACGCCGGCCTCGGACGGGAAGTTCGACTCCACCATCGCCTGGTAGCGGCGCATGTCCAGGATGTGGTCGATGTGCTCGATGTCCACCGGGCACTGCTCGACGCAGGCGCCACAGTTGGTGCAGGACCACAGCACGTCGGGGTGGATGACGCCGTCCTCACCGACCAGCGGCTTGTCCAGCAGGGCCAGCACGTCCTCGTGCAGGTCGGCGCGCTGCTCCTGGGTCGCGGACAGGTACGGCGCGATCTTGAAGGCGTGGTCGCGCTGGTCGATGATGAGCATCTTCGGCGACAGCGGCTTGTCGGTGTTCCACGCCGGGCACTGCGACTGGCAGCGTCCGCACTCGGTGCAGGTGTAGAAGTCGAGGAAGCCCTTCCAGGTGGTGTCCTCGACCTTGCCCCGGCCGAGCCGGTCGCCGTCGAGGTCCTCGTCCTCGAAGTCGACGACCTTGCCGTCGATCCGCAGCGGCTGGGCGGGGCCGTTGCCGTCGGGGCGGCGGGAGAACAGCACGTTCAGCGGCGCGGTGAAGATGTGCAGGTGCTTGGAGTTCACCACGATGATCAGGAAGACCAGCATGACGCCGATGTGCAGCAGCAGCCCGACGCCTTCGAGGACCTCGTTGGCCGTCTCACCCAGCGGGTGCAGCAGCGCCCCGGTGGCCTCGGAGGCGAACGCGCCCGAGGCGTAGGGCAGGTTGCCGGTGTTGTGGGCGGCGCCCCTGAACAGGAACATCGTCCAGATCACGTTGAAGATCATGAAGAGGACGAGCCAGGCGCCGCCGAGGTGCGAACCGGAGAAACGGGACTTGCGGCCCAGCTTCTTCGGCGAGTTCCTCACCCTGATGACCGCGAAGACGACCAGGCCGACCAGGGCCGCGACCGCGATGAAGTCCTGCAGGAAGCCGAGCACCGGCCAGGTCCCGATGAGCGGGATGTGGAAGTCGGGCGTCCCGGTGATCGCGCCCTGGATCAGCGTGCCGTACGCCTCCAGGTAGACGGTCGCCAGGATGAAGAAGGCCCACATGACGAAGAAGTGGGCGGTGCCCGAGGTGGTCCACTTCAGCAGTTTCCGCTGGCCGAAGACCTCGACGAGCTGCGTCTTGATCTCGGTGCCCACGTTGTCCCTGGCGTACTCGATCCGCTCGGGGGCCGGTGCTCCCACGGTGGCGAGTTTGTAGAGGAACAACACACGACGCGCGGCGAGCGCGAGCGCGACGGCGGTCATGATCAGCCCGATGATCGCTACCCAGAGCACGGGTCCTCCCACAGACGGCGGTGGCTGTCAGGCGTACGACCGCGGCCCGTCCACGGTTGCGACGGATCGTCCCGCGCCGCCGCGATGCCGTACGACGGACGGCGACACACGACGACCATGGCCACCATACGGTCAACCTGTCCTGTAGAACAATAATCTGTCCACCGGACCGCATCAGGACACGGGGTCGAGATACCCCTGGATCGTGGGCGCGAGCAGCTCGACCAGTTCCTTGACGTCGACCGAGGCGATCGGCTCCAGCCTGAGCACGTAACGGGCCAGCACCACGCCGAACATCTGCGCGAAGGCCAGCTCCATCCTGATCGGGGGGATGTCCAGCGCCTGCGCCACCCTGTCGACCAGGGCGTGCGTCATGAACTCACGGATCAGGGTGGCCATCTGCTCGTTGGTCATCGCCGTGCGGACCAGCGCGAGCAACGGCTGACGCGCCTGGGCGTGCGAGGTCATCGTCAGCACGAACTCGGCAAGCCGTTCCCCCGCCTCCTCACGCGGCCCGGCCAGCAGCATGGGGACCACTTCCTCGGGGTCGATCGGCAGCTCCATCGCCGCGACGAACATGCCCTCCTTGCTGGTGAAGTAGTGGTGGACCAGCGCCGGATCGACCTCGGCCCGCCGGGCGATGCCCCGCACCGTCGCCTTGTCGAAGCCCTTCTCCGCGAAGGTCTCACGGGCCGCCGCGAGGATCTGCCCACGCGTGTCGGCAGACCCCGGCCTGCGCCCGAGGCGCCGCCCGCCCGCCGTACGGCCCGCGCCCTGTCCGGCGTTCCGCTCTGCGGGAACCGTACGGCCCGCGCCCCGCTCGGTGTCCTGTTCCGCGGGGGACTGCTGATCGGTCACCCCTTCGAGCCCGCCGTTCCCGAGCCCTTCGCCCCCGACGCGTGCGAGGGGGCCAGGTGCCGCCGCGCGAAGGCCAGCGCCTCGGCGAGGTCGTCGATCCGCTCGGTACGGCCGCCCGCCTTGCGCGTGTTGATCTCCAGCACGACGAGGCCGTCGTAGCCGTTGCCCGCCATGCGCTCCAGGATCTCCGCGCACGGCTGGTTGCCCCGCCCGGGGACCAGGTGCTCGTCCTTGTTGGCCACCCCGAGCCCGTCGGCCAGGTGCAGGTGGGCCAGCCTGTCGCCGAGCTTGCTGAACATCTCCCTGGCGTCGGTGCCCGAGACCGCGGTGTGCGACAGGTCCAGGGTGACCTGGGGGAAGTCGTAGTCGATCGGGTTCCAGCCGGGAGAGTAGGGGACCACCTCGTTGCCCCTGGCCTTCAACGGGAACATGTTCTCGACTGCGAAGACCACGTCGGTCTCGTCGCGCATCCTCGCCAGGCCGACCTCGAACTCGCGGGCGTAGTCACGCTGCCAGCGGAAGGGCGGGTGCACCACGACCGTCCTGGCGCCGACCCGCTCCGCGGCCCGCTGCGCCCGCTGGAGCTTGACCCACGGATCCTTGCCCCACACCCGCTGGGTGACCAGCAGACACGGCGCGTGGATCGCCAGGATCGGCAGCTGGTAGTGGTCGCTGAGCCGTTCGAGCACGTCGACGTCCTGGCTGACCGGGTCGGCGCCGACCATGATCTCGACGCCGTCGTATCCCAGCCGGGCCGCCAGCTCGAAGGCGTCAGGGGTGCGTTCCGGGTACACCGACGCCGTGGACAGGGCGATCTTCGCGGTGGATGCTCGGGTAACGCTCATACGGATTCCTCGCCTCCCGGCCAGAGCTCGCGTGAGCGGGTCCCCCTACCGCCGTCGGTTCTCTCACTCACGTTGCCAGCCTAAGCGCGCTCGGGGAACGATGGAGTACCGTCCGCTTGACGTGGCGCGGATCACCCGGGCGCCGTCGCTACGGTTGGGGCATGCCGCGGTTTGCCAAGGGCGCCATTCCCAGCCCGAACATCTGGAACACCCCGCAGATCTACGAGCTGGAGAACCGCGCCGTCGATCCCGAGGGGATCGCCGACGCCGCGATGGCCGCCGTCAGGCCGCTGACCGGCGCGACGGTCGTGGACATCGGCTGCGGGACGGGCTACCACCTGCCGTCCCTGTCCGCGCGGGCCGCCCGGGTGGTCGGCGTCGAGCCGCACGACGACCTGGTCGAGCTGGCCAGACGCCGCTGCCGCGCCCTGCCGAACGTGGACGTGCGCCGGGGAACCGCCCAGGACCTGCCGCTCCCCGACGCCTCGGCCGACGTGGCCGTCGCCCGCTGGGCCTACTTCTTCGGTCCCGGCTGCGAACCCGGCCTGAAGGAGCTGTCCCGGGTCGTACGGCGCGGCGGCACGGCCTTCGTCATCGACCTGGACGCCACCCGCGGCGCGTTCGGCCGCTGGTTCAGCGCCTCGCTCCCGTCCTACTCCGCCGCCTCCGTCGAGGAGTTCTGGCGGCGCAACGGCTGGCACACCCAGCCCCTCGACCTGCGCATGGCCTTCGAGCGCCGTGCCGACCTCGAAGCCGTGCTCCGCATCGAGTTCACCCCGGAGGTCGCGGCACGGGCCATCGCGGAGACGTCCGGAGCGGAGCTCGAATACCCCAACCTCCTGCGCTGGAAGCGGTTCTGACCTCGCCGGGAATGCGCTCCCCCGGTCCGGGGCTTGACCCTGACACTGACGTCAACGTTTACCGTGGCGCCGTAAGGAGGACCGGATGCGGATCGGGGAGCTCGCCAGACGGGCCGGGGTCAGCCCCAGGGCGCTGCGCTACTACGAGCAGCAGGGGCTGATCAGGGCCAGGCGGACGGCGAACGGCTACCGGGAGTACAGCGAGGCGGATCTCAAGCTCGTCACCGAGATCAGGTCGCTGCTCACGGTCGGGTTCACCCTGGAGGACGCCAAGCCGTTCGTGGCCTGCCTTCGGGCCGGGCACGAGTCGGGGGCCGACTGCCCCGAGTCCGTCGAGGTCTACCGGCGCAAGCTGGCCGAGATCGACGACGAGATCCGCGCGCTACTGGTCCGAAGGGCCGAGGTCGCCGGACAGTTGTCCACGGCCTGCCCCGGATGCGTGCTGACGAAACGGGAGTAGAAATGATCACCCTGACCGCGGAGAACTTCGCAGAACAGGTGCTGGAGAGCGACAAGCCCGTCCTGGTCGACTTCTGGGCCGAGTGGTGCCCGCCGTGCCGCATGATCGCGCCGGTCCTCGACGAGATCGACGCCGAGTACGGCGACCGTGTCACGATCGCCAAGATCAACTCCGACGACCACCCCGAGATCAGCGCCAGGTACGGCGTGCTCGGTCTGCCCACGCTCAACCTATACAAGGACGGCGAGGTCGTCAGGCAGATCGTGGGCGCCAAGCCCAAGCGCCTGCTCCTGGCCGAGCTCGAAGGCCACATCTGAGCCCGTGGGGTCCTTCCCGGTGATCATCGGGAAGGACCCCACGACTCAGCGTGGGCCGAGCCGCCCCAGGACCCGCAGCACCGCCTCCGGATCGCCCGCGACACCGGGCGGCGGGGAGACGTACAGCTGCAGGGAGGTGACCCCGGGATGGTCGAACCTCGCGATCCGTTCCCGGCACTCCTCGGGGGTTCCGTTGACGAACAGCTCGTCCACGACCTCCCCCGGCAGGGCCCGTGCCGCGCCCTCGGCGTCCCCGGCGTCCCACAGCCGGTGGGCCTCGGCCAGCGCCTCCCCCCTGCCGAGCCACTCCTGGAAACGCCGGTACGGCTCACGGTTGAGGATCCAGGCCAGGAAGGGCCGGGTGGCGCGCCGTACGAAGGCGGGGTCGTCGGAGGGGCAGACGAACACCTTGACCACCAGCTCCTTGCCCGGAGGCTGCGGCCCGACCGCCTCGACGATCTTGGGCACGTCCGAGGCGGACAGCAGGTTGGAGATCGCGCCGTCGCCCTCCTGGAAGCCCATCCTGAGCATCCCGGGACGCAGCGCGCCCACGATCACCTTCGGCGGTTCGGCGGGGACCCACGGCAGCCGGTAACCGGTGATCTCGAAGGTGTCGAAGGGGCCGGTGACGTACTCGCCCCTGAGCGCCCGTTTGAGGAAGCGCACCACGTCACGGGTCCGTTTGAACGGCTCGGTGAACGGGATGCCGTTGATGTCGCTGACATGGGCGGGGACCGAGGAGCCGACGCCGAACACGACCCGCCCCGGCGCCACCTCGGCGAGCGTGGCCGCGTGCTGGGCCAGTACGGCCGGGCCCCTGGTCTGCGCCGGGACGATCCCGGTGGCCAGCCGTACCCGGGAGGACCAGGCGGCGGCCAGCGCCAGCGGCGTGAAGGCGTCGTAGCCGCCGCCCTCGGCGGTCCACACGTCGGAGAAGCCGAGGTCGGGCAGGCGTTCGACGATGTGCCTGTGGGCGGCCAGCGGAATGCCCGGCAGCGGCAGCGTCACTCCCCAGGAGGGTGCCCGGCTCATCCGGTCACCGTCACGGCGGTGAGGTCCGGGAACCACGACCGTGGCCGGACGAACCCCCTGGTCCACGGGGACGGGACCCGCGGGTCACGATCGTCGGCCGCGGACGGCCACGGCGCGTCCTGCGTGACCGGGCCGAACTCCTCCCGGCGGCTCACCACGGGCTCCGAGGGCCGGAGGAAGGCCGTGACGGGATCGCCTGGGACCGACCTGACCGTGAGGAAGACGACCGCGGTCGCCCCGAGCGGCGGCATCCGACGGACGGGGAACCGCCCCATGGAGCCGCGTTCCCGACGGGGGTTCGCGGACGGTCTCGCCCCGCGCGCGGGTACGGCGGGCGACCGAAAGTTGATCATAATACGACCTCGTCCTGCCACATTCCACAGGGCCGAACACCCTTTCCACCCTGATATTGAGGGGAATTCATAAACTCAGGCAGATAGCGATTTATGCTGATATCGGAGGTCACAGGGTGAGCGCTGACGCCCGTCGCGAACTGGGCATCTTCCTACGGGCCCACCGGGAGCGACTGAACCCCCGTGACCTCGGCCTGAACCCCGGAGGCAGACGCCGTACCCCCGGCCTGCGCCGGGAGGAGGTCGCCACCCTGTCCGGAGTCGGCATCGCCTGGTACACCTGGCTCGAACAGGGCCGTGTCTCCGCCTCGCGGCAGGTCGTCGAGGCCGTCGCCAGGACCCTGCGGCTCGACGGCGAGGGACTGCGCCACGTGCTGACGCTCTCCGGGCTGGCCGCGCCCACGCTTCCCACCGACCCCGGCCTCGCCGGGCGCGTCCGCCCGGTCCTGGACAGCTGGCCGCTCTCGCCCGCCCTCCTGCTCGACCGGCACTTCGACATGCTGGCCTGGAACGACGCCTACGGCGCCCTGTGGGGCGACCCCGGGCTCATCCCCGCCGAACGCCGCAACCTCATGTGGGTCATGGCCAACGACCCCCACGCCATGGCCCTGGTGCTCGACTGGGAACCGCTGGCGATGACCGTGTTCCAGCAGTTCCGCCGCCAGGCGGGGCCGTACCTCGACGACGTCCGCACCGGGGAGGTCTACGCGCTGCTCGAACGGGACCGTCCCGACCTGACCCACTGGTGGCGGTGCCCCTCGGTCGCCGCGCTGACCACCCGGGACGTCGTGGTCGAGGGGCCGATCACGCTGATCTTCTCCCTCTTCCGCCCCGCCGAGGAGCCCGACGCGCTGATCCTGCTGCAGACCCCGCGCGACGAACCCGACCGCCTGCGCATGGCCGGCCTCGTCGCCAGCGTCCGGGACACGACGGGTGAAGTTGTCGGTCGGGACCGGTAGCCTCGCGGCCATGGCAAAGAGGGTCGGCTATCGCTGTGGTGAGTGCGGTTGGCAGACCGCCAAGTGGGTCGGTCGCTGCGGCGAGTGCCAGGCCTGGGGCACGGTCGAGGAGGAGGCCGCGCGCGGCGGCGTCAACGTGGCCTCCGCGGGCGCCGTCTCCGCCCCCGCCGTCCCGATCGGCGAGGTCAAGGCCGAGGTGGCGCAGGCCCGCAGCACCGGGGTCGGCGAGCTCGACCGGGTGCTCGGCGGCGGCCTGGTCCCCGGCGCGGTCGTGCTGCTCGCCGGAGAGCCCGGCATCGGCAAGTCCACCCTCCTGCTCGAGGCGGCGGCCAAGATCGCGCGCCAGCAGACCGTCCTCTACATCACCGGCGAGGAGTCGGCCTCCCAGGTGCGGCTCAGGGCCGACCGGATCGGCGCGATCCAGGACCGCCTCTACCTCGCGGCCGAGACCGACCTGGCCGCGCTGGTCGCCCACGTGGAGAAGGTCCAGCCCGACATGCTCGTCGTCGACTCGGTGCAGACGATCGGCTCCACCCTGGCCACCGGCGTCCCCGGCGGTGTCACCCAGGTCAGAGAGGTCGCGGGAAACGTGATCAGACTGGCCAAGGAGCGCGGCATGTCCACGGTCCTGGTCGGCCACGTCACCAAGGAGGGCTCCATCGCGGGCCCCAGGACGCTTGAGCACCTGGTCGACGTCGTGCTCCACTTCGAGGGCGACCGCCACTCCCGGCTCCGCATGGTCCGCGCGATCAAGAACCGGTACGGTCCCGTCGACGAGGTCGGCTGCTTCGACCTGCACGAGAACGGCATCGAGGGCATCGCCGACGCCAGCGGCCTGTTCGTCTCCCATCGCAACGACCCGGTCCCCGGCACGTGCGTGACCGTCACCCTTGAGGGCACCCGCCCGCTGCCCGCCGAGGTCCAGGCCCTGGTCGCGCGGACCGAGGCCCAGCAGCCGCGCCGCTCCTCCTCCGGGCTCGACACCTACCGGGTGACGATGGTTCTCGCCGTGCTCGAACGACGGCTCAACGCCAAGCTCGGCGGCTGCGACGTGTTCACCGCGACCGTCGGCGGCATCAAGCTCAGCGACCCCGCGGTCGACCTGTCGGTGATGCTCGCCGTCGCCAGCGCCGCCGGGGACAAACCGCTGCCCCCCGGCCTGGTCGTGCTCGGCGAGGTCGGCCTGGCCGGTGAGCTCCGCCCGGTCCGCGACGTACGGCGCCGCCTGTCGGAGGCCGCCCGGCTCGGCTTCACCCGCGCCCTGGTCCCCTCCGGCTCCCTCGACTCGGGCAAGAGACGCAACGGCGACCGTACCCTGGTCCCGGTCGGCGGCCGGGGCACGTCCTTCATGCCAGGTTTCGATGTCGTCGAGGCGGAAAACGTCTGGGACGCCCTCACTCATGTCACTTAGAGGAGGCGATCCGGTGATTCCGGACTCGGGGGGACCTTCGCCGGTAAGCTAGACCTTATACGCGGACCACGGGGGTCATGTGGCAGCCACCTACAAAGGACTCGACGAACAAGGACTCGACGAACGCCGCAGAAGTGTCCTGGCCGCGGTCGCGCCGGGCACCGAGCTGCGCGACGGCCTGGAACGCATCCTTCGCGGCCACACCGGCGGTCTCATCGTGCTGGGTTACGACAGCACGGTTGAGGCGATCTGCAGCGGCGGATTCGAGCTGGATGTCGAGTTCTCCGCCACCCGACTCCGCGAACTGGCCAAGATGGACGGCGCCATCGTGCTGAACTCCGGCGACCACAAGATCGTCCGGGCTGCGGTGCACCTGATGCCCGATCCGTCCATCCCCACCGACGAGTCGGGCACCCGGCACCGTACGGCCCAGCGCGTCGCCGTGCAGACGTCCCTTCCCGTGATCTCCCTCAGCAAGTCCATGCGGATCATCGCCCTCTACCTGGGTGGCATCCGCCATGTGCTGGAGGAGTCGGCGGTGATCCTGTCGAAGGCGAACCAGGCGCTGGCCACTCTGGAGCGATACAAACTCCGGCTCGACGAGGTCTCGGGCACACTGTCCGCCCTGGAGATCGAAGACCTGGTGACCGTCCGCGACGTGGCCGTGGTCGCCCAGCGCCTGGAGATGGTCCGGCGCATCTCCAACGAGATCGCCGGCTACGTGGTCGAGCTCGGCACCGACGGCCGGCTCCTCTCCCTGCAGCTCAACGAGCTGGTCGCCGGGACCGAGAGCGACCGCGAGCTGATCGTGCGCGACTACCTCCCCACCTCGGCACGACGTCCGCGCCGCTTCGCCGACGCCCTGCACGACCTCGACCAGCTCTCCTCCGACGCCCTGCTCGACCTGACGGCCGTCGCGCACGTGCTCGGCCAGTCGGGCACCGACGTCCTGGAAAGCCCGGTCAGCCCCCGTGGCTACCGGCTGCTGGCCAAGGTGCCCCGCCTGCCGGTGACGGTCGTCGACCGCCTGGTCGACCAGTTCGGCAGCCTGCAGAAGCTCCTGGCCGCCAGCATCGGCGACCTGCAGGAGGTCGGCGGCGTCGGCGAGGCCAGAGCCCGTCACATCCGCGAGGGCCTGTCCCGCCTGGCCGAGTCGTCCATCCTGGAACGTTACGTCTGACCGGCCTTTCATGCCGGTGCGTGCCTCGGCGATCTCAGGCGGGAAGGCGGTAGGTCCCGTCGTCGAGGACCTCCGCCAGCCCGTCGGCGACCAGGCCGTCCAGCGCGCGCTCCCGCTGCGGGGCGTCGTCCCAGACCACGTCGAGAGCGTCCTTGGGGACGGGCTCGTGAGCCTGGCGGAGCACGGCCAGCAGCCGCCCCCGGCACTGACGGTCCGTACCCGCGTAGGTCTGCCCCTTACGCGCCGGTCCCTCGTAGGGCGGTTTGCCCGCCAGCCGCCAGGCGCACAGACCGACGACCGGGCAGTCGGCGCAGCGGGGGGCGCGAGCCGTACAGACCAGGGCGCCGAGTTCCATCACGGCCACCGCCCAGACCGGGGCGTCCTCCTCCCCGGGCAGCAGTGAGGCGGCGAGTTTGCGCTCGGCGGGCGTGGTGGCCTTCGGGGGATACTCCTCCCCCCGCACCGCCCGCGCGAGGACCCTGCGCACGTTGGTGTCCAGCACGGCGTATCGCCCCTGGAAGGCGAAACTGGCCACCGCGGCGGCGGTGTACTCGCCGATACCGGGCAACGTCAGCAGGGTCGCGTGGTCGGAGGGCACCTCCCCGCCGTGTTCGTCGGTGATCGCCCTGGCGCAGGCGTGAAGATTGAGGGCACGCCGTGGATACCCGAGACGCCCCCAGTGCCGTACGGCCTCGCCCGGCGGCTCCTTGGCCAGGGCCGCGGGCGTCGGCCAGCGTTCCATCCACTCCGTCCAGATGGGAAGCACCCTGACCACCGGAGTCTGCTGCAGCATGATCTCGCTGACCAGGATCGACCAGGGGGAGGCGGCCTCGGCCCGCCATGGAAGGTCACGCGCGTTGTCGGCGTACCAGGAGAGGACAGGCTCCAACAGGAGGTTCGACTCGGGCACTCTCCGACGATAGTGCCGTTCCGGACGTGCTTCGCCGCCTTCGCCGGACCCCGTCCTCCGAAACGACGACCAGAGCGGCGGGTCGCCCCTCACGACCCATGGAGAGTCACCATACTGTGCGTATGGATCCGGACACTTTCCGTAGTGATATAGGAGTGGACGTCTACTGGCGGCGGCGGATGGTCGCGCTCCTCGGTGTGCTCATGGTGGTCGCCCTGGTGGCATGGGCCTGCTCGGCAGGCGGACAGGACGACGACCCCCGGGCGAACGGCACGGCCACCGGGTCCCCGTCACCGGATCCGGTCCTGGCGCTTCTGCCCGCGGTGACGATCACCCCGACGCCTCCCTCCTCGCGACCTCCCGGGGCCACCCCCTCCCCGAAGGCCGCCGTCGTCAAGGCGAAGCCCAAGGTCCAGATCAGGCGTCCCGGGCAGACCTGCGACCCGTCCGACCTGGTCCTGGACATACGCGGACGGAGCGAGGTCTACCCCGGGGGCAGTCGGCCCCAGTTCATCGTCACGCTGGTGAACACCAACAAGGTGATGTGCACCGCCAACGTGGGGGCGCGGGCGCTTGAGGTCCGCATCACCTCGGGCGACGACCGGATCTGGTCGTCCGCCGACTGCGTCAGCGGAGAGGCCCAGGAGATTCGCCGACTCGACCGGGGCATCCCGTACGTCCGGCAGATCGACTGGAACCGGCACCGCTCCGGTAGTGACTGCTCAGCCCAGCGCCCCGCCGCCAAGGCCGGAACCTACGTGGCCATGGTCCGCACTCCCGACCTCAAGAGCCACAAGGCTGTCTTCCACCTCCGCTGACCTGCCCTTTCCCCCCACTACAGTTTTCCGGGGCTTTTGTAGCGCGGTTTCTCGGGGCTCACATCTTGAGATTTCATGGCCATACTGCGGCTTTTCCGACCCGTTTACTTCTTCAGGACTTTCCCTGACGAGACATCGCCGCCCGCTTCGGATTCTCTCGATTCACACCATCCAGACCGGTTTTCCCGGTTCTCACCCGTAGGCTTTTCCGGCCTTCTCCTGGCGTGTTCTTTCCACACTTGCGGCGGTCCCGTCCCCAGCGCCCAGGCCACGAAATCTCTCGACCCTCACCCCGGCACCCGCCGTTCGCCTCATAGGCTTCACGCCCCACTTCTCTCAGCTCACGCCTGGGCCCTCACCATGTGTTTCCCCCAACCCCACGCCCCAGTGCCCGCTGCCTATGCCACAGGCCCACGACTTACCCCGGGCCGAGCTGCGGGCTTTTCCCGGCTCCGCCCCGGTTCTCGCCGCTCACACCGAAGCTGACAACCGGCCCCCACCGAAGGACGACCGCCTTCACCTACCGACGTTCGCGCCGAGGGTGATCGCCGACTCGACGTGATCACTGCCGAAGGACGGCTACCTTCACCGACCACCGTTCACGCCAAGGGGGTGGCGCTGGTCCGGCCGGCCTGCATGGCTGAGTCCTGGTTCCTCAGGCCTCCGGCCTGACGGGCGCGCGTGGTCCCGGCCCCTTTCTGCGCCGGCCAGACCATCCACCCTCCTCCGCGACCAACCCCCGTCTCGTACGGCACGCCGCCGTAGCCGCTCCCTCTCCCGATGCTCACCGCGCTCCAGCCCGCTGAAGCAACCCACGCGACCCTCGCCCGGAACCCATCGCGCAGCTGAAGCCCCCACGTGGAAAGGAGCGCATGGCTGAGCTGAAAGCCCAAGAAACCCTGGATTCAGACACGCCGAGAGGCTGCCTCTACCTGACTCGGAAAGACTGACCGAACTCCCCGGCACCAGGAGTGAGGGGCTTTGCTTGTGCTTTACCGGTGCCAAGCATGGGGAGTGTCGGCTTGGGCGCGTCGGTGTCTGGACTGAGGAACGCAGGAGCGAAGCGACGGAGAGACGAGGGAAGACACCGACCCGAAAGCGCCCAAGCCCGCGCCGCCGAAGGCGGCGCAAAGAGACATGGCTTGGGCGCGTCGGTGCTTGGACTGAGGAGTGAGGGAGCGCAGCGGACGAACGACGAGGGAAAGCACCGACTCAGGGCGTCCAAGCCCGCGACGCCGAAGGCGGCGCAAAGAGACACAACCCGCGACGCCGCAGGCGGCGCCATAGGCTACGCAGCCAGTGTCAGACCCAGTGCCGTCAGGTTTGTCCTGGCCCAGTCGAGTTCCTCGGCGATCATGTTGACCAGGGCGCCCGGCCCCTTGGCGCGCAGCGGTACGGCCAGGCCGTGGGTTTCGACCTCGATGTGAGCCGTGCCGTTCACCGCGCCGGAGAGCATCGCGGTGAGGGTGTCCTCAAGCACGGAACGGGTGCTGGGGAGTTCCTGGCAGGCGTCGCCGAAGTGGTTGTGGACGTGGCCGAGCTTGACGACCGGGGCACCCGCGGCGGCCAGGCCGCGCAGGGCGTCCTCCGGCTGCTCCGCGCCGCCCGCGAGGTGGCAGGCGTCAAGGCAGACGCCGAGGTGCTCGGAGTCGATGCCGCCCACGCGTTCGAGGGCCTGCTTGGTGGTCTCCAGTACACAGCCGGGCCAAGGCTCGAAGCCGACCCTGACCGTCTTGCCGGTGACGCTGTAAAGGCCGCGCAGTTCGCGGGAGAGCCGTTCGAGGCGGCGGGCCGCTATGGCGTGCAGGTCGGCGGGCCAGTCACGGCGCCAGCCGATGGGGATGGTGGAGATGCTGCCGAACTGGACGTCGTCCGGAAGCAGGAAGGCCAGGATCTTGGCCAGGGACATCGTGTAGCGGTACCGCTCGGGCTTGGCCCAGTCGGGGCCGGGACTTTCCTGGTTGCGGCCGCCGGTGCCATTGAGGCTGACGACCTCCAGGCCGCGCTCCTCCAGGGAACGGCGCAGGCGGACCAGTTCGATCCGGTCGGCGATGAGGTGGTCGGCCACGCTCGGGGAGAGCCAGAGTCCCACGCCCATCCGCCCGACACCGAGGCGCTTGCGCACCGGAACGGCGTACCTGGTCAGGTGGGCGATCAGGTTCTCCAGGTCCTCAGCGGGATGGACGCCCGCGTTGTAGGACAGGTGAACGAGAGTCCCGTCCTGGTGTCG
Source organism: Streptosporangium sp. NPDC001559 (assembly GCF_042893955.1). Lineage (NCBI taxonomy): Bacteria > Bacillati > Actinomycetota > Actinomycetes > Streptosporangiales > Streptosporangiaceae > Streptosporangium > Streptosporangium sp. NPDC001559. Next base: position 76,090 of record NZ_JBIAVG010000014.1, read on the forward strand.
CAAACGCATCCGATGCCTCCAAGCGTGTGGTGCTTTCGGTCAGGTGGTCCTGGGACCCGGCCTGGTGGGCCGAGCATCCCGCGCGGAGGCCGGTCACCGCGTCACCTCTGCAGGTGATTCACCGGTACGCCGCGCGGCTGACCCCGGAAGGCGATCTCGCCGCGGAAAGCACGATGTGTGGCTCACTTGGTGAGCCTTGGCCAGGCTCACTCTACAGAGTGTAGTACTACCTTTGGTGGTAGGACACCTCCTTGTATAACAAATGAGCAGACCCCGCCGTGATGTCTCACGACGGGGTCTGCTTCAGTTCTCTGACCTGCCGGTCCTTCGGGGACGGAGCCCCGGAGACCGTCCGGCCTAGTGCTGGATCGGCTCCGCGATGGCGGCGGCCGAGTCCGGGACGCGGTCCGTGGGCGCGGCCTCACCGACGAAGGTGAAGGTGGCGTTGTCGCCCTCGCCCTCGATGCCGATCTTGACGATCTGGCCGGGCCGGAGCTCGCCGTACAGGATCTTCTCCGACAGCATGTCCTCCAGCTCGCGCTGGATCGTACGACGCAGCGGACGGGCACCCATGACCGGGTCGTAACCACGGTCGGCCAGCAGCTGCTTGGCGTCGTCGGAGACCTCGAGGCCCATGTCGCGGTCCTTCAGGCGCAGCGCCACCTGGGCGAGCATCAGATCGACGATCTTGATGATCTCCTTCGGCGTGAGCTGGTGGAAGACCACGATGTCGTCGACACGGTTGAGGAACTCGGGCCGGAAGTGCTGCTTGAGCTCCTCCTGCACCTTGGCCTTCATCCGGTCGTAGTTGGACTCGTTGTCGTTGGCCTTCGCGAACCCGACCCCGATGCCCTTGGAGATGTCACGGGTACCGAGGTTGGTCGTCATGATGATGACGGTGTTCTTGAAGTCGACCACCCGGCCCTGGGCGTCGGTCAGACGACCGTCCTCCAGGATCTGCAGCAGCGAGTTGAAGATGTCCGGGTGCGCCTTCTCGATCTCGTCGAAGAGGACCACGGAGAACGGCTTGCGCCGCACCTTCTCGGTGAGCTGACCGCCCTCCTCGTATCCGACGTAGCCGGGAGGCGAGCCGAACAGCCTGGAGACGGTGTGCTTCTCCATGAACTCGGACATGTCCAGCATGATCAGCGCGTCCTCGTCCCCGAAGAGGAACTCGGCGAGCGACTTGGACAGCTCCGTCTTACCGACACCGGAGGGACCGGCGAAGATGAACGAGCCACCCGGGCGACGCGGGTCCTTCAGACCGGCGCGGGTGCGGCGGATCGAGCGGGACAGACCCTTGATGGCGTCGTCCTGGCCGATGATCCGCTTGTGCAGCTCGTCCTCCATGCGGAGCAGTCGCTGGGACTCCTCCTCGGTGAGCTTGAAGACCGGGATGCCGGTGGCGGTGGCCAGGACCTCGGCGATGAGCTCCTCGGTGACCTCGGCCACGACGTCCATGTCGCCGGCCTTCCACTCCTTCTCGCGGCGTTCCCGCTTGAGCTGGAGCTGCTTCTCCTGGTCGCGCAGCGCCGCGGCCTTCTCGAAGTCCTGCGCGTCGATCGCGGACTCCTTGTCGCGCCGCACATTGGCGATCTTCTCGTCGTACTCACGCAGGTCCGGCGGCGCGGTCATGCGGCGGATGCGCATGCGCGAGCCGGCCTCGTCGATGAGGTCGATCGCCTTGTCCGGCAGGAACCGGTCGCTGATGTAGCGGTCGGCGAGCTGAGCGGCGGCGACCAGGGCGCCGTCGGTGATGGAGACCCGGTGGTGGGCCTCGTAACGGTCGCGCAGGCCCTTGAGGATCTCGATCGTGTGGCTGAGGCTGGGCTCGGCCACCTGGATCGGCTGGAAGCGGCGCTCAAGCGCGGCGTCCTTCTCCAGGTGCTTGCGGTACTCGTCGAGCGTGGTCGCGCCGATGGTCTGCAGCTCACCACGGGCCAGCATCGGCTTGAGGATGCTGGCGGCGTCGATCGCGCCCTCGGCGGCGCCCGCGCCGACGAGCGTGTGCAGCTCGTCGATGAACAGGATGATGTCGCCCCGGGTGCGGATCTCCTTGAGCACCTTCTTCAGGCGCTCCTCGAAGTCACCGCGGTAGCGCGAGCCCGCGACCAGGGCGCCCAGGTCGAGGGTGTAGAGCTGCTTGTCCTTGAGCGTCTCCGGAACCTCGCCCTTGACGATCTTCTGCGACAGGCCCTCGACGACGGCGGTCTTGCCGACGCCGGGCTCGCCGACCAGGACGGGGTTGTTCTTGGTCCTGCGGGACAGGACCTGCATGACCCGCTCGATCTCCTTGTCCCGGCCGATGACCGGGTCGAGCTTGCCCTCGCGGGCGGCCTGGGTCAGGTTGCGGCCGAACTGGTCCAGCACAAGGGAGGTCGACGGCGCCGTCTCCTGCGGACCGCCCGAGGCGGCCGGCTCCTTGCCCTGGTAACCGTGGAGCAACTGGATGACCTGCTGCCTGACGCGGTTGAGATCCGCGCCCAGCTTCACCAGCACCTGTGCGGCGACACCCTCGCCCTCACGGATGAGGCCGAGCAGGATGTGCTCGGTGCCGATGTAGTTGTGTCCCAGTTGCAAGGCCTCGCGGAGCGACAGCTCAAGGACCTTCTTCGCACGCGGGGTGAAGGGAATGTGCCCCGACGGCGCAGACTGCCCCTGGCCGATGATCTCCTCGACCTGCTGACGCACACCTTCAAGACTGATGCCGAGGCTCTCCAGAGCCTTGGCGGCAACGCCTTCACCTTCATGGATCAAGCCAAGAAGAATGTGCTCCGTACCGATGTAGTTGTGGTTGAGCATCCGGGCCTCTTCTTGGGCCAGGACGACAACCCGCCGTGCGCGGTCGGTGAACCTCTCGAACATCTCGTCGCTCCTCACAGAGCGGTCAGGCAGGTCCGGGATATCCGGGCCCTGTCATCCCGCATGGTAGCCCCGACCCGGCGACCGCTCTACGCAGAAGACGTTCCCCGAGAGCAGGGCGTTCACCCTCCATCCAACTACTTGCGGGGGGTGCGATGTTCCCGATACGCCGCAAGCGAACGACGTTTATCGGCCGCTCAAACGCGTCATGCGGTCATGGCCGCCACCGGACCCCACCGTGGCCGCCATAACCGCATGATTCAACGATCTAGTGAGCCGCTTCGTACTGCTCGACGATCTTGGAGGCGATTCGACCGCGCTCGCTGACGTTGAGGCCGTGGGACTTGGCCCACGCCCGGATGTCGGCGCTCTTCTCTCTCGTGAGTGCCCGGGTACCACCCGCACGACGACGGCGAGGAGCCAGAGCACCGGAACGACGGGCGCTCTGCACGAAAGGCGACAGGGAGTCGCGGAGCTTCTTCGCGTTTACGTCGCTGAGGTCAATCTCATAGCTGGTGCCGTCAATCGCGAAGGCGACGGTCTCATTGGCCTCGCCCCCATCGAGGTCGTCGATGAGTATCTCCTGGATCTGCTTGGCCATCTACGCAATCCTTTCGCGGAGTATTGTTTCATTCGCTAGCTAAACATATACCCGCAATCGGAGAGCGGCAATTCCAGGAGCCCGGCGATTCTCGTCGCCCCGCGAGCCCAGGGAGTGATCAACCGTTCTGCGACTCGACCTGATCCCGTCGTTTTGCCGGGCGACGGCCGACGGCTTCACTCCGAAGAAGCTTGACAACTCCGTAGATGAAGGCCCCGCCGACGACCACCGGGGGTATCAACGCGGACAATACCTCGTTCATTCGTCCTCGCTCCGCACCGTGGGTAACTTTCGGAGACCATGGAAATTTTGCCTGCGACAACCCGGGCCACGCTGGGAGGACGCGCTCGATCGGTCCGGTTCCGTCCACGGATGACCATAGCGTCACCTGCGGTCGGTGGGTGTCACTGGGGCAGACAGACCTGCCGCCCACTACCTTAATGCTTCTCTCCAGCCGCCTTACCGGTTGCGCTCCGTAAAGCCGGAGGGAAAAACCGGCAGGGCGATCTTGTGATGATCACTCCACCGGAAAACCATTGCGGTCCCGGCTCGGCGACTGCGGAGCCGTACGGCCTCCTGCTCACGTAGCCCCTGGTGAGGGGTCTGGAAGGGAAGATCAAACGGGCTCTCCACGAAGCCGGAGATCACCTCGGACGGGTTCACCGCCGACAATGCCCCCGGTGCGAAGAACACCCATATGGATAGTTGCCCTCTTCATGTTGCGGGGGGCCGTGGTGCGACTCCACCGACAGAAGAAGACGGATCTTCCTTGTTTTCTTACCAAGAGTACGTCCTTGTCTGGCATCTAGGACATAGTCGTAGACCTTATAACCACCAAACAGGAGCGGACTCCGTAACAACCATGTGACACCAGGACGCCTCCTGAGCCATCGCTAAGAAGCCTCGGGAAGGGGAAGTCGGGTGGCAGGACAATCCCTTGGGGGACGCGAAGTCGACGCCGGCCGGGAGGGTGCCCTCCCCCTGTCTCGATCCATTCGGCCGTCTGTCCGCGAACTCCCCGCGGCGCGCGTTCTCCCTTTGGGGCCCCATAAGGTCGTGTGGACGGCTGTCCAAAGACCGCACGGCGTAGTTGTTCATCCCGCGGCCCTTGGGGGTGGGGGCACCGTGACGTCCGTGGCGCACGGCGTTTGTCGGCGAGGGAGGGGGTGGACGGCCATAACGCTCCTCGTGCCACCTCGAATGGGTTTGCGCTTCCATCGCGTCCTGAGGGGTCCTCGTTACCGGGCACGCCCTCCGGCGTGTTTCCCGTCACACGAGGACGCGCACACGAAACCCGGCGCGCCGGGACACGGACACGAAAAGGGACCGGCGGTTCAACCCGCCGGTCCCTTTTCCCGCGACTACTTGGTCTTGACGACCACCGTCGCGGCGACCTTGTCGTGCAGGCACTGCTTCAGGGGCTTGTCCCACAGCTGCCAGAGCACGTTCACCAGAGTGAAGATGTTGAGCACGAATCCGACCAGCGGAATGCCGCTCAGCGCGTAGGGGCCGTAGGAGACACCCGCCCGCTTGATGGCGACATCGGGGGAGAGACCGCCCTGCAGAGCGCCTCCCACCCGGACGACCTTGATACCCATGACCATCTTGCCGACGGTCTGACCGTTCTGCCGCAACATCAGGAACTCATAGGCGACATAGATCAGACCGGCGATGATGGTGGTCAGGAAAGTCGACAGGGCGTACCCCGAGGGCTGGGTGATCACGCCGCTCTCAAGGTCGAACCCACCGTTGGTGATAAGGATCGCCGCGAGCACAAGGCTGAGGATCACCGTGGGGATCGCCAGAATGATGCCGTCGATCATCCTCGCCACCAGACGCTGCCACCACTCGGCCAGCGGAGCCGGCGCACCGGGGGGCGTGACCCCCTGGGGACCGTACCCCTGGCCGTACATGGACGCCTGGGCACCGTAACCGGGCTGCTGACCGTAGCCCTGCTGGCCGTAGTCGGGCTGCCCGTAGGAAGGCTGCTGACCGTAGGACGGCTGGGCCGCCTGCTGGCCGTAGTCCTGGCCGTAGGAGGGCTGAGCGGCCTGCTGGCCGTAACCCTGCTGCTGACCGTACCCCTGCTGCTGACCGTAGTCAGCCTGGCCGTAGCCGGGCTGAGCGGCCTGCTGGCCGTAGCCCTGCTGCTGACCCG
>NZ_JBIAVG010000014.1:81805-203240 GCF_042893955.1 Streptosporangium sp. NPDC001559
CCGTAATCAGGCTGCTGGCCGTAGTCGGGCTGCCCGTAGGCACCCGTCCCGCCCTGCTGGCCGTAACCCGGCTGGGCGGCCTGCTGGCCGTAGCCCGGTTGCGCGGCCTGCTGGCCGTAGCCGGGCTGGGCGGCCTGCTGGCCGTAGCCCTGCTGCTGACCGTAATCAGGCTGCTGGCCGTAGTCGGGCTGCCCGTAGGCACCCGTCCCGCCCTGCTGGCCGTAACCCGGCTGGGCGGCCTGCTGGCCGTAGCCCTGCTGCTGACCGTAGTCAGCCTGGCCGTAGCCGGGCTGGGCGGCCTGCTGGCCGTAGCCCTGCTGCTGGCCGTACCCGGGCTGGGTCTGCCCAGGGCCGGTGTTCGGCTGTGAGGCCTCCGATCGATATCCCACGACTGTCACATCGGGATCGAGTTCTCCGGGGGCCCGACCCGCGTTCTGTCCGTATTGCGGATGCCCCGACGGTGTGCGGTCGCGCTCGGGATCATCCTGCGGATACGGTGGCTGTCCGGTGCTCACCGCGTCACCTCACTTCGACTGCGCATGTGGCACATGTCAGACTCACATGCTTGCTGGTGCACAACGTATCGACATAGGTAACAACAGTCACCTTTCCGATCAGTCAGCACCACGGTCAAACTAGTCGCCCCGCGGTGTCAGATGGAGCAGCATCCGGGTGTTTCCCAAGGTGTTCGGCTTGACGTGCTCCAGATCAAGGAACTCTGCCACACCTTCGTCATAGGAGGCGAGAAGTTCCGCGTAGACCTCCGGCGCGACGGGTGTGCCCTGGATCTGCCTGAATCCGTGCCTCGCGAAGAAATCGATCTCGAAGGTGAGACAGAAGACCCTGCGCAGTCCGAGGTCTCCGGCGACGCCGATGAGACGGGAGACGATCCGGTGGCCGATTCCCATACCCCGGCAGTCGGGGTCGACGGCGACCGTGCGAATCTCGGCCAGGTCCTCCCACAGGACGTGCAGTGCTCCGCAGCCAACGACCTTTCCCGCCACGTCGGCCACCCAGAACTCCTGGATGTCCTCATAAAGGGTGACGGTCGCCTTCTCCAGCAGGCGCGGCCCCGCTCCGGCGTAGGTGTCGACCAGGCGGCGGATGGCGCGGACGTCCGGCGTCCTGGCCCGGCGCACCGTGATCTCCGCCGACGATCCTCCCGGGACGTCGCCGGAGACCGCCACCGGCTCCCCTTCCGGGATCTCCGGGGAAACCTCGTCCCGGCCGGGTACGGCCCGCACCGGGGACTGCTGCGCAACCTGCTCCATGACTGATCAGAGTACGTCCTCGTCACCGCTTGTTTACGGCCTGCCCTTATCTCGTTCGCGGGGTCCACCGGATGACTCCCACCGTCCTCTTCGCGCCCCGGGAGGCCGCCCGGCGAGCTCGCCCCGACCGGCCCCACCCAAAGGCCCGGACCTGCGAGAATCTCCGCCCCGACGCCGGGAAAGGCGGACGCCCGGCACGACACATATGTCGATCATGAAATTGCGTGACCCGACCGTGACATTTCAGTTGCGAAAGCTCCACCGGCTTCACAGTTCTGGTTGAGCATGAACCGCCAATTGCACTAATGTCCGTCCTCGATGTCAGCACCCGTAAAGTGCTGCGCCGCCGAATCCCCGACTCGGGGAACCGGGGACCCACCCTCCAGCCGTCCCCCGGGGTGAATCCGATGTGCCACCGGCGCCTCGGTAGGGCTGCCTCGGCCCGAACCCGTCAGCTAACCCGGTAGGCGGCCGAGAGAGGAGCCTGTTGGTGAAGCGCACGCGCAACCGTGGGAGAGAGAGCGCGGGCGGGAACGCCCGCCATCGAGAACACCGGGTGCGCAGGCCGCGGTACAAGGTGGTGATCGCCGGGCTCGCCTTCGCCTCCCTGTTCCTCGGCGCCCCCTTCGCCGCGACCGCGGAGCCGAAGCCGAGTCTGCAGGAGCTCGCCAAGCAGGCGGAGAAGCTGCACACCGAGATCGAGACGCTCACCGAGCAGTACAACGGCGGGCGGGTCAAGCTCAAGCAGGCGCAGCGCGCCGCGGAGAGCGCGAAGAAGACCCTCGCCGTCAGTGAGTCACAGCTGGCCGAGCGACGCACGAAGGCCACCCTGCTCGCCCAGAGCACCTACATGGCGGGTGGGCTCGCCTCGGCGCTGGCCTTCACCCAGTCGTCCAACCCGGACACCTTCCTCGACCAGGCCACCACGAACTACGCGATCCAGCAGCAGCAGAGCGAGGAGGTCGCACAGGTCAGCAAGGCGATCGAGACCGCTAAGCGCGCGCAGGCAAGCGCCAAGGCCCGCACCGACGAGGTCAAGGACCTCCTGTCCGACCTCGGCGACCGGCGGACCAAGATCGAGCGGCTGGTGAAACGGGTCGAGAGCGACCTGTTCAGCGAGGTGCGTTCGCAGGCCGGGAGCAGCCGGGGCAGCCGGGTCAAGGTCAACGTGCCGATCATCGGCTCGGGCAAGGCCGCCGAGGCCGCCCGCTGGGCCCTCACCCAGCAGCTCAAGCCGTACGTGTGGGGGGCCGAGGGCCCCAACTCCTTCGACTGCTCCGGCCTGGTGATGTGGGCCTACCAGAAGGTCGGCATCAGCCTGCCGCACTACACGGGCGACCAGTGGACCGCGGGCACCCACATCTCCTCAAGGAGCGACCTGCGCCCGGGAGACCTCGTCTTCTTCTACAGCGACCTGCACCACGTCGGGATCTACATCGGCGCGGGCCTCATGGTCCACGCGCCGCAGACCGGCGACGTCATTCACATCGCCCCGATCGACAACCGTCCCTTCGCGGGCGGGGTGCGCATCGCCGACTGAGCCGGTTCGGCCGGCCGGACCAACCGGGCGGCCGGGCCGCCCCGAACCGCCGGCGGCGGTTCGGGGAAGGACTCACCCGGGTCGCGTACGGCCGCAGCGGCCCCTCAGGGGGCTCCTGCCGTACGCGGAGGTCCGGGACGGCATCGGGTAAGGGCTCGCCTCAGATGAGGCGTCTGCGGGCCGCCCAGGCGACGGCTTCGATGGCCGTCGCCACGCCGATGCGGTCGCAGATCCCGCGGAGTCTACGGCGGACCGTTCTTCCGCTGATGTCGAGGCGGCGTCCGACCCGGTCGACCGTGACGCCCTTGGCCAGCTCCGCCAGCAGCACGAGATCCTCATCTGTGAGGCCGACCTCGCCCATGCCCAGGAGGCTGTCGCCGCGACGGGAATCCACTTCGGGATATGCCATCTGGAGTCGCTCCCCCCGCACCTGCTAATCGAGGCGTGAGTTGTCTGGAATCAGTGTCGCCCGTCAGGAACGGTAAACGGCTTGTTCAAAGGTCGTCAAGTTCCACTCTTCATAGAGGTAGCACGCGCTGTTGACATAGTGGTCGCTACGTGAAGTACTCATGATATGTCGGCGCCTTTATGGTTAAGTCACGGACAAGTCAGGGTCCGTGGCCGGGGGCACCCGCCGCGCGCCACGTCCTCGCAGAACAAGGTTTCGCCGGAGCCCCGCCGACCACGGTCCCGGCGCTGGTCGGCCGTATGGTTATGACCTATATGTGAATTTCGCCGGAAAAAGTGGAGCCCTTCCGCGTGCTTCGCCGAGCGCCTCACTACCCCTTGACGTGGTGGTTGGAAACCCCCCGCAATGGGAGGATGCCATGCCCCAGATTTACGGCATTCGGCGCAAATCTGGCGTAACATGCCGTTTACCGTACGGTATCGAACACACTGGAAATAGAGTTTCCGTCCTCCGTTTGGCCCCAATCAAATCACCGGGCGCCGGACCCCCACACGAGACCGGGCCCGCCGCCCGGCCCGCCGTGAGGGGAGCCGGGCAACGGGCCCGGTGCAGGGAAGGAAGGGTCAGCCCGTGGGCTTGACCAGAGGGAACAGGATGGTCTCGCGGATGTTCTTACCGGTGAAGGCCATGATCAGGCGGTCCACGCCGACCCCCACGCCGCCGGTCGGCGGCATGGCGTACTCAAGGGCGGTGAGGAAGTCCTCATCGAGCTGCATGGCCTCCGGGTCGCCGCCCGCGGCGAGCAGGGACTGCTCGGTGAGACGGCGGCGCTGCTCGATCGGGTCGCTCAGCTCCGAGTAACCGGTGCCGAGCTCGGTGCCGAACCCGATCAGATCCCACTTCTCGGTCAGCAGCGGGTTGTCCCGGTGCGTCCTGGCCAGCGGGGAGGTCTCCAGCGGGTAGTCCATGACGAACGTGGGCCGGACGAGGGTGTGCTCGACGAGCTCCTCGAACAGCTCCTGCACGAGCTTGCCCTGACCCCACTTGGCGTCCCATTGGACGTCGCGCGCGTCGGCGAGCTTACGGACCTGGTCGAGCGGGGTCTCGGTCGTGACCTCCTCGCCGAGCGCCTCGGAGACCGAGCCGTAAACGGTGACCCTCGGCCACACCGGCAGCCCCAGATCGATCTCCTGGCCGTCGTGGACCACCACGGAGTGCCCGAGGGCGGCCACGACCGCCCGCTGGATCATCCGCTGGGTCAGGTCGGCTATCCCGTTGTAGTCGAGATAGGTGCCGTAGGCCTCCATCATCGTGAACTCGGGGTTGTGGGTGGCGTCCGCGCCCTCGTTGCGGAAGTTGCGGTTGATCTCGAAGACCTTCTCGATGCCGCCCACCACGAGCCGCTTGAGGTAGAGCTCGATCGCGATGCGAAGGTAGAGCTCCATGTCGTAGGCGTTGATGTGGGTCCTGAACGGCCTGGCCGCCGCCCCGCCGTGGATCGGCTGGAGCATCGGCGTCTCGACCTCCAGGAACCCCTCCTCGTGCCAGAAGTCACGGATGGACCGCACGACCGCGCTGCGGGTGTAGGCCATCTTGCGCGCCTCGTCGTTGACGATGAGGTCCACGTAGCGCTGGCGGACCCGCGCCTCGGGGTCGGTGAGCCCGGCGTGCTTGTCCGGCAGCGGACGCAGGCACTTGGAGGTGATCGTCCAGCTGTCGGCCAGGATCGAAAGCTCGCCCCTGCGGGAGGTGATGACCTCGCCCACGACGCCGATCTGGTCGCCGAGGTCGACGTCGCGCTTCCACGCCGCCAGGGACCCCTCGCCGACCCGGTCCAGGGAGATCATCACCTGGAGGTCGGCCGAGCCGTCGCGGATCGTGGCGAAGCAGAGCTTGCCGCCCGTGCGCGACAGCATGACCCGACCGGTGACGCCCACCCTGTCGCCGGTCGCGGTGTCGGCGTCGAGGCCGGCGTATTTCTCGCGGACATCGCCGTTGGTCGCGGTGCGCGGGAAGTTCACCGGGTACGGCTCGACGCCCTCCGAACGGAGACGGTCGAGCTTCTCCCGGCGCACGCGCATCTGCTCCGGCAGATCGTCGGCTGGGGTGGTCACTTCATCGGTCACAGGACAAGGTTACCGATGTCCGCCAGAGGGTGTTTCCCGCTTTTTCTCCGCAGGGAGGACCGGGCCTCAGGTGGTGTTGCGGTGGTAGATGAGCCGCAGGCCGATCAGCGTGAGCCACGGCTCGTGCACGTCGACCGAGCGCGCCTCGCTCACCACCAGGGGCGCCGCGCTGCCGGTGGCGACGACGGTGACCTCGTCGGGGTCGTCGGCCAGTTCGGCCGCCATCCGCTCGACGATGCCGTCCACCTGCCCGGCGAAGCCGTAGATGATGCCCGCCTGCAGCGCCTCGACCGTGTTCTTGGCGATCACCGAGCGGGGCCGGATCAGCTCGACCTTGTGCAACTGCGCCCCGGCCGCGGCCAGCGCGTCCACCGAGATCTCGATGCCGGGGGCCGTGACCGCCCCGACGTACTCGCCCTTGGCCGAGACCGCGTCGAAGGAGGTGGCGGTGCCGAAGTCGACGATGACGCACGGCCCGCCGTACAGCTGGATGGCGGCCAGGGCGTTGACGATCCGGTCGCTGCCGACCTCCTTCGGGTTGTCCATCCTGACCGGGACCCCGGTGCGGATGCCCGGCTCGACGATCACGGCGGTGACGTCGCCGTAGTAGCGGCGGCACATCTCCCGCATCTCGTTGAGCACGGACGGCACGGTCGAGCAGAGCACGATGCCGTCGACGTCGGTGCCCTTGAGCAGCGGCGACTGCCCGAGCAACCCCTGCAGCACGACCGCGATCTCATCGGCGGTGCGCCGGGCGTCGGTGGCGATCCGCCAGTGCTCGATGACCTCCTCGCCCTCGAAAAGGCCGAGGACGGTATGGGTGTTACCGACATCGATGGCGAGCAGCATCAGTTCCCCCGAAGGTCCAAGGCGATGTCAAGGGCCGGCGCCGAGTGGGTGAGCGCGCCAACGGCAAGATAGTCAACCCCTGTTTCGGCTACGTCACGAGCCGATTCCAAGGTCAACCCGCCGCTGGCCTCAAGCCGTGCCCTGCCCGCGACCAGCCGTACGGCCCGCGACAGCTCCTCGACGGTGAAGTTGTCCAGCAGGACCTCCTCCGCCCCTTCGGTGAGGACCGGCTCGATCTGGTCGATCCTGTCCACCTCGACCTCGATCGGCAACTCCGGGTAGGCGTCCTTGACCGCGCGGAAGGCCTCGGCCACCCCGCCCGCGGCCACCACGTGGTTGTCCTTGATCAACGCGGCGTCCGAAAGGGACATGCGGTGGTTGACGCCGCCGCCGCAGCGCACCGCGTACTTCTCCAGCGCCCGCATCCCGGGAAGCGTCTTGCGGCTGTCCCTGATCCGCGCGCCCGTGCCCTCGACGGCCCGCACCCACCGGCTGGTCAGGGTGGCCACTCCGGACAGGTGGGTGAGCAGGTTGAGCGCCGTGCGCTCGGCCGTGAGCAGGTCGCGGGCCGGGCCGGAGACCGTCATCAGCACGTCGCCCCGCGCCACCCGCTCGCCGTCCTTGGCCACGCGCTCGACCGTCAGGCGGCTCCCGCCCACACGGGCGAACACCCCTTCGGCCACGGCCAGCCCGGCGACGACGCCGTCGGCCCTGGCGACCACGTCGGCGGTGGCGGTCAGCCCCTCGGGGATCGTGGCGAGGCTGGTGACGTCACCGGCCTCCTGGAGGTCCTCCGCCACGGCGACCTCGATCAGCGCCGCGACCTCGGCCGGTTCGACGCCCATCTCGGCCAGGGCCGCCTCGACCCGCGGCGGCAGGGCGTCGGAGCCTCGTCCGTGCGGCACATATGTCATGGTCGTTCCCTCCGCTGTCAGGGTCACGTCGAGGTGCCCGAGCCACCATTCATCGTTCCGTCCGGCGAAGTCCTCACGCCAGTGCGACCCGCGGGTCTCCTCCCGGTCGCGGGCCGCGGCGACCAGCGCGGAGGCGACCGTCAGCAGGTTCGTGGTCTCCCACGACTCCGTGCACGGCTCGACCGCGACCGGGGTCCACCGGACGTTCAGCAGCGCCTTGGCGGCCTCGCCCAGGGAGGCTCCGCTGCGCAGCACCCCCGCGCCCATGCTCATGTGCCCCTGGATCCTGGGCCTGGCCCTGGGGTCGATCAGCCCTTCCTGGCGTCCGTCGTCGACGGGCTCACCGGGCGCGGGCCGTGCGGCGCGCTCGGCGTGGACGTCGTCGGCGATGCGGCGGGCGAAAACCAGGCCTTCGAGCAGGGAGTTCGAGGCCAGCCGGTTGGCGCCGTGCACCCCGGTGCAGGAGACCTCGCCGCAGGCGTACAGGCCGGGCACGCTGGTACGGCCCCGCAGGTCGGTCCTGACGCCTCCGCTGGCGTAGTGGGAGGCCGGGGCGATGGGGATGGGCTGGGTGACCGGGTCGATCCCGTGTTCGAGGCAGACCGCGAGGATCGTCGGGAAGCGGGTGCGCCACTTCTCCGCGCCGAAGTGCCTGGCGTCGAGATACATGTGGTCGGCGCCGGTCTCACGCATCCGCTGCGTGATCGCCTTGGCCACGACGTCGCGGGGGGCCAGGTCGGCCAGTTCGTGGACGCCCTGCATGAAGCGGACGCCCTCGGCGTCGATCAGGACGGCGCCCTCGCCCCTGACCGCCTCGGAGATCAGCGGCTGCTGGCCGGTCGAGTCTTGACCGAGCCAGAGGACGGTCGGGTGGAACTGGACGAACTCCAGGTCCCTGACCACGGCCCCGGCCCGCAGCGCGAGCGCGACGCCGTCCCCGGTCGAGACGACGGGGTTGGTGGTCGCGGCGTAGACCTGGCCCATGCCTCCGGTGGCCAGCACCACGGCGCGGGCCCTGATGGCGCCGACGCCGTCGCGTTCGCCCTCTCCCATGACGTGCAGGGTCACCCCGGCGGCCCGGCCTTCGGCGTCCTTGAGCAGGTCGAGCACCAGGGCGTGCTCGATGACCTGGATGGACGACTCGCTGACGGCCTTGGTCAGCGCCCGCTGTACCTCGGCCCCGGTCGCGTCACCACCGGCGTGCACGATGCGGTCGCGGCGGTGGCCGCCCTCCCTGGTGAGCTGCAGTTCGCCCGTCTCGTCGGTGTCGAACCTGGCGCCGGTCGCGATCAGCTCGCGCAGCGCGCCCGGCCCCTCGGTGACCAGGACGCGTACGGCCTCCTCGTCGCACAGGCCGACGCCGGCGACGAGGGTGTCCGAAAGGTGTTCCTCCGGGGTGTCTGCCGGGTCGAGCACGGCGGCGATGCCGCCCTGGGCCCAGCGCGTCGAACCCGCCGAGAGCACGTCCTTGGTGACGACCAGGACCTTCGCACCGGGGTCGAGCGCGACGGCGCGCAGCGCGAGGGTCAGCCCCGCTACGCCTGAGCCGACCACGACGACGTCGGCCTCGACCGTCCAGCCCGGTGGGGGCGCGGTCAACTTCAGGGGAATGGCTGGGATCGTCACTGCCGCCTCCTTGTGGGGATCGCTAGAGGCATCTCTATTTCGTCAATGTGACGATAACGCCCTCCCGAAAGCCCTTGTTCCCCGGGTCCCCCCTTTTCGGTCGTCCCGTTCTCAGGTGGCCGGGGGGAGCATCTCGCGGCGGCCCGGGGCGGCCGGGGACTGGGTGGTCATGCCGCCGTCGACGACGAGGACCTGCCCGGTCAGGTAGCGCGACTCGTCGGAGGCCAGGAAGACCATGACGTGGCCGATGTCCTCGGGGGTGCCGAGGTAGGGCAGGGCGTTGAGGCGCCGGAGGTCGTCCACGACGTTCCTCGGGAGGTTGTCCAGCAACGCCGGGGTGACCACCGCCCCCGGCGCCACGGCGTTGCAGCGCACGCGGTGCGGGCCGTACTGCACGGCGATCGACTTGGTGAGGTTGATGACGGCCGCCTTCACGGCGCCGTAGGAGATCTGCAGGACGTCCCCGACCAGTCCGGCCACCGAGGCGGTGTTGACGATCGAGCCGCCACCGGCCTCGATCATGTGGGGAAGCGCGTACCGGCAGCCCAGCAGGGTGCTGCGCACGTTGAGGGCGACGGCCCGGTCGAACTCGGCCATGTCCAGCCGCAGCAGGTCCAGGTCGGTGCGCGGATCCGTGCCGCCGACGTGGTTGCAGAGCACGTCCAGGCGGCCGAACTCGGCGACCGTGGCGCCGACCATCGCGGCCACGGAGCCCTCGTCCATGACGTCGACCGACACCGCGAGACCACCGTCGATCATGTCGGCCGTCTCCCTGGCGGCCTGTCCGTCGCGGTCCGCCACCGCGACCCGGGCGCCCTGCGCGCCCATCAGCAGCGCGGCGGCGCGGCCGATGCCGCTGCCCGCCCCGGTGACCAGCGCGACCTTCCCCTTGAGACGGTCCATCCGCTCCCCCGATCAACTAGTCCCTATTTATGAGACTAAAGGGGCATTTGTCGGTTTTATCGACCGCGTGTGGCCCGAAAGAGGCGACCCGCCCCCGACGGGTCGCCTGTCGCCGGGGGATCAGGCGCTCAGGGCCGTCTCCGCCGTACGGAAGGCGTGGTCGGGCAGCAGGGCCAGGAGTTGCCGGGTGTGGCCGGGGATCTCCACCTCCGCGAGGCCCTTGAGGAGGACCCTCAGCGGCATGGGCTGGTCGACGAGGACCGTGCCGTTGGACAGCAGAAGGGTGGGCACCTGCGTGTCGAGTTCCGCGTCGCTCAGCGTGGACCCGGCGAGCGCGCACAGGGCCTCCCCCTGGAGCCGGATGCGCTCCCGGAGCCCGGCGTCACCACCGGAGAGCGCGATGACGCGGTCGAGGTTCCAGGTGTAGAGCGCCGCACGGTTGTCGTAGGTCGCGTCCACTCCCGCCGCGACGTCGGAGATGGTGGCGAGGGTGACGGCGTTGACGATGACGACGTGCGCCAGGATCTGCTCGGCGCCCCATTCATCAGGTGGCGGAACGGGCTTCATGCCGGAGTCCGCGACCGTGGCCGCGGCTTCGAGCAGGTCACGGCAGGCGTCTCCGAGCGGGGTCGTGTCGAGCATCTCTTCCTCCTGATGGGTCCGGAAGTACGGGGGTCAGACCTCCAGCCGGGGCATGTCCCACGGAGCCTGCGGGAGGGCCTCGCCGGTTTCGAGCAGGGTCTTGAGCCCGGCCAGCACGGCGGGCCAGCCGTGCGTGATGCCGTGGTACATCTCCCGGTCGGGGAGCTTCTCGTGGGTCACGGTCAGACGGACGATGTCCTGGTGCGGTTCGATGACGAAGGTGACGACCGACGCCTCCCGGTCGGCACCGGGCTTGTCCTCGAAGGTGATGACCAGGCGCTTCGGGGGTTCGGCCTCAAGCACCTCGCCGACGACCGCGACGGTGTCCGATCCGTCGAGGCGCCGGTGCTCCCAGGTCGAACCGGGCAGCCAGTCCGAGACGTTGGCGTGGTACCAGTAACGCGCCGTCAGATCCGCGTCCGTCAGCGCCCGCCACACCTGCTCCGCCGTCGCGCGGATGTAGGTGACGTAGACATAGCTCGGCATGGATGTGGATTCGTCAGTCATGGCGTACTCCTCTGCCCTGTCTTTTATGGCGGCTATCGCCCGTAGGCGCGGTTGTTCGAACCCTGAGATCCACCGCTGCTCGATCTCGTGGATCGGCACCGGGTTGAGGTAGTGAAGCCGCTCCCTGCCACGCCGTACGACCGTGACGAGGTTGGCCCGCTGAAGGATGTCGAGGTGCTGGGTCGCCGACTGGCGTGCCATGTCCAGACACTCACACAGCTCGCGCAGCGTCTGACCGTTGTGCTCACGCAGCCTGTCGAGCAGGAGCCGCCGGGTGGAGTCGGCCAGCGCCTTGAACGCCAGGTCCATCTCTGTCGCTTCGGGCTTCACGGCCCAATTATGCAGGTATTTGCCTGCATAACGTCAAGCACGGCCTCGAACACCCGTTCAGCCGGGCACCGTGGGCTTGGGACGCCTCGTGACCGGAGCCGTCCGAGGGCGGAAACCGCCGGTGAAGGCCGGTGCCCGGCCGTCTCGTGAGAGAGACGGCCGGGCAGCTCGTTCCCGTATGCCGGAAACCCCGAGGAGGATCAGGTGCGGATCTGGGTGGCGGGGTGGCCCTGCAGGGCGGTCCGGGTCGGGGCGAGGGTCGCGGCGTAGGCAAGACCCAGGGTGATGGCCGCTATCGCCGCGTACGTCAGGTACGGCACGTGCGGCAGCGGCGACCCCGTGATCCCGTAGCTGAGCGCCATCAGGGTCGGCGCCGTGATCAGGGTTCCCGCGACCACCGCGAGGCCGCCGACCAACAGCGCCTCCCAGCGGACCATCCCGCGCACCTGCCGCCGGGTCCCCCCGACCAGGCGCAGCAGCGCGAACTCCCGCACCCGGGCGCCGGTGGCCGTCACCAGCGTGTTGACCACCGAGATCGCGATGAACACGATGATCATCCCGACCACCAGGAGGTTGGCCCAGTCGCTGAACTCCTGGACGGCGTTGACCGCGGCGCCCGCGCCGTCCCGGTCGAGGACGGTCAGGCCGGGGGCCAGCGCGGCGAGCCGCTCCTTCGAGCCACCGGTGACGTAGAGGCGCTCGGCCATCCCGGTCTCCGAGTGGTCGCGGACCACCTGGTACGGCAGGGCGACCTCGCCGTACCCCAGGCCGCGTTCGTAGACGGCCACGACGGTGCGGGTCAGGCGGGTGCCGTCGCCGAGCAGCAGCCGGACCTTCTGCCCGACCGTGGCGCCGAAGCCGTCGGCGGCCAGCCTGCTCAACGCGACGCCGTCGTCGCGCAGCCCGTCCAGGGAGCCTGAGGTGACCCCGAGGTCGATGCCGTGCGCGGGGACGGTCAGGCCGACGGCCCCCATCGGCTTGAACGTGCGTTCGCCCAGCTCGACCGTGTCGGCGAGCACCTGGGTCCTGATCGTCTCGGTGACGCCCGTGACACCGGGCAGGGAACGGGCGGCCTTGGCGACCTCGGGGGACAGCCCGGGGCTCGCCTCAAGGACGTAGTCGGCGCGGTTGCCCTCGATCGCCTGCGTGGTGGTCGCGTGCCCCACGGTCGCCTGGGCGAACAGGGTGGTCGAGGTGAAGGCGAACATCAGGATGAGCGGGCTGGCGACCGAGGCCAGCCGCTTGGCCGCGGTCCTGGTGTTGGCGACGGCCAGGTAGCCGCCGACCGGTGAGGTCCGCCTGACCAGGCCACCGGCCAGGGTCGCGGCGAGCCGTACCAGCCAGGGACCGAGGAGGGAGGCGGCGGTGATCAGCAGGAGCACGATCGCGCTCGCGCTCATCGCGGCCGTCTCCCCCGCGGCCACCATGGACAGGCCGGAGGCGGCCACGCCCATGCCGAGGAAGACCAGCCCGGCGATCATGCGGCCCCTGCCGAGCTCCCTGCGTTCGGCCATGGCCTCGCCCAGGGCCTCGGTCGGCTTGATGCTCGCGGCCCGCCGTACGGCTCCGCGGGCGGCCAGCCAGGCGGTGAGCAGCCCGAGGGCCGCGGCCGCGAGCAGCGGGATGGGGCCGACGACCGGGGCGAACCCCTCGGGCACCATGCCCCGGGCCAGGAACTGGCCGAACATCCACGTCCCCAGCACGACCCCGAGCGGCAGCGCGGGCAGAATGGCCGCCCCGGCGACGACCAGCGCCTGCCTGCCGATCATGGCGCGGACCTGCTTGGGGGTGGCGCCGACCGCCCGCAGCAGGGCGATCTCCCGGTCGCGCTGCCGTACGGCCAGGCCGAAGGCACCGGAGACCACCAGCACCGCCACCATGACGACGATGCCGATGAGGCTGCCGCCGAGCCCGATGAGCATCTCCCGGCCCTCGTGCGCCGAGGGGGTCTCGGCCAGGCCCCGCTGGTCGCCGGAGTAGACGGCCACGGAGTCGCCGAGCGCCTGTTCGACCCGGTCGGCCAGCCCGTCACCGGTGCCGAACACCCCGAAGGCCGACACCTTCCCCGGCCTGGCGAACAGTTCCCCGGCGCGTTCCCCGGTGAAGAAGACCGACGGCTGCCGGGTGAGGCCGGGACCGGCGACACCGGTCACGACGTACTCGCGGAGGCCGTCCCTGCCGGCGACGCCGACCTTCTCGCCCACCTTCCTGCCGAGCGTGACGTCGGTGACGACCTCTCCGGCCGTGGCGGGCGCACGCCCCTTGACCAGCCGGTACGGCGTGAGCCCCGCCGACTCCCAGGAACGGCCGACCACCCGGCCCTCGGTGCCGGTCAGGCCGACCGGGAAGGCGGTCTCGGCCACGACCCCGGTGACACCGGGCACCTTGCCGATCTTCTCGGCGAGGGTCGCGGGGATCGCGACCGGCTCGGAGAGCGGCAGGCCCATGTCGGCCTCGCCCTTCACGAAGGTGATCTTCTGCTGCCCGGCCACCACGACCGGGGCGGCGCCGTAGCGTTCGGTGGGGATCCTGGCGCGCACACCGCTCTCCAGGAGCAACCCGCACGAGACGACCAGGACGACCGCGAAGAACAGCGCGAGGAACGATCCGACGAGGGAGATCGCGCGGCCACGCGAGGTGGCGAAGGCGAGCTTCAGCACGGCACGGCCCTCAGGCGGCCGAGCGAGGCCATGCGGCCCGCGATGGCGTCGGGTCCCGCGGCGTACATCTCGTCGACGAGCGTGCCTTCGGCGAGGAACAGCACCCGGTCGGCGTAGGAGGCGGCGACCGGGTCGTGGGTGACCATCACCATGGTCTGGCCGGTGGTGTTCACCACCTGGCGGAGCAGGGTGAGCACCTCGGCGGCGGTCTGGGTGTCCAGCGCGCCCGTCGGCTCGTCGGCGAAGACCACCTCGGGCCTGGTGACCAGGGCGCGGGCGATGGCCACCCGCTGCTGCTGGCCGCCGGAGAGCTGGGAGGGGCGGTGCCCGGCGCGGTCGCCGAGCCCGACCCGGCCGAGCACCTCGGCCACCCAGGCGTGGTCCGGCCTGGTGCCCGCGAGCCGGAACGGCAGCAGGACGTTGTCGGTCACGGTGAGCGAGGGGATCAGGTTGAACGCCTGGAAGACGAAGCCCGCCCTGTCCCGGCGCAGCTCGGTGAGCTGGGTCTCGTTCATCTGCGACAGTTCGGCGTCGCCGATGTGGACCGTACCCGAGGTGGGCGTGTCCAGTCCGGCCGCGCAGTGCAGGAAGGTGCTCTTGCCCGAGCCCGACGGCCCCATGACGGCGGTGAAGCCGCCCCGGGGCAGGTCGACCGTGACGCCGCGTAGCGCGTGCACCTTCCTGCCGTATGTCTTGGTCACCGCGTTGAGGCGCACCGCGTGCGTCGACACCTGTCGTCCCCCGTCTTCGAATTCACTGCCTTGCAGGAGCAACGCTATGAATTCGGACAACAGGGAAACGAGCCAGTGAGCTACCCAACCGATGGTAGGGATTACCCCCCTACGGCCGCCCTGTGGATCTCGTCCCCGCGCAGCAGGCCTTCGGGGGCCCCGGCAGGGTCGTGACCGAGGTCGACGATCCGGTTCTCCCGGTCGACGTGCACGATCCTCGGCTGGAAGACCCTGGCCTCGGCGTCGTCGAGCTGACCGTACCCGATGATGATCACCAGGTCGCCCGGATGGACGAGATGGGCGGCGGCGCCGTTGATGCCGATGACCCCCGAACCCCTGGGACCCGCGATCGTGTAGGTCACCAGCCTCGCGCCGTTGTCGATGTCCACGATGTGGACCTGCTCCCCGGAAAGCAGACCGGCCGCGTCGAGGAGGTCCTCGTCGATGGTCACCGACCCCACATAGTGCAGATCGGCCTGGGTGACGGTGGCCCGGTGGATCTTGGATGTGAGCATGGTGCGGAGCATGCGTCGATCACCTCTCGCTCGGTCGGTCGCGCCGCCGGGCGGCGTGCGCGCCTGCGCGGAATATATCCGACGCCGAACGCACGGCCCAGGGGGAGTCAGAGGGTGACTGTGACGTTGTCGATGAGCCTGGTCGTGCCGACCCTGGCGGCCACGGCGAGGACGGCCGGGCCCCGGTGGTCGTCGCCGACCTCGGTGAAGGTCGCCGGGTC
Organism: Streptosporangium sp. NPDC001559; assembly: GCF_042893955.1. Lineage (NCBI taxonomy): Bacteria > Bacillati > Actinomycetota > Actinomycetes > Streptosporangiales > Streptosporangiaceae > Streptosporangium > Streptosporangium sp. NPDC001559. The sequence continues at coordinate 97,050 of NZ_JBIAVG010000014.1, forward strand.
GACCAGCACCAGATAGTCGAGCTCGACCCCGGGCTCGGCGTCGAGCACCGCCCGCGAATCGGCCAGGACCTCGGCGGGCGTACGGCCTCGGGCCCCGGTGAACAGGGCGCGGGACAGGGAGAGCGCGGTGTGCCGCTCGTGCGTGGACAGGTAGCGGTTCCTGCTGGACAGCGCCAGGCCGTCCGCCTCACGGACGGTCGGCGCGCCCACGACGGAGACGGGCACGTCGAGGTCGGCGACCATCCGGCGGATCATGGCCAGCTGCTGGGCGTCCTTGCGCCCGAAGATCGCGATGTCCGGCTGGACCAGGTTGAACAGCTTGAGCACCACGGTCAGCACGCCGTCGAAGTGACCGGGTCTGAACGCTCCCTCGACGATCGTGCCCATCCGCCCGGAGGACACCGAGACCTGCCGGTCCTGGGCGTACATGTCGTCGGCCGAGGGGGCGAAGACGATGCTCACGCCCTCGTCCGCGCAGGTCTCCAGGTCGACGTCGAACGTCCGGGGATAGCGGGAGAAATCCTCGTTCGGCCCGAACTGGAGGGGGTTGACGAAGACGCTCACCGCGACGTGGTCGGCCTGCTCACGGGCCAGCCGGATCAGTGAGCGGTGGCCCTCGTGCAGCGCGCCCATGGTCGGCACCAGCGCCAGCGTCGCCCCGGACGCGCCGATCCCCAGGCTGTGCTTCGCCTTGACCAGCCCGGCGCGGTCACCGGCCACGATCACGTCCATATGTTCCCTCCCAGGGCGTCGAGGAGGCGCTCGGCGGCCTCGGGCTTGAGCAGCCCGGCCGCCAGCGCGCGGTCCGCGGTGAGCCTAGCGAGGGCGACGTAGGCATCCGCGGCCTCGGGTGCCGCGAGGATCAGGGCGTCCACGTGCTTGCGGACCGTCCCTGCGTCGCCGCGCACCACGGGACCGGTCAGCCCGGAGATGCCCAGACGCAGCACGTTCTCCAGCGCGGCCCCGAGCAGCGGCCCGAGCATCCGGCCCGGCTGTTCGACACCGACGCGTTCGAGCAGCTCGGAGGACTCGGCGATCAGCGTGACCATGTGGTTGGCGGCGCCCGCCAGGGCCGCATGGTAGAGCGGCCTGTCGTCGTCGGCGATCCAGACCGGCTCGCCCTCCATCTCGATGACCAGCGCCTCCGCCACGGGCCTGAGCATGTCGGGGGCGGTCACGCCGTACGAGATGCCGGTCAGGCGGCGCAGGTCGTCCTCCCTGCCGGTGAAGGTCATCACCGGGTGCAGGGCCAGGGGGAGGGCTCCCGCCCTGATCGCGGGGTTCAGTACGGCCAGGCCGTACGCGCCGCTGGTGTGGGCCACGAGCTTGCCCTGGAAGGCGGCGCCGGTGCCCGCCAGCCCGGAGACCAGGTCGGGCAGGACGTCGTCGGGGACCGTCACGAGGATGAGGTCCGACGTGGCCACCACGTCCTCCGGCCGGGACGGTGTGACGCCCAGCCGTTCCACGGCCCGTTCCCTGGAGGAATCGGAGACGCCGCTGGCGGCGACGACCCGGTGTCCGGCGCGTGCCAGCGCGGCGCCGAGCGCCGAGCCGACCCGGCCTGCTCCAATCACTCCGACGGCCAGCCGCGCCGGGCGATCGACTGCGTCCATGACGTCCCGTCCTTCGACAAGATTGGGGCTCCATGCCCAGTTGACCAGCGTAACGGGCCTGCCCCACCCGGCTGCGCGAAGGCACGTGTCCGAAAGCGGCGGCGGTCCTGTCCCAGGTCTGCCCCGGGCCGGGCCGCTTTTCTCCTCTTGTCGCAGGCTTTCTCACCGAGGGGGGCGTCCCTGTAGCGTCGGGGATCGTGTGGCTCACCTGGCGCGCCGCGACACAGCGGGCGCTCTACGGCGAAAACGGCTTCTATCTGCGCGAACGACCTTCCGCCCACTTCCGGACCTCGGTCAGCGCCGCGGTCGGTGCCACGGCCGGTGCCCCAGTCGGTGCCGCGGTCAGCGCCACGGCCGGGACCTCGGCCGTCCTGGCGGGGGCCGTGCTGCGCGAACTGGCCGAACTGGCCGGGCCCTCCGGACCGCTCGACCTGGTGGACGTCGGCGCGGGCGAGGGCGCCCTGGCGGTCGGCGTGCTGGCCCTGGCGCCGCAGGAACTCCGTTCCCGGCTACGGGTGACCTGCGTGGACGTCGCTCCCCGGCCCCCCGACCTGCCCGAGGAGATCGGCTGGGAACCGGTGGTGCCCGAGGGGGTCGAGGGGCTGGTGATCGCCAACGAGTGGCTCGACAACGTTCCCCTCGACGTGGTCGAACAGACGTCCGACGGCCCCCGGCTGGTCATGGTCGACCCCTCGGACGGCGCGGAACAACTCGGCGACACCCCGGAGGAGGCCGACCTGGCCTGGCTCGACCGCTGGTGGCCGCTCGGCCCCGTCGGCGAACGCGCCGAGATCGGCAGGCCCCGCGACGAGGCCTGGGCCTCGGTGATCGTACGGCTGGCGCGCGGCCGGGCCGTCGCCGTCGACTACGCGCACCGGCTGGGCGCCCGCCCGCCGTACGGCTCGCTCGCCGGTTACCGTGGCGGCGCGGCCGTGGCCCCGGTCCCCGACGGGTCATGTGACATCACCGCGCACGTCGCGCTGGACGCCTGCGCGGCGGCGGGCGAGGGGGTGGGGGCGGTCACGACGACGTTGACCACCCAGCGGGAGGCCCTGCGCGCCCTGGGCGTCACCGGTGCCCGCCCGTCCCTCGACCTGGCCGGCTGGGACCCGGTCGGCTATCTGCGCGCCCTGTCACGGGCCTCCCTTGAGGCGGAGCTGATCGACCCCCACGGCCTCGGCGCCTTCGGCTGGCTGCGCCAGTCACGATCCTGACCGTACGGCTACGCCGACGGTGAATTCCCTGGGGTGGCGGGGCGGGCGAGATGAGGATGGTCGGCATGAGGCTTCTTGTATTGGGTGGCACACATTTCGTCGGCCGGGCCGTCGTCGAGGAGGCGGTGCGACGGGGTGACGAGGTCACCATCGTCAACCGGGGCAGAAGTCCCCTCCCACCGGGGACGGCGGGGGCGGACGTCGAGACGCTCGTCGCGGACAGGACCGACCGCGAGGCGCTGCGCGCGGCCCTTGACGGTCGTGAGTGGGACGCGGTCGTCGACACCTGGAGCGGCGCGCCGAAGGTCGTCGCGGAGGCGTGCGGGCTGCTGGACGGGCGGGTCGGCCACTACGGATATGTGTCCAGCAGGTCGGTCCACAGCTGGCCGATCCCACCGGGGGCCGACGAGAGCGCCCAGGTGGTCGAGAGCGACCCCGACGCGGAGTCGGCCGACGACTACGCGGAGGCCAAGCGCGGCGGCGAGCTGGCCGTCCTGCGTGTCTTCGGCGAGCGCGCCCTGCTCGCCCGCGCCGGGCTGGTGATCGGCCCCTACGAGAACCTCGGGCGGCTGCCCTGGTGGCTGCGCCGCGTCGAGCGGGGCGGCCGGGTGCTGGCGCCGGGCAGGCCGGGCCGTCCGCTGCAGTACATCGACGCCAGGGACATCGCGATCTGGATGCTCGGGGCGGCGCAACGGGGTGTCGGCGGCGCCTTCAACACGGTCAGCCACCCCGGGCACGCCACCATGGGCGAGCTGCTCGACGAGATCATCAGGGTGACCGGCTCCGACGCCGAACTGGTCTGGGCCCCCGCCGAGGTGATCGAGGAGGCGGGCATCGCCGCGTGGACCGAGCTGCCGGTCTGGTTGCCCGAGGGCGGCGAGGAGGACGGCCTGCACGACGGGGACGTCTCGGCCGCCCACGGGGCGGGGCTCGTCTGCCGCCCGGTGCGGGAGACGGTCGCCGACACCTGGGAGTGGCTCAAAGTGGAGGGCGACCCGGCGCTCAGGGCCGACCGCCCCTCGGTCGGCCTCGACCCGGCCAAGGAGGCCAAGGTTCTCGACGGCCTGGCCTGACACACGGTTCCCCCGGCTGCGCGTGTACGGCGGGCGGCTCCCGGCCCCGGCGGCGTTCCCTTGGCGCGGTTTCCGGCGGCTTCCCGGCTTCCGGGGGCCGTACGGCGGCGGCTCCCCGGCGGCGTTCCCTCGGCGACCGGGGCGTGCGGCGACCAGGTGACCGGTTCCTCCGGCGGCCGGGGGCCGGTCGCCGCAGGCCCGAAACAAATGATTGAACCTGAAACATAACTCCATGAGCTTCGGAAACAAGCGGTCACCCCTGTTCCCTGAAAACGGGGATCGTGGAGGTCGCGGCTGTTCGCTATTGTCTGGATCGTTCTACTTGGTGTGACCCCCGCCATGCCGGTCCACGGCGTCGGCCGACAGCGACCGTGACGAGGTTCACGTGGAAGAGACCATGGCTCCTCCCGCGTCCAGGGAAAAAGCCCCCCGCCTCCCCTCTCTGACGGGATTGAGGTGGTTCGCAGCATTTGCTGTTTTCGGTTTTCATCTGTTCACCGGCGGCATAACGGACGACCCCGGAACGCAGCGTTTTCTCGGGGCGGTCTTCTCCGCGGGTTCCTCCGGGGTGCCGTTCTTCTTCGTGCTGTCCGGCATGGTGCTGACCTGGTCGTCCAGGCCCGGAGACAGGGCGTGGGCGTTCTGGCGGCGGCGTGCCGCCAGGATCGTCCCGAGCCACATGGTCACCTGGATCGCCGTCCTGGCCCTGTTGACCGTGGCGGGACGCGCCGTGGCGCCCGGACCGGCCGCGAGCGGCTTTTTCCTCCTTCAGGCCTGGGTACCGGACGAAACCTATTACTTTGGCGGCAACACCCCTTCCTGGTCACTCTCCTGTGAAATGGCGTTTTATGCGGCTTTTCCGCTTCTACTGCCGCTTCTCCGGCGCATTCCAGGAAACCGGCTCCTGCTGACCTCGGCGGGTTTGTGGGCCGGGACATGGGTGGTCCCGTTTGTCAGCTTCTCGATGTCGGAAAGCATCGGTTACTGGTTCGTCTGGATCTTCCCGGTGACCAGGGCGCTGGAGTTCGCACTCGGCATGACCGTGGCGCTGATGGTCAAGGAAGGCCGCTGGCGGGGACCCGGCCTGCCCACGGCCGTGATCCTGGTCCTGGCCGCCTACGCGACCGTCCCGCTGGTCTGGCAGCGCGCGGGCTGGGTGGCGTGGATGGCGGGCCCGTTCGCCGTGCTGATCGCCGCCGCCGCGACGGCCGACGTGCGCGAAACGCGTTCGCCGCTGCGCCTGCCCGTCCTGGTCTGGCTCGGGGAGATCTCCTTTGCCTTCTACCTGGTGCACCAGCCGACGATCAGCCTGGTCAACCGGGTGCTCGGGCGTGTCCCGGCGCACGCGCTCCTGGTGACGTTGACGGCACTGCCGCTGGCCGTACTGCTGGCCTGGGCGCTGCACCGCCTCGTCGAGCGGCCCGCCGAGCGCCTGCTGTCAGGCGGGCGCCCAGGGGCCGCGTGAGACCTCAGACCCGCGCCTCCAGAGCCGTCAGGCCCCGGATGACGTAGCCGGGGTTCCAGGTGGGCTCGGCGGCGAGTTCCATCCGGGGAGCCAGGCGCAGCAGGGCGCCGAACGACTCGGCCAGCTCGATCCTGGCCAGCGGGGCGCCCAGGCAGAAGTGGATGCCCGCGCCGAAGGAGATGTGCGGGTTCTCCGTACGGCCGAGGTCGAGGAGGTCGGGGTCGGCGAACACCTCGGGGTCCCGGTTGGCCGAACCGAACAGCAGCGCCACCTCCGCGCCACGCGGGATGTCCACCCCGCCGACCGAGATGTCCTCAAGGACCCAGCGCTCGAACATCTGCAGCGGGGTGTCCCAGCGCATCAGCTCCTCGATCGCCGTGGGCAGCAGGCCGTGGTCCGCGCGCAGCCGGTCCAGCTCGGCCGGGTTGCGGAACAGCGACCACCAGCCGATTCCGGTGACGTTGACGGTCGCCTCGTGACCCGCGTTGAGCAGCAGCACACAGGTGCCGACCAGCTCCTCCTCGGTCAGGGTGTCACCGCCGTCGGCGACCAGGGCCAGGGCGCTGATCAGGTCGTCGCCGGGGTTCGCCCGGCGGGCGCGGGCCAGCTCCGACAGGTAGCCGGAGAACTCCTCCGCCGCCCGTACGGCGGTGCGCTGCGTCTCGGGCGACGGGTTGAGCTCGTACATCCCGCAGATGTCGGCCGACCAGGGCCGCAGCAGGTGCCGGTCCGCCTCGGGGACGCCGAGCATCTCGGCGATCACGGTCACCGGGAGCGGTTCGGCGACCTCCGCGATGAGGTCGCCGCCGCCGCGTGCCACGAAGTCCTCGACCAGCCCGGTGGCGATCGAGGCGACCTTGGGCCGCAACGCCTCGACCATCCGCGGCGTGAACGCCCGGGAGACCAGGCGGCGCAGGCGGGTGTGGACGGGCGGCTCGACGTCGAGCATCCCGGCCCTGACCACCCGCCAGAACGGGTCGAGGAAGGGCGGCTCCTCCGGTCTGCCGAACTCGGCGTGCGTGGCCACGTGCAGGTAGGACCGGCCGAGCCTTCGGTCGCGCAGCAACGCGTTGACGTCGGCGTGCCGGGCGACCAGCCACTGGCCCGTCGGCTCGAAGAAGGTGACCGGCCGCTGTCTCAGCTCGGCGTAGGCGTCATAGGGATAGGCGACGAATTCCGGACTCCATGGATCAAAACGCACAAACCCATGCTAGGGCTCCGGGGTCTTCTCGACGGCCCGCGAACGGCGGCGGGCCCGGATGTTGAGCAGCTCGACCACCAGCGAGAACGCCATCGCGAAGTAGATGTAGCCCTTGGAGATGTGCTGTCCGAAGCCCTCCGCGAGCAGCACGACGCCGATCAGCACCAGGAACGACAGCGCCAGCATCTTGATCGTCGGATGCTTGTCCACGAAACGGCTGATCGGCCCCGAGGCGAAGAGCATCACCACGACCGCGACGATGACCGCGATGACCATGATGGCCAGCTCGTCGACCATGCCGACCGCGGTGATCACCGAGTCGAGGGAGAAGACGATGTCCAGCACCATGATCTGCAGGATCACCATGCCGAAGGAGGCCGCCGCCTTCCGGCCGCCGGAGTGGTCCTCACCGTTCTCGGTGTGGCCGTGGATCTCGTGAACGCTCTTGACCAGCAGGAACAGCCCGCCGAGGATCAGGATCAGGTCGCGTCCCGATATCTCGTGCCCGAAGATCTCAAAGAGCGGGGCGGTGAGCCGTACCACCCAGGACAGGGCGAGCAGCAGCGCCAGGCGGCTGACCAGGGCGGCGAGCAGACCCAGCCTGCGGGCGTTGTCACGCTGTTCCGGCGGGAGTTTCCCCGCCAGGATCGAGATGAAGATGATGTTGTCGATGCCCAGCACGATCTCCAGAGCGATCAGCGTGAGCAGACCTATCCAGCTCGCCGGGTCGGCCACCCAGTCCATCGGGTCCTCCAGTTTCAGTGGGGGGGGGCGCCGCCCGCGCGCGGCGCGTGACCTGACGGGCGTTCACGGTCACAGCTCCAGACGATCGGGCAGAACCGGAAGTTCCTCAGGATCACCGCCGAAACTCCAGCCCTCCGGACCCCTTCCCGCAGACTTGCCAAGCACCGCCTCTGTGTGGGTATAGTCCGGTTCGTAGGTCATGAGTGCCAGCGACAAGCCCCGGCTAGCTGGCCGGCAACCCTCGCGTCCGCGGCGGGGTGCCCCGGGTGAGGACCTGGTCCGGCACGAGGTGTGCCGGGCAAGCGCGGGCTCCAGCACCAAGGCCATGGCTTGGGGTCCGATGACCTCCAAGGAGCTTTGGCGTGTCCACACTGACGATCTTCACCGCCGCCGCCGCCGAGACCGTGACCGTCCCGGCGACCCGCGTCCACGACGACCGGCCGATCCCCGCGGTCCTCGGCGCCGACCTTGAGGTGCCCGTCAAGGGCGGCAGGCTGGTGCCGTACGCCAACCTCGACTACGCCGCCAGCGCCCCCTGTCTTGAGCCGGTGAGCGCCGCCGTCGCCGCCGCGCTCCCGGCCTACTCCAGCGTCCACCGCGGCGCCGGATACGCCTCCCAGCTGACCACCGCCCGCTACGAGCAGGCCAGGCACACCGTGCGGGCCTTCGTCGGGGCCCGTCCCGACGACGCGGTGATCTTCACGAGGAACACCACCGACGCCACCAACCTGCTGGCCCGCAGCCTGCCCACCGGGACCACCGTGGTGGTCTTCGAGACCGAGCACCACGCCTCGCTCCTGCCCTGGGCCGACGTCGTACGGCTGCCCGCCCCGGCCTTCCCCGGTGAGGCCGTCCGCGCCGCCGACGACGCGCTGGCCGCGATCGACGGCCCCAAGCTGCTGGTCGTCACCGCCGCCTCCAACGTGACCGGCGAGCTGTGGCCGATCGCCGCCCTGGCCCACATCGCCCACCGCCACGGCGCCCGCGTCCTGGTCGACGCCGCCCAGCTCGTCCCGCACCGCCGCCTCAACCTGACCGCGCTCGACCTGGACTACGTGGTCTTCTCCGGTCACAAGCTCTACGCCCCGTTCGGCACCGGCGCGCTGATCGGCCGCTCCGACTGGCTCTCCGTCGCCGAGCCGTACCTCCGGGGTGGCGGGGCCGTCAAGGCCGTCGAGGACGAGGCGACCGACTGGCACGACGACCCCGAGGCGCGCCACGAGGCGGGCACACCGAACGTGCTGGGCGCCATCGCGCTGGCCGCCGCCTGCGACGCGCTGAGCGCGACCGGCTGGGACGTGCTGGTGCGCGAGGAGGAGCGTCTGCTGGCCCGCCTGCGGGCCGGCCTGGCCGGCGTCGAGGGTGTGCACGAGCTGTCCCTGTGGGGCCCCGACCACGCCCGCGTCGGCATCGTCTCCTTCGTCGTGGACGGCTTCACCGCCCGTGAGGTGGCCGAGACGCTGTCCGGCGAGTACGGCATCGGCGTGCGGGACGGCAAGTTCTGCGCCCACCCCTTCGTCAGGCACCTGCTCGGCGCCAAGGACGGCGGCTGCGACGACGTCACCGCCTCCGCGGTGCGCGCCTCCATCGGCGTCGGCAGCACCACCGAGCACGTCGACCGTCTCGTCGAGGCCCTGCGGGATCTCGTCACGCGCCGCTGACGTGACAGCATGGGGCCTATGACTGAGCCCCGGGAAGTGAACGTGGGGATCGGGGCCGGAGCCGACGCCGTCGCGGGAGCGGCGGCGGCCGGCAAGGAGCTGGCCACCGAGGACATGGTCCTGAACATCGGCCCGCAGCACCCCTCGACCCACGGCGTGCTACGGCTGCGCCTGACACTGGACGGCGAACGGATCAGCGCCGCCGAGCCCATCGTCGGCTACATGCACCGGGGCGCGGAGAAACTGTTCGAGGTCAGGGACTACCGGCAGATCATCGTGCTGGCCAACCGGCACGACTGGCTGTCGGCGTTCGCCAACGAGCTGGGCGTCGTGCTCGCGGTCGAGCGGATGCTCGGCATGGAGGTGCCCGTCAGGGCCGTGTGGGCGCGCACCCTGATGGCCGAGCTGAACCGGGTGCTCAGCCACCTGATGTTCCTCGGCTCCTACCCCCTCGAACTGGGTGCGATCACCCCCGTCTTCTACGCCTTCCGCGAGCGCGAGACCCTCCAGGCCGTGATGGAGGAGATCTCCGGCGGCCGGATGCACTACATGTTCAACCGGGTCGGCGGCCTCAAGGAGGACCTGCCGTACGGCTGGCTCGACCGGGTGGCCCTGGCCGTCGCCGACGTACGGCGCCGCCTGCCCGACATCGAGGCCCTGATCAGCGGAAATGAGATCTTCCTGGCCCGCACGGTCGGCGTCGGGGTGCTCGACCGCGAGACGATCATGCAGTACGGCGTGAGCGGCCCCATCGCCCGTGCCTCCGGCGTCGGCCTCGACCTGCGCAGGGACGACCCCTACCTCGCCTACGGCGAACTGCCGGTCAAGGTGGTGACCCGTTCCTCGGGAGACTGCAACGCCCGCTTCGAGGTGCTGCTCGAACAGGTCCGCGTCTCCCTCGACCTGGCCGACGCCTGTGTGGAGCGGCTGCGGTCCCTGCCGAGGGGGCCGATCAACCAGCGTCTGCCCAAGGTGCTGAAGGTCCCCGAGGGTCATGTCTACGCCTGGACGGAGAATCCACTCGGCATCAACGGCTACTATCTGGTCTCTCGTGGCGAGAAGACCCCCTGGCGGCTGAAGCTCCGGTCCGCCTCGTACAACAACGTGCAGGTGTTGAGAGAGATGTTGCCTGGACATCTGGTTTCCGACATGGTGGCCATCCTGGGGTCGATGTTCTTCGTGGTCGGTGACATCGACAAGTGACCCGGAGCGCGTAAGGGGGGACATGAGCGAGCGCGTGGACGCCGCTTCCCGCACCGAAGGCCCGAAGCGGGACAAGTACATCGACTGGCTCCGCGCGGTCAGCCTGATCGTCGTCGTGGTCTGGCACTGGGCGTTCACGATCCTGCAGTGGGGGCCGGACGGCCCCTCCCCGACCAGCCCACTCGGCTTCAGCTCGGGGTTGTGGATCCTCACCTGGCTCTTCCAGGTGCTGCCGCTCTTCTTCTACGTGGGCGGATACGTCCACCTGATGTCGTGGAACCGCGCGTGTGAACGCGGGGTCGGCATCGGCGCCTTCGTGTGGCGGCGCATCCGGGCTCTGGCGATCCCGGCGCTGGCGCTGTCCTTCGCGTGGCTCGCCTTCGGCGGGGTCATCTGGTTGATCTTCGATGTGCAGTGGATCGGCCGGGCCGTGCTCCTGGTGCTGAGCCCGCTGTGGTTCATCGGCGTCTACCTGATGCTGGTCGCCCTGCTGCCCGTGATGCTGTGGCTGCACCGGCGCTTCGACGTGCTGGTGCTCATCTGGCTCGGTGGCGCGGCGCTGGTGGTCGACGTGCTGCGGCTGCGGTACGGCCTTGAGGCCATCGGCTGGCTCAACATGGTGATCGTGTGGGGGCTGGCCCACCAGGCGGGCTTCTTCTACGACCGGATGGTCGCGATGCCCCGCAGACTGGACGTCGCGACCCTGTGGACCGGCCTGTTCGCCCTGGTCGGCCTGGTCTACTCGGGCATCTACCCGGGGTCGATGGTCGGGGTGCCCGGCGACAAGCTGTCGAACATGGCGCCGCCGACCTTCGTCATCGTGGCCCTGCTGATCTTCCAGATCGGCCTGGTCGAGGTGCTGCGGCCCGCGATGGAACGGCTGCTCGAACGGCCCCGCTGGGGGTGGGTCAACACCACGATCAACCGGTTCGCGCTGCAGCTGTTCCTGTTCCACACCACCGGTATGGCGATCCTGAACGGGGTGTTCTGGGGACTGACCGGCTCACCGCCCGGCAGTCAGGTGCCGCCGACGCTGATCTGGTGGCTGGAACGTCCCCTGGCGATCGCCGGGCCGCTGCTGTGCACGATCCCGTTCCTGTTGATCTTCGGCCGCAGGAACTCGGCGACCGCCTCCCGGTGACGGGAACGCCTTTCCCGGAACCCGGAGGGAGGAAGGGGTCACCCGAACCGCTTCTTCCACAGTGAGCGAAGACCTGCGACGGCCCCGGTGAGGGTCAGGACCAGGAATACGCCGATCAGCAGGAGGGTGAAGACGACCCGGTACGCCCTGTCGGCCACACTCGGATCGTCGGCGTCATAGATGATCGAGATCTTCTCGCCCTCGGCGTACTCCCCCCGGATCTCCGCGAAACGCCGGACGTCCTTCACGAAGAAACCAACCTTGGTGGCCTGATGGCTGTCCGCTCCCGTCACGGTTCTGGTGGACATCGCCGTCGCGGTGGCCCGGCCGCCGTAAAGGTACATGTCGAGGTTCGACGCGGCCACCTTCACCCCCAGGACGGTCGTGAAGGTCCATCCGACGCCCAGCAGAACGCAGGCGATCACGTACACCCCGTTGACGGACCCGTCGTCCGGCTCCTGGTCCTCCTCGGCACCGGACAGCCTGAAGTGCCAGCGCGATCGTCCGGCCATCGGCCCAGACCTCCCTCATCGGACGGCGGCGGGATCATCGACCGTAGAGGGCGCGTCCGGCGCCCCCGCCCTTCGTGGGCGGCGGCCGATCGGTACGTCCAACAGTCTGCATCAAAAACAAATCAATGCGCCGTTTTCCAGGCGCGGGAAGATTTTCGAGCACTGCGTGTAACGTTTCATCAGCCGCGGACGACGCGAGGCCGGAGTGTTTTGTTCAGAGCCGGTCGGTCACCGTCGACGGTCGTGTCCGGAATCAGCGGGGCGGCCCGCCGACGTACCGGACGTCAGGAATTTTCCGACCCTCCCGTATCCGGGACCGACGTTTTCCGGAATCGGGACCGGCCGAGCGACGGAAAAGGTCACCTGAATCTTTCATCCCATAAGACGTAAAGGCCTGCGACGGCCCAGAGGAGGATCACGGCCAAAAATATGGCGAAAAGCAGCGCGAAGATGCCGACCTGCGACTCCTTGCCGACCGTCATCGGATCGTCGGTGTCATAGATGATCGAGACCTTCTCGCCCTCGGCGTACTCCCCCGGGATCTCGACGACGTGCCGGTCGTCCTTCACGACGAAACCGATCCTGGTGAAGTGAAGGGTGCCGCTTCCCTCACCGGTCCGCTGCTCCACGGCTCTGGTGGACATCGCCGTCGCGGTGGTCCGGCCGCCGTGCAGGTACATGTCGACGTTCCAAAAGCCCATCACCACCATCGCGCCCATCATGAAGAGCATTCCGGCGACCAGTGCGAGGCAGCAGAGCACCATGACCACGTCCAGGAGGACCTCGCCCACCTTCCGGTCACCGAACGGCCTGAAGCGCCGGCGTGATCGCCTGACCATCGACCCTGACCTCCCACACCGAACGACGACGGGATCGCCGGTCGCGGAAAACGCGCCCGACGGGCGAGGACGGTTCACATCCGTCGCGTATGACGCCGTGACCGTCGCCCGCACCGGACCACGGGTGTCGGACGCCACGGGGAACCGCTCAGTGAATCTCCGGAACCTTGCTGACGCTCTCGCGGCGCTCACCGGGGAATGAGCCGAATCCCGGCGGGCGAGCGGTATCCACTCGCCCCCTCGGAGGCGGTGATCGATCGGAACGTGCATCATTATGCGGCCGGAACAAAACGACACGCAATGGCGCCGAGCGCCGGGAAAAAGCGTAATCTGCCGTTTACTGAGTGGATTCCATGCGTTCATTCGGACTGGATAAGCCCATTGGGACCGCGTCCGGAACCATATTCACGCCTCACGGCCGTACGGCGCCGCCATGCATCCCGACGCGCGGCCCGGAAACTCTCGCACCCGGCCCGGGAAAACCCTCGGCACCCGGCCGGGAAGGCCCTTGACGCCGGCCCGGGAAAAGAGCCCGGACCGTGAGCCCTCGCGGTGCCGGACGCCCGAAGCGGAACCGCCCCGGCCGCGTGTCCACGGCCGGGGCGGTTCCGCGCGTTCCGCGCTGCGGTCAGCCGGCCGTGGCGACCCGCTCGCCCACCTCCGCGTCCGCGGGCAGGTCCACGCTGTCCCGCAGCCTGATGGGCTTGAGGAACAGCGCGGCGACCACGCCGACCATGGCCACGGCGGCCGAGACGAGGAAGATGTGCCCGGTGGCGTCGCCGTACGCGGCCCGCACGATCTCCCTGATCGGCTCGGGCAGGGCCTGGATGTTGAGGGTGCCGCCTCCGCCCCCGGAGCCCGGGGTTCTGATCCCGGCCTTGGCCAGGCCCTCGGCGATGCCGGTGGCGACCTGGTTGGCCAGGACGGCGCCGAGGACCGAGACACCGATGGTGCCGCCGAGGGAGCGGAAGAAGGTGATCGCCCCGCTGGCCGCGCCGAGTTCGCTCAGCGGGACGGTGTTCTGGATGGCCAGCACGAGGTTCTGCATCGACATGCCGACCCCGGCGCCGACCAGCACCATGGCCCCGGCGATGAGCAGCAGCGAGGTCTGGTGGTCCATCGTGGACAGCACGAGGAACCCGGCCGTGAGCACGATCGCGCCGATCACGATGTACGGCTTCACCCGGCCGCTCCTGGAGATCATGCGCCCGGAGACGGTCGAGGAGACCAGCACTCCGAGCATCATGGGGATCGTGAGCAGCCCCGCCTCTGTGGGGCTGTAGCCACGGCCGATCTGGAAGTACTGGCCGAGGAAGACCGAGCCGCCGAACATGGCCATACCGACCGCGAGGCTGGCCAGGATGGCCAGGGCCGGGGTGCGACGGCGGATGATCCGCAGCGGGACGACCGGCTCGGCGACCCGCGACTCGACCCAGGTGGCCAGCACCAGGAGCAGCACACCGCCCCCGGCCATGGCCGCGGTCTGCCAGGACAGCCACTCGAAGGAGTTGCCGACGAAGGTGACCCAGATGAGCAGGACGCTGACCCCGGCGGCGATCAGGGTGGCGCCCACATAGTCGATCTTGACGTCCGTACGACGCACGGTGACCACCCTCAGCGTCTTGTGCAGCAGCGCGAAGGCGACCACGGTGAACGGCACCGCCACGAAGAAGCACCAGCGCCAGCCGAGCCAGGAGGTGTCGGCGATGAGGCCGCCGAGCAGCGGTCCGGCGACGGTCGCGACGGCCATGACACCGCCGAGGTAGCCGTTGTAGCGTCCACGTTCCTTGGGGCTGATCATCGCCGCGATGATGACCTGCACCAGGACCTGCAGGGCACCCATGCCCAGGCCCTGGATGGCGCGGAAGGCGATGAGCTGGGCGGTGTTCTGCGCGAAACCGCAGGCCAGCGAGCTGACCATGAAGATGACGATGGAGACCTGCAACAGCAGCTTCTTGCTGAACAGGTCGGCGAGTTTGCCCCAGATCGGCGTCGAGGCCGTCGAGGCGAGCAGCGAGGCGGTGACCACCCACGTGTACTGCGACTGGGTGCCGTTGAGCGCGCCGATGATCTGCGGAAGCGCCACGGACACGATCGTGCTGCTGATCATCGCCACGAACAGGACGAGCAGCAGACCGCTCAACGCCTCCAGGATCTGACGATGGCTCATGCGAGCGGTCTCTGTGTGGGCGCCCACGCACACACCTCCAAAGCGGTGGAAACAGGATGACCGTGACACCTTACATGCCCACTGGGAAAGTTTGCGCACTGGGCATCTTTTCCCAGAGGGTGAGATACTGGCGCCATGGAGAGCACAGCGGGACTGCGCGAACGCAAGAAGGCCGAGACCAGACAGGCCGTCCACGAGGCCGCGCTACGGCTGTGCGCCGAACACGGCCTGGACAACGTCACCGTCGAGGCCATCGCCGACGCCGCCAACATCTCCCGGCGGACCTTCTCCAACTACTTCGCCGGCAAGGAGGACGCCCTCCTGTACGGCGACGAGCAGCGCATCAGGCTGCTCGTCGAACGGATCCGCTCCCGGCCCTCCGAGGAGCCCGCCTGGGAGGCGCTGCGCGGAGCCGTACGAGACCTCTACGGCGAGCTCGGCGACCCCGACGTCGCCTGGGCGGTACGCGCCCGGCTCGCCAAACAGCACCCGTCCCTGCTGGCCAGGCAACTGGCCAACCACGCCGCCCTGGAACGCGACCTGGTCCAGGCCATCACCGACCGCGACGGCCCAACCGACACCGTGCGGCCCCGCGTCCTGGCGGCCGGGTTCCTCGTCGCCCTGCGGATCGCCACCCACCTGTGGACCGACGAACAGGAACCCCGCCCCCTCCAGGAGGTCATGGAACAGGTTTTGGACCAGATGTCGGCGCCTTTCTAAGGCGCCGCCTTCGGCGGCGCGGGTTGTGTTCCTTTGCGCCGCCTGGCGGCGTCGCGGGCTGTGTCTCCTTGCGCCGCCTTCGGCGGCGCGGGCTTGGGCGCTCCGAGTCGGTGCTTTCCCTCGTCACTCCGTCGCTTTGCTCCTGCGTTCCTCAGTCCAAGCACCGACGCGCCCAAGCCGGACACTCCTCACACACGGCACCGGTAACCCCAACCCCCTCACCGACGATGAGGTCGGGCCGACTTCCTCGGATGACGCGGTCTTCGGTCCTCAGGCGCCCAAGCCGACGCTCCTCACGCCTGGGGCCGATAACCTCAACCCCCCCACCGACGATGAGGTCGGACCGACTTTCCTCGGATGGCGCGGTCTCCGGTGCTGATCGCCCTTGGTTGATCAACTCGGCTGCCAGAGACCTCGCCCACTCAGCGACCACGACACCGGACGTCGAAACAGGCCGCTCCTGGGACCGTCACCCCGTCCCGAGACCGTGATCCAGCTTCGAACCGCCCCGTTTCCGGGTCTGCCCCTGCTGCTCCAGGACCGAAAGGCTGTCTCCTTCCCGTTGACGGCCTTCCGGCGAACGCACGGCGCCTCGCCCGATACGTAGGATCGAAGATCCATATGAAACGGGAGGGCCTTTGCCGGCGCCGTACCGTTCGATCCTGGCCCTGCCCGGAGCGCTCGCCTTCTGCGGGGCGGGGCTGCTGGCCAGGATGCCGGCCTCGATGATGGGGCTGAGCCTGCTCCTGCTGCTGTCCGCCGAGCGGGGGTCGTACACACTGGCCGGGCAGGTCACCGCCGCCTACGTCTTCCTCGCCGCCGTCGTCAGCCCCTTCCAGGCACGGCTGGTCGACCGGCTCGGGCAGCGGGCCGTACTGCTGCCGCTCGCCCTGGTCAACCTGGTCGCCAAGGGCGCGATGGTGCTCTCGGTCACCTCGGATCTGTCCTCGCCGTTCCCGCAACTGTGCGCGGCGGCGGGCGGTGCCACCTCTCCGCTGGTCGGCGCCTACGCGCGGGCCAGGTGGAGCGCGCTGCTCGGGGACCGGCCCGAGCTTCGTGCCGCCTACGCCCTGGAGTCGCTGGTCGAGGATCTCTGCGCGGTCGTCGGCCCGCCGCTGGCCGCCCTCCTGGCCGACGCCTTCTCCCCGCTGGCCGGGCTCGTCGTGGCCATCGGCTGCGGCTTCGCCGGGACGACGTTGTTCGCGGCGCAACGCCGTACGGAACCACCGCGCAGACCTCCAGGACAGCGGGTGCGCGAACCGCTGGGCGTGGCGCGGCTCGGCTCGGTCTGCCTCACCGCGGCCGGGCTCGGCCTCCTGTCCGGGAGCGTCAACTTCACGGTCGTCGCGTTCTGCTCGGAACAGGGCGTGCGCGGGCTGAGCGGCCCGGTGCTCGGGGCCGTCGCGGGCGCCTCGGTCCTGGCCGCGCTGCTCGTCGGCGCCGTAGGTCTCCCGCCCCACCGCCTCGTACGGCTCGCCTCCCTGGCGACGGCCGTCCTCAGCGCCGCCCTGCCCTTCGCGGCGGCCGTCCCCTCAGGAGCGGTCGTCCTGGTCGGCGTGGCCGTGACGCTGCTGGCGTTCGCCGCCGCGCCCGCCACGATCGCGAGCTTCACCCTGGTCGAACGGCTCGTGCCCGCCTCACGGCTCTCCGAGGGGATCGCCTGGACCACCTCGTTCCTCCTGGGCGGCTACGCCCTCGGCGGCGCGCTCGCGGCCATGGTGATCGACCATTTCCACGCCGGTTTCCTCATCCCGCCCGCGGCGGCCCTGGCGACGGCCTGTTGTGCCTTCCTGATCCCGCGAACCCCTTCGGTCTCGCTTCAGCCGACTCGCTGAAGCCCGGCCACCCACTGACCTGGCGTATGCCGCATGGGCACCTCGCCGCCGGAATTTAGTCAATGATTTTGACTATCAATAATCCTTACTATAGCGTGATCGTCATCACCGAACGTGCTTCACCAGGGGAGAAGACGACAATGACGATCACCGTGGAACTCACCCGCTTCCGCGTCGCGGCCGACCGCGCCCAGGCGCTGCTCGACGCACGGCCCGCGATGCTGACCGACTTCGCCGCCGACCGCGCCGGATTCCTCGGCGCCAGGCTGATCCGCCTGTCCGACGACGAGTGGCTGGACATCGTGGACTGGCGCTCCCCCGAGGACTTCGCGGCCTCACGCGCCAAGGGCGCGAACCTGCCGGGAATCGCCGCCTTCTTCGCAGCGATCGACGAACTGGTCAGCATGGAGGAGGGCCGCCAGGAGGCATGACTCCTCGGCGCCGGTGACCGTACAGGATGGCAGGCGCACCATGCCGGGCCGACGAGAACGGGTCACTCATGGTCTTCGGGAAAACCCGAGATATCCGGACCAACGCGATGCCAGGCATTCGGGAGGTGGATGATCGTGACCGCATAGGGTCCGGGGCGTGGCTGAAAACTGGCAGATGGACAGGATTGGAAGTGCGCTGCGGGATGAGAACCCCACCGTGCTGCGGCGGCTGGACGCCGGATTCGCAGTGATCGGGGATGTTCAATTCCTGCCGGGATACTCGGTGCTTCTGGCGGACGACCCGGCCGTGGAGAGGCTGTCGGACCTGCCGAAAGGCAGGCGGAAGGCTTTCCTGTCCGACATGGATCATCTGGGGGAGGCCGTCGAGCGGGCCTGCCGACGTCTCGACCCGGCCTTTCGCCGGGTCAACCTGGAGATCCTTGGCAATACCGACGCCTTCCTACACGCGCATGTATGGCCAAGGTTCGAATGGGAGCCGGCCGACCTCGTAGGCAAACCCGTCTGGCTCTACCCCCGCGACAACTGGCACGACAACCGCTTCGCCCTCGGCCCACAACACGATGCCCTGCGAGAAACGATCAGCGAAGAACTCGACCGACTACGCCTCTAGTCAGTCGAAGAGCGCCCCGATCAGGGCGCCCTGGCCGGACTGGAGGACATGGGCGTCTTCCAGTGGAGTCCAGAAGCATTCGAAATCGGTGGGCTCCCGCTCGCCGTCGTGAAGCTCCTGGCTGGCCCACCGCTCCGGAGTGGGCTCGGTGAGCTCCAGTTGGAAGACGTGGCGGTGCTGGATCTCGAACCGGTGGGGACTGATGTCGTAGACGACCTCACCCAGCTTCCTGACGATCCCGAACCCGGTGAGGCCCGTCTCCTCCCGTGCCTCGCGGAGCGCGGCCTCCTCCGGAGCCTCCCCCGGCCTGACGCTTCCTGCGGGAACCTGAATTCCGACCTCCTCACAGCTGCGGCCGATGTGCCGGAAGACCAGCAACCGCCCGTCGCGAACGACGTAGCACACGACCTTGTCCTTCACGACCTTGTCCGTCACCGGTTCCCCTCCATTGATGACGACCATTGGGGACGTCCAGATTAAGGACACCGGCAAAAAGAACTTGAACGCCCCGACGCCGAACATGAAGAGTTCCAACCGAACGCCCCGGCCCCATGTGTGAGGAGTGTCCGGCTTGGGCGCGTCGGTGTCTGGACTGAGGAGTGAGGGAGCGCAGCGGACGAACGACGAGGGAAGACACCGACCCGAAGCGCCCAAGCCCGCGACGCCGCCAGGCGGAGCAAAGAAACACAGCTTGGGCGCGTCGGTGCTTGGACTGAGGAACGCAGGAGCGAAGCGACGCAGTGACGAGGGAAAGCGCCGACTCAGGGCGCCCAAGCCCGCGACGCCGAAGGCGGCGCAAAGAAACACAGCTTGGAGAGAGGCGACGGAATGACGAAGGAAAGCTCCGACCCGGAGCACCAAAGACGTCTGCCCAAGGTGCTCAAACCCATCGACGCCACCGGGCATTACGGCTACGTAGAGGCACACCCCGAACCCCGGCCTGGGCTCGCGCCCAAGCCCGCGAGGCCTCCTGCCGCCGCCAAAAGTCAGGACGAGCCTTTCACCCTCGGTGAGCTGACCCTGTGCACCGACGTACGGCCCGCCGACTGGGCCGTTTCCGCCACGCTCCCCTTCGACTGGAACATCGTGGCGTGCATGCTGCCGCCGGTCTTCGGGGCCTATGCCCGGCTGTTCCACCCGCCGCGCATAACCGTGGGCGACGTCGAGCAGGAGACCTCCTGGAGGGAGGTGGCCCTCGCCAACGGGCGTGTCCCTCATCCCGGGATGCAGTGGCCGTACATCACCGGTGCATGGAGCTTCTTCAACGACGAGCAGCCGGGCATCTGGGACCATCCGCCTGACGAGGGGACGCTGCCGCTGCGACAGCTCACCCGGCTGCTCCAACTGCTCACCCCGCGCACCACCACTCCCGAGCAATGCTGGTTCGCTGTCTGGGAGGGCTTCGGCCACCTCTGTCTCCCCACAGAGGATGAGGAGATTCCCAGGGTCGACATGCCCGCGCGGCCGATGCTCCTCTTCGAGGGTCCGTTACGGGCCGCGACCACCTCGTTCTCCGACATTCCATGGTGGGCCCAGTACGCCAGCCTGTGGTGGCCGCAGGACCGGGCCTGGTGCGTCGCCACCGACGTGGACCTGATGACCACCTACATCGGCGGCAGCGTGGAGTGTGTCACGGCCCTACTGGCCGACGAGGAACTGGAGATCATGGAAATCCCCGTCGACCAACGCCTGTCCTGGGGCAGCGACACCGTCAACCCGCCTCCCACCGGCAAGAACCCCTGGTGAGACAACACACGGCCGCCGCATGGTGAGACGCCCAGCCGAACGTCCGGATTGGGGCGTCAAGCCTGGTCATCGACCTTGGACAACGGCTATGGGCGCTGCCCGTCCGGCGTTTCGGGAAGCCGGCCGACCACCTTGCCCTCGGGGTCCAGCACCTTGATCATCGGTTTGTCGTCGCCGTCGATCTCCAGCACGATCCTCGGGCGGCCCTGCGAGTCGCTGAGCACCAGGAAGGCTCCTTCCGGGGTGCTGTAGCCGAGTTGGACGCGAGGCGGCATGGCGGGCACCTGGTCGATCGGGAGCGCCGGATCAGGCATGTGCTTCATCTCCAGCATCGCCGCGCCGTGAACGCCCTCCCAGCGGGTGGCCAACGTGATCGCCTGCGCGTTGGTGTAGTCGAGCGAGATGCTGGCCCCGACGGAGGAGGAGACGATTCCTCCTTTCTCGTTGCCGTCGCCGTCATTGAAGATCAGATAGGTGCCTTCGGGTCCCTGACGTTGGTCGGCGGGATACGTCTTACCTCCGCTGATGACCGGGGGTTTGCTTGAGCTCGCCAGGAAGCGCTGTCGGCCCCGGCGGTCCACCACCCGGAACGACTTCCGGGCCTGCTCCCCGGAGGACTCCGCCTGCGCGGTTCCGCTGCCCGCCATCACGGTCGCGCCACCCACCAACAGCGCGGCCGCCGCTCCCATCGCAGCCCGCCGATCACACTGCTCCATCTGCCGTTCCCCTTCTCACCGGAGGGCAACCAGTGGATCATCTGGGCGCTGCCATGTCCCTGCGGCAGGCATGAAGATCACGGGTAGGGGCTACCCCCCTGCGACGCCGAAGGCGGCGCAGGGGGTCACCGTTCCTCTTCGGAGTCCTTGGGCACCTTGCAGCAGTGTTCGAGGTAAAGGGCGGCGCCGATCAGTAGTACGCAGGAGACGAACGAGCCGCCCGCGATCATGAAGTCCTGGCGGGGGATCTCCTGCTCAAGGAGTTCGGCGGTGTAGAGGGTGAATCCGGCGAACATGCCCCCGAAGACCGCCCCCGCGTACGCCGACGCCTTGGCCAGCGCCGCGAGGCGGGCGACCGCGAGCGGTTCGACGGGCTTGGTGTCCGGCTTTCGCTCGATCCTCGCCCGGGTCATCCACCCGCTGTAGGCCTCACCGATCGCCAGCAGCAACACCGTGGGGATCGCCGTCCACGGCACCCTCGGCAGGACCGAGTAGAACGGCCTCAGCAACGCCCACGACAGGATCGTGCACACGAGGAGAACGCCGAAAAGCACCCCGGGACGGCTCGGCCTCACTCCGGCCTCTGGAGGGTCAGGTCGGGGCGAAGCCGTACAGAGGTCTGATCCAGGTCGGCGAGCAACTCCGTGATCCCACGCCCGCCGAGTACGGCGTCCGGGTCGATCTGGGCCCAGGGGACCAGCACGAAGGCGCGCTCGTGCGCCCTGGGGTGCGGCAGCGTCAGCTCGGGGGTGTCGGAGGTCAGGTCGCCGACCGCGATCAGGTCGACGTCCAGGGTGCGCGGGCCCCAGCGCTCGGCGCGGACCCTGCCGAAGACGTTCTCCACGTTCAGCGCGCGTTCGAGGAGCGCCCTGGGTTCCAGGGTGCTGGAGGCGATGACCACCACGTTGAGGTACGGCCCCTGCTCGGGTCCGCCGACCGGGTCCGTCTCGTAGACCGGGGAGACCGCCACGAACTCCAGCTCCGAGGAGTCGAACAGTGAGTCGAGCGCGCCCTGCAGCGTGTCGAACCGGTCGCCCAGGTTGCTGCCGAGGGCCAGAACGATCTTCATGATCTGCTCCTGACGATCGTCACGACCACGTCGTCGAACGGCAGCGGGATGGGTGCGGCGGGTTTGTGCACGCTCACCTCTGCCGACTGAACCGCCTCACGGGCCAGGCAGACGTCCGCCAGGCGCTGGGCCAGCGTCTCGATCAGGTTCACCGGCTCACCCTCGACGACCTTGACCAGGTCCTGGGCGAGCTCTCCGTAGTCGACGGTCTTTTCGAGGTCGTCGCCCTCGGCGGCCGGGGCGGTGTCGAGGAGAAGCGTGACGTCCACCACGAACTCCTGGCCGAGCTCCCGCTCGGCGGCCAGCACACCGTGGCGCCCCCGCGCCCTCAGGCCCCTGACGCTGATCCGGTCCGTCACGCGGCTTCCTCCTCCTCGTCGTCGTCGGTTTGCAGAACGGGAGATCCGTGGTGCAGCCAGAGCCGCCAGCCACCGGAGGTCCTGACGAAGGTGTTGCTCGCCACGACCTTTCCCGCCGCGAAGCTGGAATCACCCTCGTCGCCCGCGGTGAGGATGTTCTCCTCACAGGTGAGGATCGCCACGTCCCCGAGCACCATGACGCGGACGTCGGTCAGCACGAACTGGATGTAGGGCGTGTTGGCCATGATGAGCGCCCAGGAGCGCAGCACCTCCTGGCGGCCGTTGATGATCGGCCACCCCGGGTGCACGCAGCTCACCTGCTCACCTTCGAGGTCCTCGGCCCAGATTTCGGTCATGCGGTCGAGGTCGGCGTTCTCGATCGCGGTGTAGAACGCCTGGTTGACCGTCTCGACGGCGGTGGTGTCGACGCTCATGATCTCGCTCTCTGAACTGCTGCGGCCACGCGGACAGCGTCCGCGTTCGGGCGTACGTCGTGCACTCGAACGCACCAGGCCCCCGCCTGCGCGGCGAGGGCGGTCACGGCGATCGTGGCGTCGTCGCTCTGGCCGAAGGGTCGGGGGGTACCGTCCTGGTCGGCCAGCAGACGGCCGAGAAAACGCTTGCGTGATGCTCCGATGAGCAGGGGGTATCCCAGCTCGGAGAGCTGGTCGATGCCCGCGAGCACGGCCCAGTTGTGGTCGGAGTTCTTCGAGAAGCCGATCCCGGGGTCGAGCACGATCTGGCTCTCCGCGACCCCTTCGGCGAGCACGGAGGCGACCCGCTTCGACAACTCCTCTCGAACCTCGGTCACAACATCACCGTAGATCGCCCGGCTGTCCATCGAGTGGCTGTGGCCGCGCCAGTGCATCACCACGTACGGCACGCCGGCGGCGGCCACCACTCTCGGCATCTCCGGGTCGGCCAGACCGCCGCTGACGTCGTTGACGAGCTTCGCACCCGCGTTGACCGCCGCCTGCGCGACCTCGGCCCGCATGGTGTCGACACTGACGGTGACGCCTTCTCGGCTCAACGCCCTGATGACCGGCTCGACCCTGGCCAGCTCCTCGGCGAGCGAGACCCTGGCCGCACCGGGCCGGGTGGACTCGCCGCCGACATCGACGATGTCCGCACCCTGTTCGACCAGCTCAAGCCCATGTCGTACGGCCGTCGCCACGTCGAACCACTGTCCTCCGTCGGAGAAGGAATCAGGGGTGACGTTGACCACGCCCATCACCAGGCAGCGGCCCTCGCTGGGCAGCCCCGGCACACTCCACGTAGTCATGCGGACAAGCCTAGGCGTTGTCCGCCCTTCGCCCATATCGCGGGTCCGGCTTGTGTCATACCAAGGGATCGCGCCCGGTGTGCGACGGGTGGCACAAGGTGCGAAGTGTCCGGACTGGAGGGACTGGAGCAGGCTGGACCTTGGCAAGTCTGGCGATATCAGCCCGAGCACGATCAGAGACTAGCCCTCCCTCCCCCGCCTCGTCCCCCTTTCCCTCACCCCTTCCTTGGGCTCCGGAACAGATGCCGCCCACCCCCATAAATCACTGAAAAACCCCGCAAAACCTCCCAAGGCCACAGTCAGTCCATGGGGAGAAGCGTCCCGAGAGGGCCGAGGTCGAGGTTGAGATCGGCGGGAGACAGGTCGAAGTGCTCACACAGTTCCTTCATCGCGCCTTCGAGGCGCATCAGCGTCAGGCCCAGCGTCTCGATCTGCTCGTCGGACAGGTCCCCCTGTTCCATCCGCCGCACGCACTGTCGCTCCATCAGCTGACGCACCAGTTCGACGAGGGTGAGGACGAGGCACGTCAGGTCGCGCTCGACCCGCTCGGGGTCGGTGTCGAGGCGCCAGCCGTCCCGCCGTACGGTCCGGGAGCGACTCTTCTCCGGCCGCGTCCCGCGCGGCCAGGTCACCCTCGATCGGGCCGCTCCCGACGGCACCCCGGCTGACCATTTCGTCCTGGACCGTCCCGTCCCCGGCCTTGGGCCGCCGGAGGCGGGCGGCTCACCTCCGGACCGGTTCATGGAGGCCCTCCGGATCGATCACGGTCGCCTCCGTGATGGACGTGATCAGCACGCGGAGGGAGATCCGTACGAGATCGACGTCGGCGATGGACAGGACGAGGTCGCCGGTCACCACGACGCCGCCCGCCAGCAGCCGGTCCAGGAGATCGACGAGCGCCACCCGCTCCGGTGGCAACCGTCCCCGCCGGGCCGGCTCGGCTCTCCTGGAGACCTCAGACGTCATCCGGCGCCTCCGCCGTACCAAGATCGATGTCGGTGAAGGAGTAGGGGGCCCACGGGCCGGTGAGCTCCAGGTCGAGACCCTGCCCACGGAGGGCGTCGAGAGTCGCGGCGAACTCGTCGGCGAGGTCGTCGTCGACCAGATAGGCACCGTTGAGCACCATCCACTCCTCACGTCCCGAGAGTTCGGGGTCCTGGGGGCGGTGACGTCTGCTCGCCACGGCGACGGCGGACAACGCGGCGTTGACCCGCTCGGCCTCGGTGGCCGCGTGGCGCCACGCGGTGTCCCGGTCGTGCAGGCTCGCCTGGCGCCGTCTCAGGTAGGCCGTTCCCGGGCTTTCGCCCTCCTGCTCCCGCCCGCCGGACGACGGGGTCCCCGCGGGCTGCCCCGCGTACGCCTTCACCCCCCACTCCCTGCGCCCGGCGACGTGCGAGAGCACCTCGGCGAAGTCGTCGTGTCTCCGTTCCAGCAGGGCGCTCACCTGCTCCTCGCCGGTGTAGACCGTGACGAGCCGCACCGGGGCCGTCGCGACCGCCTCCGAGACGGCCTCGACGACACGGTGATGGGCGCGGGCGGTGGCCGCGACCCAGTCCAGGTCCTCCAGCGAGCGCCGGAGCGGCTCCTCCCCGAACCGGTCGAGCGGTACGGCGCTGACGTACGCGACCAGACCGGCGTACTCGATCGTCCTCACCGGTGCGCCGGCCACCCCCTCCAGGCCGGACGGGTCGGGGCTGTCCGCGCCGTGTGCGATCGCGTACACGTATGTGCCGGTCTCAGTCACGGCCCTCCCTCGGCACGCGTGACCGCTCCCCGGTGGTCCCGCCGCGCGTCACGCCCTTGACGTCCTCCCGCGCCTCGACGAGCCCGTCCTCCTCAAGCGCGGTGAGCCGCCTGCGGAGCCTGCGGTTCTCCTCAACCAGGTCGCGGTCCTTCGAGGTCAGCCACGGATCGTGCTCCCACCAGTCGATGCCCAGCTCCCGTGCCGTGTCCACCGAGGCGATCAACAGGCGCAACTTGATCGTGAGCAGCTCGATGTCCAGCAGGTTCACGCGGATGTCTCCCACGATCACCACGCCTCTGTCGAGTACACGTTCCAGGATGTCGCCCAGGCTGGTCGTCTCCCGTCCGGCGAGCGACCTGCTGCCGTATCCCTGAGGCATCGCGGAACCGGGTCGTACCGGACTGGTCATCTCACGGCCCCTCACTGTCTCCTCTGCCGCGCTTGTAGCGACTTGTCCTGCGGTAGGACAGCAGGTCTCCCTCCCGGTCCAGTTCGACCTCGTAGAGCGCCAGGACGTCCCCTGAGGAAGGAACGCGACGGTCTTCGACGACCTCGACCCCGACGAGCCAGCCGTCCTCCTTCGGCTGCACGAACGTGACGCCCTCGACCTCCTTCGCGGTCAGCTCGGTGATCTCCCGTACGGCGAACCGACCCACGGTCGCCGCGGTGAGGCGCCGCCCTCTGGTCCGCGGCGGCTCCTCCTCGTCCTCGTCCTCGTCGAGGGGTTCCTCGTCGTAGAGGTCGTCGGAGACGTCCGCTTCGGCGATCCGCTCGCCACGGGCTCTGCGCCTGGCGGGCACGGGATCACCCCCTCTCCCCGTCACCCGGCAGGGCGGTGCCGTCTGTGCCGGGGCGGCCTGTCAACCGCCCGAGGACCCGCGTCACCGCCTCGGTCTCCTCCTCCTCGGTCATCAGACCGGCACGCCTTGCCTCCGCTATCTCCTCCAGCCTCCGCCGGACCCCGGCCGGGCTTCGTGTCTCCAGCTCGACCTGCTCCTCGATCAGCTCCGCGAGCCGGATCAGCCCACGGATCGGGGCGAACGGCAGGCCCAGGGTCAGGCCGAACAGGTCCATCCGTCATCCCTCCCCCGCCTGTGGAGTCGTGACGAAGTCGTACGGTGCCAGCGGTCCGAGCAGCCGTACGGTCACCCGGTCCGCCCACCGATCGCCGAACTCCTCGACAGCCCGCTCGAACTCCTCCAACCGGTCGGTCTCGATGAGGAACGCCGCGTGCACGGCGTCCTGTTCGTGGGTCGGCTCCCGTACGGCGACGGCGACGCTCAGCGGGGCGAGGGCACCGACGATCTCCTCGGTGTCGGCGTCACGTCTGGCCGCCACGCCCTCGCCGAGCAGTTCGCCGAGCCGGATCCGCGCGTCCCATGTCGCGTCCTCGGGTTTGCCGCGAATCCCGTCGAGCAGCCGGGAGGCCTCGGCGTTCTCCGCGAGGACCTCACCGATCACCACCGGTTCGACGTAGCGGCCCCTGACGATGTACTCCGTCCGCCCTTCCAGGTCCTCCAGCGCGTCGCGGAACGCGTCGTGGTTGGGAGCGAGCAGTTCGCCGACGACCGCTCCGTCATCGGTCAGCACCGCTCCGAAGCGGAGCGGCAGCACCGGTACCTCGGCGGCGGCCTCGTCCAACAGCCGTTGATGGGCGAAGAGGTCCTCCGGCCTGCCGAGCGGGCGGTCCAGCACGATCTCGCTCGTCAGGGCGGCGATCTCGCCGTGCCGTACCAGCCGGATCCGTCCGGGCGGGTCACCGACTCCCCTGGCGTCAGGGTCCACCTCGGTGTCGCCCGGCACGATGCCGTAGACGTAGGAGGCGCCGCCTCCCACTTGCCGTACGGCTTCGCCGGTCCCGGCGGTCTCGGTCTCTTTCGTGGAGCGGGGCATCTCAGTCCTCCCGCCTTCGCCGTCTGCGAGGCGCCGGTTCGGGTTCCTCCTCGGACTCCTCGGCACCCAGGAAGTCACGCAGCTTGTCTCCCGCCGCGTCCAGCGCCCCCTGGGTGATGCCCTTGGTCTTCGCCCTGCCCACGCCCTGTGTCATGTCCTGCACCACTTCCGGCAGGCCCTTTCCTCCTGTCTGCGTGAGGTCGAGCCGGTTCGCGGCCTCCGCGAAACGCAGATAGGTGTCGACGCTGGCCACGACGATGCGGGCGTCGACCGTCAGAATCTCTATGCCGACGAGCGAGACCCTGACGAAGGCGTCGATCACGAGACCCTTGTCGAGAATCGTGTCGATGACGTCGGCCAGTCCTGAGGAGGATCCGCCACCCCCTCCCGCTCCCGAAGGTTGCACGATGGTCATCAGCCGCCTCTCCCCGGCTCCGCGATCTCCTTCCCGGATTCCACGTCACGTGCTCCGGGCGGCTGCCCGGCGGCGGGCCGGGCGCGGAGCCTCCCTTGTCTTCGTGTCCGCGGCGCGACGCCGGACCGGACGCCTCGGAGTGGCCGCCTCGGCCTCATCGGCCTCGTCCGACTCCTCCGGCTCCTCCGGCTCTTCGGGCTCTTCGGGCTCTTCCGGCTTCTCGGCTTCGGCGCGGCGGCGCCGTACCGGACGCCTCGCCTGCGCGGACGCCTCTGGTTCCTCCTCGGCCCCGGCGGCGTGTTCGCCGTTCACAGGCGTCGGTTCCCCCTGGTCCTCTTCTGTCTCCTCGGTCTCGGGCTCCCTCGACTCCTCCTCTCTCAGGGCGGTCTCGTGGTCCTTGACGACCTTGCTGTCGCGTATCTCGCCGCGCCAGCCCTCGATGTCGTCCGGGTGAAGCAGCGCCTGCGTCATGACGTGCCGCCGGAAGTGCTTGAACTCCAGGCGCGCCCGCCTGCCCTGCGCCCGCCACAGGTTGCCGGTGCGCTCGAACAACCCCTGCGGGTGGTACTCCAGGACGAGCAGGACACGGGTCAGGTCGGGACCGAGCGAGTGGAAGCTCACGGCGCCGTCGACGTGGCCCTTGGCGCCCTTGGAACGCCAGATGATGTGCCGGTCGGGGATCTGCTCGACGATGGTCGACTCCCAGGTCCGGTGGGACCAGAAGACCTGTGCCTTCCAGGAGAGCTTCCCCTCGGCCTCCTGCTGAACCCCCTCGACCTTCTTCGTGAAGCTGGGAAAGTCCTCGAACTGGGTCCACTGGTCGTAGACGAGCCGTAGTGGGGCCCCCACGTCGAGTGTCTCGACGATGTTGGTGACCTTGAGCTTCTTCCCCTTGCCACCCTTGCCGCCACCGGTGACCTTCTGGAGCAGGCCTCCGGCCGCTGTCTTCGCCACCTCCTTGAGCCCGCTGGCCACGGGGTGCTTCGAGCCGATCACCGATCCGACGAGGCCGACCACCCCGCCGTCTCCCTTGTCGATGTAGTCGGTCAGCCGACCGGTCAGTCCGCCGAGTTTCTCGGTCGCGGACGACAGAAGTCGCTCTCCGAGCGCCTCGGCGAGATTGCGGAGTTCCTCGGTGAGCTGATCGACGGGAAGAGTCTGTGTGATCTCTCCGGCTTTCCCCTTCGTCTTCGTCTGCTCGGTCATCGCGCCTCATCCCGGACGCGGCGGACGGGACGGTCACGCCGGGAGGCTCTCTCCCGTTGCGGACTCCGGACCCGTACGGCCCGGCCCCGACCTCGTGGAGGCTCTTCCTCTTCCTCTTCCTCCTCTTCGTCCTCGAATTCGTCCTCCGGCTCCTCCTCGTCCTCGAACTCCTCTTCCTCGTCCTCCGGTTCCTCACGGGACCTGCGGGCCGTACGGCCCCGGCTCTCGGTGGGACGGCGCCTCCTCGGACGCGTCTCCTCCTCTTCTCCCTCTTCCTCACCCGCGGGACCACCGGGGACGCGCAGCGACTCGGCGCGTTCGTGAAGCTTGGAGGTCAGTGAGTCGATCTGCCGACTCGCCGCGGCCCTGGCCGCGGCCTTACCCACGTCGAGCAGTTCTCCCCGCACGTTCTGTGTGAGCTTTTCCAGCTCGGGAGAGGCCCCGAGTTGCTTCAGGCCCTGCTGCAGCAGGCCGCCTCCGCCCATGCCCAGCCGACCGGTCGCGCCCGCCGCCGCCAGCGCCAGCGCCGTCCGTAGTTTGTGACGCCGACCGAGGAAGTAACCCGCGCCGACCGCCAGGGCCATTTGCACTCCGCATTTCACGATCGCCACCCCTAAACGATCACTCCGTCGTGGAATCCGTCCGCCCGGAGCCTCGACGGGCCACCGGCGGGAAGGAGACGTTGTCCAGGACAAACGTCTGCCGCTTTAAACGTGTCGGAAGCATCTGGTTTCCGAACAGGCTGTCTCCCTACCCGAAAAGCCGACAGAAAAACACATATAGGTAAAAAGTAGACATACCTCGTTTGTAACCTGAAAGAACGCATTTTCCCGGCTTTTCGCGGCGGCCGGAGGCACCGGCGGTCCTCGCCAGATGGTCAGCGGAGAGCTGACTGGACCCTCACCCCCGAGAGGCTCGATCGTCAGTGGGACACCCTCCGTTGAGGAAGGTGGTGACGTCGGTTTCGCGGTAGCGACGGTGGCCGCTGGGGGTTCGCACCGAGGGCATACGGCCGGTGAGGGCCCACCGGTTGACGGTCTTGGGGTCCACGCCGAAGATGCGGGCGACCTCGCCGGGGGTAAGGAGGCGGTCGGTGGTGTCGGGTCCGGTGGCGAAGGTGCCGTCCGGGGCTACGGCCTTGAGGGGGGACATGGGGCTCTCCTTCAGTAGCGGCTGCGGTGGAGGATCTCGTCGTGCCGGGCCAGCGCCTCGGCCAACCGGTGGAGGGTCGTACGGCCGAGCACGTCCCTGGCCCCGGCCCTGCGCTGGTCGGGTCGCAGGGGGCCGTAGCGGATGGCCCACCATCGAGGAAGTCCCGGCAGGTCGTGCTCCTCGTACCGCCAGGCCGGGTGGGTGCTGGTGAGCAGGTCGATCAACCGACGTTCGTACTCGGTCACGGTCGTCCCTGGTTCTGGGAGCGGAAGAAGCGAGGGACGGGCACCCGGCCCCGAGCCGGGGAGCACGGGCCGGGCACCCTGGAGGAGTACCGGCCCCACGAGTACGGGGCCGGCGTGCCAGACGGCTCCCTCTTCCCCGACACGCCCATTTGTCCCGGCGCGCATGGAAACCGTCTGCGAGGGTGTGCGGCCCAGGTCCCTCATCCCTGAGCCGCACGTTCATGGGGTACGGCGAGCGACGGGTGGGATGAACGTCCACCGCCCGCCGTACCGGCTTCAGGAGCGCAGAAGTCTGCGCAGGCCCGGAACAACGACCTGACCAGGACATACGGCCTGAACGACCCGGGAGATCCGAGCAGCCTGGAGAGCGCGGGCGATGGCGACGGCCCGGATGCTCGGCGGCACCACCGGGGACGCCTGGGCGGTCAGCTTCCGGTCCAGCTCCTCAGCCGACCCGGCCCGCACCAGCGGCGTGTCCCCAGGACCCGGCCTGCCAGGAGGAACGCGACGGTAGGCGCTCCACAACCCGGTCGCCGAGTTGTGGAAGACCAGCCAGTCGGAGTGCGCCCGCTGTACGGCGTCGCAGCTCTGACGCGCGACACCCGACGTCATGCCGCCCTCCCACCCGGCGAAGGCCGTGCCCCGACGGACACCATTGCCTCACCCGACAAAGGCCGTCCTCCAGCGGACGCCGTCTCCCCACCCGGCGAACCCCGCTCCTCGCCGACCTCCCCGTTCCGTGCCCCGGAAGGCGGACGGCCAGCACCGCCCCTCCTACGCCGAACCGGCGCCGGGGAGGAATGCGGTGAGAGCCGGATGGCTCTGATCATCTCGGCCTCCCGCATCCGCTCCTCCAACCCCTCGGAGGTGGGGTCCTCCACGATCACCGGCCGGGGACCCTCCCAAGCGGCCACCGCGTAGAAACAGCGCCGTCCCAGGCTGTAGAGCACGGTCCAGTCCGCCCAGGCCTGATCGATCCGCTCAGCCTCCGCCCGTGCGGGTCCGTCCCACACCCGTCGATAGACCGGGGCGTACGGCCGGCCGTCCCGGTGCCGTCCGGTCATGAGGTGACCTCCTCGACGAAGGCGGCGGCGCGGGCGGTCTTCTCCTGCTCGGCCACGGCCTCCTGGACCTCGTCGAAGGTGTCGGCGTCCACGGCCGACTCGGCTCCGGCCCGTACGGCGACGCGGGAGAAGACATGGGTACGGAAGGCCCAGAACCGGCCCGCGTCACTGATGATCAACCGCCAGCCCGGGATCACCGGGGTCGTGGGGGTGTCGTGCATGATCTGGACCTCCGTGATCCGATCAGAGGCTCTTACCGACGAGGTGATCGCCAGACGGGCCTGCCCTGCGGAACAAGAAACAGCCGAAACCCGAACCGGCCGACAGGCCGTAGGAGCACGAGCAACAAGACATCGAGGCCGTACACCGAAGTGGTGGAGCTGGTGCACCCGCGTCCAGATGACCCCCCCGAGGGAACGGACGCCGAACCCTCCTGGGCAACGGTGGCCGCGTGGGCCGTACCGGTTCCACAGGCACAGACTCCGGAACCGCAACCGGCCCAAGATCCGGCTCCCCACCACCATCCGGTACAGCCTTCGCGGCCGGAACCATCGCGGGCGCCACCGGCTCAGGATCGGGACGCCGCTGAGCGGACACCAGCGGAATCACCTCGGCGGGTGCGACCTCCACCGGAGGCCGAGGAGCGGGAAGAAACTGCGGGCCGTGCTCGCGACGGGCCTGGAGACGGGCGTGCATCAATAGCCCGGACGGCTGCACATACTCGTGCTCGTCCTGACCGGGACAGCCGTGGGCGTAGGGAGAATGCCCACACCGGGCGCATCCCATGGGCAGAGGTACGGCACCGGCGAAGCAGCCGCATCCGTCCCGGATCGATGTGTCCGGGCCGAAGCTCGGAGCACTACTCTTGCTCACGTCAGGAGACACCTTCCTGATCAAGGCCCCGGCCGGTGTTGCCTCACCGCGATTCCGGGGCCGATCTCATGTCGAAGCTGTGACCGCGCAGCCGGTGACCGCCAAGTCCTCGGCCGCGCGGCGTATCACTCGCGAGTGCGACAGACTGGACGACGTGACCGCCACCAATCCACTCGCATTTGTCCGTTATGGTCTTAATGCCCTCTTGTTTATGGGGGCTAAAGTCCATGTGCTCGGACGATAGCCTGCCGTCGACAGCGACGCAATAGGGGGGCTAAATTTCGAGTGGACGCGATGTGAAGGACCGATACCTTGGATGCCAGGACGCTGCATGACATCGCAGCCATTTCCGACCCACTTGACCGTGCGCGCGCCGCATCCGCCGCTATGGCAACGCTGCAAGGCCAATCCGTAGAACTCTCCCGAATCCGCCGCGCCGCGATCATCGAGGCCCAGGAGTCCGGCATGAAACAGGACGACATCGCCCGCCACCTGGGAGTGACCCCAGGAAGGGTGAGCCAGATGAAGAAAGCCGGAGCCCCACCCCACCAGGCCCCGACAGGACCAATCGAGCCACGCCCACGCGTCATCGTGGAACGAGCGATCCCCACACCACCGGCGGTACGCGGCTCGAAATCCCTCTACCTCACCGAAGCCGCCAGCCAGGGACTCAAACCAGAGCGCAAGATGCTCTTCATCGGCCCCGAACCCGCAAGCGAGCACGTGGCCGTCGCCCTACGCGTCGAACCAGGCGACACCGTGATCGCCCGCCGCAAGATGTTCTGGGCCAACGACGTACCCGTACGGATCTCCACCAGCTACTTCCGCCTCGATGTCGCCCAGGACACCAGGCTGGACAAGCAGGAATTCGTGCTGCCCACCCTCCAGGCCGCGATCGAAGACCTCGGCCACCGCTTCAGCCACGCCACCGAGACACTGACCTCCCGGCCACCGACACCGTACGAAGCCGACCTGCTGGAAATACCCGGCGAATGGGTGGTGCAGGTACTCCGGATCAGCATCAGCACCGACGACATCCCCATCCACGCATTGGAAACTGTCTGCGCGGCCAGCCGACACGTATTCGTCATCGGACAAGTAGCCGGATTCGACCACTTCTGAGCATCCATCTATCGCCAGACCATTCCGGCGGCCAACAACACCATAAACAGGCGCCAAAACCGCTCCTCCGCGTTCGCCGCAACGCGGAGGGCCCTCCCAGTACGGCCAAACACTCGCATCTACGGGCTTCTGGAAGTCCAGCGGCAGACAGTCACGAGTTCCGATACGAGGTGAAAATGCGGTGACAGCCCTCACCATCGGCGCTTTCCTATCGCTGTCCGGCAAACACGCCCGCTTCGGACGCCAAGCTCAACTCGGCCTGGAGATCTGGCACACCGCCAGCCCCGCCCTGAACCTCCTCATCCAGGACGACCACAGCGACCCCGCCGTCCTGCGGGCGGGATTCCGTGAGCTGGCCGACCGGTGCGACCTCCTTCTCAGCCCCTACTCCACCCACCTGACCCGCACCGCCGCCCGCCTGGCCGCCGACCACGACCGCCTGCTGTGGAACCACGGCGGATCAGGCGACGACGTCGAAGCCTCCCACCCCGGGCATCTCATCTCGATCCTCACCCCCACCAGCCAATACGCCACCCCCTTCCTGCACCACCTGGCCACCACCACACCCCTGCCCCTGTGGATCGCCGCCGGCAAGGGCAGCTTCGGCCGACAGGTCGGCGACGGCGCCGAAACCACCGCGCGCGCCCTGGGCCTGCCCACCACACGGCTCGGCCCTGAAGACGACCTGGCCAGCATGGCCACGACGCAACCGTGGGCGCTGCTGTGCGCTGGAGCCTTCGAAGAAGACATCCAAACCATCCAGCGAGCCAGGGCACTGCCCGTACCACCCCAGGTGGTGTGCACGGTCGCGGCGGGCGTCCACGAGTTCGGCCAGGCCCTCGACCACCCCCAGGGGATCTACGGCATCGGGCAGTGGTTCCCCGGCACGACACCCACACCTCGCCTCGGCATGGACGAACCCACCTTCCTGACCGCCTACCGCGAACGCGCCGGAGTACTCCCCGACTACCCGGCCGTCCAGGCCGTGGCCGCCGCGACCATCGCCACCCACTGCGCCACAACCGCCGGAAGCACCTCACGTACCGCTCTCTGACAGGCCGCTACCGACCTGGAGACCACCACCCTGTTCGGCGCCTTCAAAATCGACCCCCACACCGGCACCCAACACGGTCACCAACCAGCCCTCATCAGATGGAGCCCCACCGGCCCAACACCCCTCTGAACCAGCGCCCCAGCCTGGCCGTCGTCAACCACAGCCAATTCACGGGACCGTGAAGGCGGGTTCCGCTCACCTCGATCTGGAAATGCCTCCGCACAGATAGGTGGACTCCTCCAGAAGCCGCGGCGTCATCGTGATCCCGGTGAGGCGTTCGGCCAGGAGGAACGCCGGTCCTGCATGGGGGTCGACGACTGGATAGACGGCGGAGTCGATCCGTTCCATGACCTCTGCGAGTTCGTCCGGCATCTCCTCCGAGTACCCTTCCTGGGGCGGGAACTCAAGCTGGACCTTCCCGTCTTTGATCCAGTGGGAGTAGCCCTCCTGGTGCAGGAACTCGAACCGGATCTCTCCGTCGTCGATCCAGTGGAAGTAGTCCATGCCCTCGATTTCGAGGTAGAAGTGAGAGACAAGGCGGGTACCCGCCGACAGCGGCATGATGATCTCTTCGGTGACGCCAAGCCCACTGTTGGCTTCGGCGAGGAGCACCCAGTCTCCAACGGAGGCGGCGCCGAAGGCCTGCCACCGGATCAGTTCATCGAGCGTTGTGTGAGAGCAGTTCTCAACCCGGGCGCCGAGCCGGGTCATCAGTTCCTCGGGCGTCAGGCCACGGACGTAGGTGAAGCAGTAGGCGTCCGCCAGGCCGGGAAAGCGCCGGGAGAACCAGGAGTAGTCGTCAGGAGTCGCGATCATCCCGTCAGACTCGCAGCGTCCACCGACACAATATGGGGTCATGCCATCCAGCCGCCTCGGCGATCGTGACGGCTTCGGCGGGTCTCTTTTTGTGGTCCGTACGTACGAACGGCCCTGGGACCCGTGGTCGACTCCGGCAGCAGAGTTCGACAGTTGCGTCTGCATTAGGGTCAACAGGTGACGAATTCCATCAAAACCGACAGGCTCGTGCTGCGAAGGTGGCGTGAGGAGGACAAGGAACCGTTCGCGGCGCTGAACGCCGACCCAGTTGTCATGGAGCACTTCCCTGCCACGCTCTCCCGGGAGGAGAGCGACGCGCTGGTCGAGCGTGTCGAGGCCGGTTTCGAGGAGCACGGGTTCGGCTGGTGGGCGGTCGAGGCGGATGGGGAGTTCCTCGGCTTCACCGGACTGCAGGTTCCCAGGTTCACCGCCCACTTCACGCCGTGCGTGGAGATCGGCTGGCGGTTCGCCTCCTCCGCCTGGGGTCGTGGGTACGCCACGGAGGCGGCGCGGGCGTCGTTGGAAGACGGGTTCGGTCGGCTCGGCCTGACCGAGATCGTCTCGTTCACGGCGGGGCCGAACGTCCGCTCTCAGGCGGTCATGCGGCGGCTCGGGATGACTCACGACGCCGCCGGGGACTTCGACCATCCGGTGCTGCCCGAGGGTCACCCGCTGCGCCGCCACGTCCTGTACCGGATCCGACCACAGGGGTGAACGAGGCTCTGCTGGGTGTCCGCCGAACACCCAGCACATTCGCCTGGCCAGTCGAAACGCCAGGGTGACGAGGACAGCAAGGCGTTCGCTACGACTGTCTCGACCAGCAACCACCCTGCCCTGAGCCTCGTCATCCACGACGACCGCGGATCGACTGTCAGACCTGCCTGGAATGCTCCCGGCATGGACATGACGCTGCAACTGACGATCGACTGCTCCGACCCGCAGAGAATGGTGGCCTTCTGGGCCGAGGCCCTGGGCTACGTTCCTGAGCCCCCACCCGGTGGGCACGTCACCTGGCGTTCTTACTGAGCGGCGATGGGGGTGCCCGAGGCGGAGTTGCCGGCCGGTGCCGGGGATGTCCCGGAGTCGATCATCGACCCCGAGGGGCGAGGGCCGCGGGTGTGGTTCCAGCGGGTTCCGGAGCCGAAGGTCGTCAAGAACCGGTGGCACTTCGACCTGAAGGTCGGTGGGGGCCCTGCCGTTCCCCTGGACGTCCGTGCGCAGCGGGTCAAGGCCACGGTGGAACGGCTGGTCGAAGCCGGTGCCACCGTACTGCGGATCAAGGACGAGCCGGACATGGGGTTCTACGCCGCCGCCATGCGGGACCCGGAGGGCAACGAGTTCGACATCGTCTGACGGTGACGGGCGAAGAGTGGCGAGGCCCCCGCGGACTCGCCACTCGTTTGTCTAGGCGTGGGCGGCCAGCCGCGGGGTCCTCCTTCTCAGGATCGAGACGCCCACGGCCGCCAGCCAGGTGGCGGCGATGCCGTTGAACATCGCGACCGCGCCCCAGCCGTTGGAGGCGTAGAACTCGTCGGAGTTGAAGCCGAAGAACATCGACGGCACCCCGGCCAGGTGCAGGGCGGCGATGGCGAACGACGACCAGCCGACCCAGCCGGGAAGGGCGCGGGACCGCAGCACCGCGTATCCGAAGGCGACCCCGAAGACGACCAGCATCAGATGGGTGATGGAGCCGTAGAGCAGGTAGGTGGGCACGGTTCGGGTCGGGTCGATCTCCTCGGCGGCCTTGATGGCGCTGCTGCCCTCGATCCCCTTGGCGACCATGTCGACGATCGTCCACGTCACGCCCGCCGTACCGGCGACCGCGCCGAACCATTCGAACCGGGCGTCGGCCTGCGCGATCAGAGGCCGGACGCCGGCCATGAACACCAGGAACAGTGTGAGGGCGAGAAAGTTGAAGAGCGTACGGGTGAGGATCAGCCAGTCCGGCATGAGACTGCCGGTCTCGACACCGCAGGCCGGGGGGTCACAGGTGGGCACCACGAAGTAAAGGGGGAGTTCGGCCATCGCGAAAACGGCGCCGAGGACCGCGGCCAGGCCGATCCAGCGGCGCGCCACAGACGGGAACTGAATCTGTGCATGCCATGAAGTGTTCATGGCATGCACAGTAGCAACAACTGTGTAAGCCGTCTACTATTTCTCCTGGATCTTCGAGAGGACGCAGGCCATGACCCCACGTAAGAGTCACGACCCCGTACCCGCCGACCTTGAGGCGCTGCCGCCGGGTCTGGCCGCGGCCTGGGGCGTGGTCGACGCCGGGGGGCGGCGCGGTCCCAAACCGGCGCACAGCGTCGAGAAGATCATCGCGGTGGCGACGGAACTGGCCGACGAGGAGGGCATCGCCGCCGCCTCGCTGCCGAAGGTGGCCGCCCGGATCGGCGTGACCGCCAACGCGCTGTATCGCTACGTCAGTTCCAAGGAGGAGCTCATCGTGCTCTTGGCCGACCGCGCCTGGGGCGACCCGCCCGCGCTGCCGGACGGCGACTGGCGGGAGGCGGCGGCGCTGTGGTCACGCCGGCTGTTCGAACGCTTCATCTCCCGCCCATGGCTGCTGGACGTGCCGACGACCGTCTCGCTGACCCCGCACAACGCGGCCTGGCTGAACGCGCTGATCACCGTGCTCGGATCGACCGGCATGGCGGCGCAGCAGACGCTGAACTGCGCGTATCTCCTCGACAGCCACGCCCGGTACGGTGCCAACCTGCGGCGCAACACCCCGACACCGGCCGCGTTGCGCCGGGCGAATCCCGACCAGCGACGGGCGGTGCGCGCGGTCCGCGTCTTCCTGGACGGCCAGCTCCGCTCCCGCGACCTGAACGCCGTCGCGGACGCGATGGAGGACCCGATGTTCCTCTCCGACGAGCCCCCGCTCGACGGCTTCGAGTTCGGTCTCGCGAGGATTCTCGACGGCATCGAGTCATATGTCCGACGGTGAGAATGCCGTCACGGTCGGCCTGCCGGATGGACCGCCGTCGAAGCACGCGGGCCGTACGGCCTCCCCAGCGAGCCGAGGAGGCCAAGCCGGTCAAGAGTCAGTAGTCGGCCAGGGCGTTGGGGCCCAGGAGGACCTTGAGGTCTCCGGCGAAGGCTCCGTTGGCGAGGTTGACCTTGTACTCCGGGGCGAGGCCGACAAGGACCTTGCGCCGGTTGAGACGTTCGACCATGAACTGGACCGGGGTGTCGCCCTTGTGGGTCCGGAACATCTGCTTCAGCTCGTCGACGAGCTTTCGGTCGATCTTGCTCTCCTGGAGGGAGATGACGATCGGGTCCTTGTCGCCGGGCTGGGGGACCTTGGAGATGTCGAGGAACTCGAAGGCGACGGCGTTGAAGCTGACGCTGGCGTCCTCGCCGTTCTCCCGGATGCGGATCTTGCCGGTGCACGCGACGACGAGGTCGGGGGCGAGGTTGTCGCCGTAGAGCTGGTAGGTGGTGGGGAAACAGGGGACCTCAAGGCTGCCGTCGTGGTCCTCGATCTTGAGGATGGCCCAGACGTTGCCCTGCTTGGTGACCTTCTTCTCGACGCCGGAGATGATGCCGGAGATCTTGATCTCACCGCGTTCCCGGTCGGCGTCGCCGTTGAGGACCTGCGCGATCGAGTGGGTGCGGTTCTTCTCCAGGACGCGTTCCGCGCCGTTGAGAGGGTGGTCGGAGACGTAGAGGCCGAGCATTTCGCGCTCGAAGGCGAGCTTGGTCTTCTTGTCCCACTCGTTCGGCGGGACGACGACGGCGAAGGCCGCGTCACCGTCACCGGAGTCCTCGAAGGCGCCGAACAGGGAGTCCTGCCCCATCGCCTCCTTCTTCTTGACGTCGATGACGGAGTCGATGGCCTGTTCGTGGACCATGACGAGCCCGAATCGCGGGTGGTCGAGGTCGTCGAAGGCCCCGGCCTTGATCAGTGATTCGATCGTGCGCTTGTTGCAGACCTGGACGGGAACCTTGGTCAGGAAGTCATTGAAATCGGTGTACTTCCCGTGTTCCTTGCGGGCCGAGATGATCCCCTGAATCGGGCCGTCACCGACGTTCTGAATCGCGCCGAGGCCGAACCGGACGTCCTCGCCGACGGCGGAGAACCGGAGGTTGGACTCGTTGACCGACGGCGGCAGGACCCGGACCTTCATCCGGCGGCATTCGGCCAGGTAGATGGCCATGCGGTCCTTGTTCGTGCCGACCGAGGTCAGGAGCGCCGCCATGTACTCGGCGGGGTAGTTGGCCTTCAGGTAGGCGGTCCAGTAGGAGACGAGTCCGTACCCGGCGGTGTGGGACTTGTTGAAGCCGTAGGAGCTGAAGGGTTCGAGGACGTCCCAGACGGCCTTGGCGTGTTCCTCGGTGAAGCCCTTGGAGACCATGCCGGAGGAGAAGGTGGCCCACTGTTTGTCCATCTCCTCCTTCTTCTTCTTGCCCATCGCGCGCCGGAGGATGTCGGCGCCGCCGAGGGTGTAGCCGGCGAGCTGCTGGGCGATGGCCATGACCTGCTCCTGGTAGACCACCAGGTGGTAGGTGTTGCCGAGGATCGGCTCCAGGGCGTCCTTGAGGTCGGGGTGGATCGGCTCGACCTTCTGCGTTCCCGCCTTGCGCAGCGCGTAGTTGACGTGCGCGTTCGCACCCATGGGTCCGGGACGTCCCAGCGCGAGGATCGACGAGACGTCCTCGAACTCCGTGGGGGCGATCAGCTTGGTGAGGTCGCGCATCATGGACGAGTCGAGCTGGAACACGCCCAGCGTCCACCCGGCGGCCAGCAGCTCGTAGGCCTTCTTGTCGTCCAGCGGCACCTTGAGCATGTCGAGCTCGATGCCGCGGTTGGCCTTGATGTTCTCGACCGCGTCCCCGAGCACGGTGAGGTTGCGCAGGCCCAGGAAGTCCATCTTGAGCGCGCCCATGTTCTCACTGGACGGCCCGTCGAAGCCGGTGATGCGGGCGCCGTCGTCCTGCCGCATGAAGATCGGCATGACGTCGACCAGCGGCTGGGACGACAGGATGACGCCGGCGGCGTGGACACCGGTGCCGCGGGTCAGCCCCTCAAGGCCGAGCGCGGTCTCGATGACCTTCTTGACGTCGGCGTCCTCCTCGTACAGCTTGCGGAGTTCGCTGGCCTCGGCGTACCGGGGGTGGTCCTTGTCGAAGATGCCGCTGAGCGGGATCTCCTTGCCCATGACGGCTGGCGGGAACGCCTTGGTGATCTTCTCGCCGACGGCGAAGGGGTAGCCCAGGACGCGCCCCGCGTCCTTCACGGCCGCCTTCGACTTGATCGTCATGTAGGTGATGATCAGCGAGACGTTGTCCTCGCCGTACCGCTCCGTGACATAGCGGATCATGTCACCGCGCCTACGCTCGTCGAAGTCCAGGTCGACGTCGGGCATCGAGATTCGTTCGGGGTTGAGGAACCGCTCGAACAGCAGCTGGTGCTCGATGGGGTCGAGTTCGGTGATGCCGGTGACGTAGGCGACCATCGACCCGGTGGCCGAACCTCGTCCGGGGCCGACCCAGATGCCGTTGTCCCGGGCGTACTGGCAGATGTCGGCGACGACGAGGAAGTAGCCGGGGAAACCCATCGTCTCGATCACGCCGAGCTCGTACTCGATGCGTTCGAGGACCTCGGCGGGGACCGGGTCTCCGAACCGGCGGACGGCGCCGCGGGCGCACTCCTTGCGCAGCCAGCTCATCTCCGTCTCCCCTTCGGGGACGGGGAACTTGGCGGCGAGGTCCCGGTGGGCGAACACCTCGTCGTAGGACTCGACCCGTTCGGCGATCAGCAGGGTGTTGTCGCAGCCCTGCCTCCACAGCTCGTCGTGGTCCAGGCCGCGCATCTCCTCGGCGGAGCGGATGTAGTAACCGGCTCCGGAGAAGCGGAAGCGGTCGGGCGCGTCGATCTGGGAGTTGGTGCCGACGCACAGCAGCGCGTCGTGGGCGGTCGCCTGGTCCTCGGTGACGTAGTGGGAGTCATTGGTGACCAGCGGCGGGATGTTGAGCTTCCTGCCGATCTCCAGGAGCTGTTCACGGACACAGGTCTCGATGAGGATCTTCCCGTGGTCCATCAGCTCCAGGAAGTAGTTCTCCCTGCCGAAGATCTCCTGGTACTTCGCCGCGTGCTCCAGCGCCTTGTCGAACTGGCCCAGCCGCAGCCGCGTCTGGACCGCGCCGGACGGGCAGCCGGTCGTCGCGATGATCCCCTCGTGGTACTGGTCGAACAGCTCGTCGTCCATGCGGGGGTACTTCTTCATGTGGCCTTCGAGCGAGGCCAGCGAAGAGATCTTGAAGAGGTTCTTCAGGCCCTGGGCGTTGTAGGCCCACATCGTCTTGTGCAGGTAGGTGCCGGACGCCGACACGTCACCGCCGACCCCGCGCTGCTCGTCGAACTTGCGCTGGTGCGGCTCTCCCCAGAAGACGGGCTTCTTGTGGAAGCGGGATTCGGGGCTCACGTAACCCTCGATCCCGATGATCGGCTTGATCCCGGCGCCGGTGACCTTCTTGTTGAACTCGTAGCTGCCGAACAGGTTGCCGTGGTCGCTCATCGCGATGGCGGGCATGCCGAGCTGACTGACCCGATCGGCCATCTTCCCGATCTTCGCCGCGCCGTCCAGCATGGAGTACTCAGTGTGAACATGCAGGTGCACGAACGAATCAGCCACGGTTGATCTTGGCCTTTCGGGGTCGAGCGGTCGGTGCCCCAACCTTATCGACGCGGCTCAGTGGGTGACCCTTGTTACTCCCGGAAGCGCATGATCGACTTGTATGTCCGGCCCTGCCCTTCCGCGAGCCCCGGTATGCCCATACGACATGGAGGTCTTGCGCGTGTTGGGACCACCTCGCAGAGTGAGGACCAGACCGCCCGCCCTAAGGCAAGGAGCCCCCATGATTCCCGATCTGACCGGCGCCGAGTTCCACAAGAGCAGTATCAGCGGCACCCACGACGACTGTGTCGAGGTCGCCGTGAACCTCCCCGGCCTGGTGGCCGTCCGCGACAGCAAAGATCCCTCCGGCCCGGCCCTGGCCTTCAGCGTCTCCGGATGGGACGCCTTCATAGGCGATGTGAAAATTGGAACGTTCGATTTCTGAGCGGCTGAGTCGCCTTCGCCGGGTTCCGGCCGAACAGCGGGCCGTACCCGGCCCAGGGTGGCCATCGCAGGCCGTCACGGGCCACCGTGGACGCCCCCGCGCACCACGATGGCCCGGCCCTCTCGGGACCGGCTACGTCAGCGACTCGGCCGGGGCCACGATCGACGGGCCGCCGGTCTCCTCGGCGCTCCGGCCGAGCTGCCTGATCGGCCTGATCAGCAGGAGCGCCGCCGCCACGCCCAGCGTCACCAGGGCGGACCCCATGATGAAGGTGCGCGGGTCGATCAGCGTGGTGACCGGGCCGGCGATCGCCTGCCCGACCGCCATGCCCGAGACCGATCCGGCCACCTGGTAGGCGTTGACCCGGTTCATCACGTCCGGTGCGACCTTCGTCTGGATGCTGGTCGACCACATCACCGACCAGAACGCCATCGCGACCCCTCCGAGCAGGTGCCCGGCCATCAGCATCGGCAGCGGCAGCCCGAGCGCGACCGACAGGGGCGCGGCCATGTAGCCGCTCAGCGCCATCGCCCCGGCGGCCAGCGGCTTGGCCGGTCTGAGCCTGATCGCCACCAGCCCGCCCAGTACGGTGCCGAGGCCGAGCGCCGCCATCACCCAGCCGTAGTCGGCCCCGATGACCTGCGACGACAGCGGCACGTACGGCCCGATCACCAGAACTCCCCAGAAGACCCAGACCAGG
The DNA here is from genome assembly GCF_042893955.1 of Streptosporangium sp. NPDC001559. Taxonomy (NCBI): domain Bacteria; kingdom Bacillati; phylum Actinomycetota; class Actinomycetes; order Streptosporangiales; family Streptosporangiaceae; genus Streptosporangium; species Streptosporangium sp. NPDC001559. Next base: position 140,030 of record NZ_JBIAVG010000014.1, read on the forward strand.
ATGGCCGACCACATCCAGTTCATGGCCCTGAACTCCTCCCAGCCTCTGCGCAGATCGCTCAGCATGTTGGAGGGGCCCGGCTTGGGTACGGTGACCCGGATCAGCAGCAGGGCCACCCCGCTGACGAGGAAGGTCGCGGCGTCGACCGTGTAGACGAAGACCGGGCCGGTGGCGATGATGAGGACTCCGGCCAGCGCGGGACCCGCCAGCTGGGTGATCGCCTCGGCGATCTTCAGCGTCGCGTTGGCCCGTTGCGGGTCCTTCGCGACCAGGGGAACCATGCCGTTGATGCACGGTTCGAACGTCCCGGCGCCGATGCCCGAGAAGAACGCCATCGTCAGCAGCAGGGCGAGCGGCGGGGCGCCGTCCAGGAAGGCGACGGCCACACATCCCTGGGTGACGACCCTGAGCGCGTCCGCGCCGATCATCAGGCGCCGGGCGCCGATCCGGTCGGCGAAGACCCCGCCGAACAGCATGACCAGCACGGCTGACGTGGTCCAGATCGCGAGCGTGTAGCCGACACCCGCGATCCCGTAGACTTTTCCGACCGCCAGTGCCGAGGCGACGGGCATCATCGCGTCACCGAGCAGTGAGATCGTACGGGCTCCGAAGTAGAGGCTGAAGTTCCTCGTCCACATAAATCCCCATTCTGGGTTTCTCCAGCTCAGGGCGCCGGTGTCCCGAATGACATCATTGGGTACATTTGAGCCATGCCCCTGGACTGTCCAGAACCACCCCTGACGCCCCCCAACCCGCATCGTGTGGTCGCCCTGGTCGCTCCGAAGCAGGAGCTCTACCCGGTCACCTCCGCCTCGGCCGTCTTCGGCTACCACGGCTCGGCCATCCCCCAGCACTACAGCTTCAGCCTGTGCGCCGAGCACCCCGGCTCCCTGCCCACCACCCTCGGCGTCCCCATCCAGGTGGACAGCGGGCTCGAAGCCGTCGACGACGCCAAGACCGTGATCATCGCGGGCTGGAGCTGGGCTCTCGCCCCCTCGCCCGCCGTACTCCGCGCGGTGTCCCAGGCCCACAACCGAGGCGCCCGCATCGTCGCCGTCGGCTCCGGGATCTTCGTCCCCGCCACCCTGGGGCTTCTGGACGGCCGCAGGGCCTCCGTCCACTGGGAGCTCTCCCGCGAACTCGCCGCCCGCCACCCCCGCATCATCCTCGACGACACCATCATCTACGTCGACCACGGCGACGTCGCCACCGCCGGAGCCTCGGCCGCCACCCTCGACCTCTGCCTCCACCAGGTCCTCCAGGAGTACGGCGCCGCCCACGCCATGCGCATCGGCCGTCAGCTCGCCGCGGGCCCGCACCGCGAGGGCTGCCAGCGGCAATACCCTCCCCTGCCGACCACCGGCCCCATGCCGGCTCCCCTGGCTCCCCTGCTCGAATGGCTGCTCTCGCGCCTGCACGACCCGATCACCGTCGAGGACATGGCCGCCTACTCGGGCGTCTCCCCCCGGACCCTCACCCGGCAGTTCGCCGACCAGCTCGGCGTCCCCCCGGCCCGCTGGCTGCTGGAACGCCGCCTGGCCGCCACCCGCGCCCTGCTTGAGGAGACCGACCTGCCCGTCGAGACCATCGCCACCCGCGTCGGCCTCTCCTCGGCGGTCAACCTCCGCCGCCGCTTCCACACCGCCCTGCGAACCACCCCGGCCGCCTACCGCCGTTCCTTCCGCTGACGCCGTACGGCCTGGCCCACATGACGTACTCCGGAGAGGGAGGGGCCGAGTCAGCGTAGGGGGCGGAAGAAGGTCCTGATGTCCTCCGTCAGAAGGTCGGGGGCCTCCATGGCGGCGAAGTGGCCGCCTCTGGAGAACTCCGACCAGTGCACGACGTTGTGCTCGCGTTCCGCGATCCGCCTGACCCCCGCGTCGCCTGGGAAGACCGCCACCCCGTGGGGCAGTGCCGAGTGCTCGGCCGCCGCGCCCCAACTCTTCTGCTCCTCCTTGTAGAGGCGGGCGGCCGAGGCCGCGGTCCCGGTGAACCAGTAGATGCTCACGTCAGTGAGCAACTGGTCGAGGTCCACCGCGTCCTCGGGGAGTTCGTGGGCCGGGTCGGTCCACTCCTTGAACTTCTCCACGATCCACGTCAGCTGCGCCGCGGGTGAGTCGTGCAGCCCGAAGGCGAGGGTCTGCGGCCGGGTCGCCTGGATGATCGCGTAGCCGGCCTGGTCCTGGTTCTGGTACTGGCCGAGGCGGGCGAGTTCCTCCGGGGTGAGGCCCGCGAACTCGGCCGGGTCGCCGGTCGGGAAGCCGAGCGCGCCGTTGACGTGCACGCCGACGACGTTCTCCGGCGCGGTACGGCCCAGCATCGGCGAGATGACCGCGCCGCTGTCGCCGCCCTGCGCGCCGTAGCGCCGGTAGCCGAGCCGGTCCATCAGCTCCGCCCACGCCCGCGCGACACGGCGCAGGTCCCAGCCGGTCTCGGTGGTCGGCCCGGAGAAGCCGAAACCGGGGATGGACGGGGCCACGACGTGGAAGGCGTCGGACCGGGCGCCGCCGTACGACACCGGGTCGGTCAGCGGGCCGATGACCTTCATGAACTCGGCGACCGAGCCCGGCCAGCCGTGCGTGATGATCAGCGGCAGTGCGTCGGGTTCCGCTGAGCGGACGTGCAGGAAGTGGACGTTCTGCCCGTCGATCTCTGTCGTGAACTGCGGAAACGCGTTCAGTCGCGCCTCCGCGGCCCGCCAGTCGAAACCGGTGCGCCAGTAGTCGGCCAGCTTGCGCGCGTAACCGACGGGAACCCCGTAGGACCAGCCCACACCCGGCGGTTCGTCCGGCCAGCGGGTCGCCGCCAGCCGGTCGCGCAGGTCGTCCAGCCGGCTCTGCGGGATGTCGATCCGGAACGGGTGGATTCGCAGGTCGTTGTTCATGTCTCTCACGGTAGAGATGGGTTAGGACAGCTTCGGTCCTAGGATGAACACCGTGTTGGAAACGTCGGCAAGGCTGCTGCGGCTGCTTTCGCTGCTGCAGACCCCGAAGGACTGGTCGGGCACCGAGTTGGCCGTACGGCTCGGCGTCTCGTCCCGCACGATCCGCCGCGACGTCGAACGGCTCCGCGACCTCGGATACGTCGTGCACGCCACCGCGGGCGCCCCCGGCTACCGGCTCGGGGCGGGGGCCGGGCTTCCGCCGCTGCTGCTCGACGACGAGGAGGCGGTCGCGGTCGCCATCGGGCTCGGCACCGCCGCCGTCTCCGGGGTGACGGGCATCGAGGAGACCTCCGTCCGCGCCCTGGCCAAGCTCGAACAGGTTCTTCCCGCCCGGCTCCGGAACCGCGTCGGTGACCTGCGGTCGGTAACGGTCCCGCTGACGGGCCAGACCTCGGCGGTCGACCCGGCCACCCTCACCGCGATCGCCGCCGCCGTCCGCTCCCGGGAGAGCCTGCGGTTCGACTACCGCTCCCACGACGGCACCGAGGATCATCGCGCGGCCGAGCCGTACCGGCTGGTCAACTCGGGGCGCCGGTGGTATCTGGTGGCGTGGGACACCGGCCGGGACGACTGGCGCACGTTCCGCATCGACCGGCTGCGGCTGCGCACCCCGAACGGGCCGCGTTTCACGCCCCGCGAACCGCCCGGCACCGACCTCGTCCAGTACGTCGCGGAACGGATCTCCGTCAATCCGTACCGCTACCGCGGCCGGTTCACCGTACGCGCCCCGGCCGACGTCGTCGCCGCCCGGATGCCCCCGACGATCGCGGTGGTCGAGCCGACCGGTGACGACACGTGTGTCCTCAGCACCGGATCGAACTCCCTGGACGAACTGGCCATGTGGGTCGCGGGGCTCGGTGTCCCCTTCGAGGTGCACGACCCCCCCGAACTCGTCCGGCACATCCACGCCCTCGCCGCCCGCCTCAGTGAGGCGACCCGGTACGGCCCCCGGCCGTCGGCGGTGTCAAAGGATCAAGCAGAATCACCGTTATGAGTCTGAGCCTCGGCGCGACGGGCCGTCCGGCACGACGGCCGGGATATGCCACCGCCTTCTAACGATTCAACGACCGCGCCCTCGCGGGCGACCGACCCTCACACCCCGAGGGATCGTACGGCCCGCATGACGCCCTTTCTGTCGTAGCCGCCGGTGGGGAGGGTGGCGCTGTGGACGTGCCGGATGACGCCGTGGACGTCGACGAGCAGGCTGCCCGACCGCTGCATCGCGCCGAAGACCTTCCTGTCGAGACCGACCATCTCGTGGGGGGTGCCGCCGCGGGCGGTGAGCACGGGGAACGGGACGCGCTGCCTGGCCTTCCAGGTGGCCGCCCGCTCCCTGCTCTCGGGGACCGCGATGAGGACGCGGACGTTCTCCGCCTCCAGGTCGTCGCCGCTCCTGACGAGGTCCTGGACGTTCCTGTTGCAGACGGGGCACGAGGTGGCGCGTACGAAGTAGAGCAGCACGGCGTGCTGACCCCGGTAGTCGGACAGGCGGACGGTGTCGCCCACGGTGTCTTCGAGCACCATCTCCGGGGCGGGCGATCCGGTTTCGAGCATGGTGGAACTTCCCTTCGAACGTTCGGGGGTCTTCAGGAGTCACGGCCTCAGGCTGGTCCGGAGGGCGGTACGGGCTCGGTGCAGGTGGGACTTCATCGCCGGGGTGCTCAGACCGAGCGAGGTGGCGACCGTACGCCCCGGGTAGCCCAGCACGTCCCGCATGATCAGGACCCGGCGCTGGACGTCGGGCAGTTCCTGGATCGCCTGCGCGAGCAGGCCGGCCTCCAGCCGCCGGAGGACCTCCTCCTCGGCGGACGCGGCCAGCCCCGCCCCGACCTCCTCGCCGTGGTGGTCGAGCAGCCGCCGGGCGCGGCGGACGCACTCGTTCCTGACGATCCTGAACATCCAGGAGGCCAGCGCCGCCGAGGCCCGCAACGAGCCGATCTTGCGGAACAGGACGATCAACGCCTCCTGCGCCGCGTCCTCGGCGTCCTGCGGGGACGCGCACAGGTGCTCGGCGAACCGCCGTACATGCGGGTGGGCGCCGTAGACCACCGCGGCGATCGACTCCACGTCACCGCCCTGGGCGGCCTCGATGAGCTGCTCGCTCGCCCAGCCACCGTCCACCTGGAACCCCCTTCCGGAAAAGACCGTCCCCCATAAGAGGCTCCGACGTCCGGAAAGGATTCGCGAAACTGGCGAGATGAATCAACTTCGGGAGATCGTGGGTCTGGTCGGCGACGTGCTTGGCTCCGGGGTCGTCGGCGGTTACCTCCACGGCTCCGCGGTACTCGGCGGCCTCAGACCGGCCAGTGACCTCGACGTTCTCGTCGTCTCCCGGCGGAGCATGGACGACCGGGAGCGTGGCGCGCTCCTCCGGGGGCTGCTCGGCCTCTCGGGTTTCACCGCCGGGCTCCGGCCGGTCGAACTCACCGTCGTCGTCCAGTCAGAGGTCCGCCCGTGGCGTTTCCCGCCGACCGGTGACTTCCTGTACGGCGAGTGGCTGCGTGCGGAGTTCACGACCGGTACGGTTCCCCGGCCGGAGCCGATGCCGGACCTGGCCCTGTTGATCACCATGGTCCTGGCCGGTGACCGCCCGCTGACCGGCCCGCCACCGGGGCGGGTCCTCGACCCCGTCCCCCACGCGGACCTGGTCAGGGCGAGCCTGGCGGGCCTGCCCGGTCTGCTGGAGGAGTTGGAAACCGACACCCGCAACGTCGTGCTGACCCTCGCCCGGGTCTGGAGCACGCTCACCACCGGTGAGATCAGGCCGAAGGACGCCGCCGCGGACTGGGCGCTGCCCCGCCTCCCGCCGTCTCACCGTCCCGTCCTGGAGCACGCCAGGAACCTCTATCTCGGCCACCGGTACTCCGAGGAGACCTGGCCTGAGGACCTGAGAAACCAGGCGGGACCGTACGCGGAAAGGGTGCTCGCCGAGATCGACCGGCTGTCGTCCCGGCCGAATTCACCGTGAGGACCGGGCCGTGCAGAAATCATCAACAACGACTACCGGAGGCGTCAACGACATCCCGATCGCATATCGGCAAAATGATTCTTCGTACGGCATGCGATGTGGGCGAAAAAAGGGAGTGACACGGGTGAGAAAGCGAAGGGTTCTGGCCGCCACGGTGATGGCGGTGTCCACGATGACCACCGTGGTCACCGCGGCACCGGCGCAGGCGAAGGCGATGGACTGGGACAACTGCCCGGAGGGTTATGTATGCCTTTACGGCGACACCTACGGCAGAGGCCGTTACAGCAACGCGCCGGGAACGGACAACGCCAATGTCGGCGCCTTTATCAACGACCTGACGAGTTCCATCTGGAACCGCACCAATGACGCCGTGTGTTTCTACGAGCACACGAACTGGGGCGGCAGGACCCTGATAGGCGTCGGGCCGGGACAATGGGTGGACAACGTCGGGGCCGCCGCCAACGACAAGATCTCCTCATATCGCGGAAATGTGTGGTGCAGCTGGTGACGACGGGCTACGGCCAGCGCACCTCGGGGGTGCGTTCCACGAACCGTGCGTACCGCTCGAACGCCCGCTCGACCTCCGCCCGGTCGCTTCCGTGGAGTGGTGTGAGGGGCTGGACGGTGATCCGCACCTGGCTCTTCACGAGGGTGCGTTTCCAGGTGGCCACGACCCGGCCCGCGCGGACCACGGTGGACTGGAAGACCCCGTTGTTACCGGGGATGATGGCCGCCTTGTGCTCGTCGGCGACCATGAGCGAACGGTCCTTGTAGCCCAGGAGGTATTCGTCGAAGCCCGGCAGCACGAGCACCTCGTCGTCACCGGCCGGGGTGGGGGCCGTGTCGAGGAGCGCGGCGTCGGCATATGTCTCCACCCCGTCGACGGTCACCCTGGCCAGCGCGTCACCGGCCACGGCGATGCCGCGTTTGGCGTCGGCCGCGGTCAGGCCGGTCCAGCCCGCGAAGTCCTGCCTGGTGGTCGGCCCCCGGCCACGGAAGTAACGCAGGGCGACGGTGCCCAGCGCCTCGTCGCGCTCCGGCCGGTGCGGGTCGGGAGCCCACTCGTCGAGCAGCACGAAACTCTGTTCGTTGCCGATGTTGGGGGCGATGCACAGCACGCCCCGCTGGCTGGCGTACCACAGCAGGTGGTAGCCACGCTGACCGGCGGTGTCGATGCCCTTGTCCGCCAGGACGGCCAGGCACTCCGACCGGCTCAGCCGCCCGCCCCCGGCCAGGGCCGAACCCAGCACCTCCATGGCCTGGACGGCGGTCTCCTCCGAGAGGCCGAGTTGCTCGCGCCGCCTCGCCGCGCCGTTCAGCACCCGGACGCCCATCAGCTCGACCATCCAGCGGGCGTCGCGGGGCGGGACGAAGTGGATGGTGCCGCGCATCGGCCATGTGCGCAGCGCCTCACGCCGCTCCAGCGCGGCGGTGACGTCGGTGACGGTGTGTTCGGGCAGCCGCGCGCCGAACGACCACAGCCCGCTGGCCAGGTCTTGAGCCTGCATCGCCCCGAGCCAGGTCACCACCTCGGCCACGGTCGTCGCCCGCCCCGCGCCACCGGACGGCCCGCGGAGCAACAGGCTGGACAGTCGCAGGCCGAGCGCCTGCCGAGGGGTGAGTTCCACCCGATCACCGTAGCCTTCGCCACCGACAATCCCGCCGCCACACCGTCAGCGCGGGACGCGGCCGAGGTAGCGGAGCAGGTCGTCGACGACCGGGGTGGCGGAGGGGCCGCCGGTGGCCTCTACCACGGGGGCGTAGGCCCCCCACTGGCGCAGCGGTTCGACGATCTCCCGCGCGGCGGCGAGAAGGTGGCCCGCGAGCTCGTCGTCGAGCGGGGACGGCCTGCCCGTGGCGATCGCGATGTCCCACGCGTGCACGGCGGCGTCGAGCGCGCACATCACCGCGGCGACCGGGGTGGGCAGCTCACCGTGCGGCAGCGGCGTCGGGACGGTCTCGCTGTCGTCGGGCACCGCCGCCCACGCCGCGCCGGTCCGCTCGACGGCGTCCCTCACCAGCTCCACCGCGGTGCCGTCGACGGCTCCTGAGGGCGAGAAGGGGTCGTAGGCCGGACCGTCTCCGACGCCGAGCGTCTTCGCGTAGGCGAGCTGGTCGCCCGCGGCGTGCTGGATCACCTGGGTGACCGTCCACTCCGAGCACGGGGTGGCGTTGTCCCCCTCGCCGTCCCGCACGCCCGCGACGCTGTTCTCCAGCGCCCGGTACGAGGCGGCCAGCACCTCACGCCAAACCGGCCGCAGGGAGGTGACGGTGACGTTCATGATCTTGCCTTTCGGTCTCTTCCTTGCCTGTGACATCAGACTATGGGCCTATTAGGCTAGTTTTATGCCTAATTACTGCCGGGAGTGAGAGATTGATGGCTTCGACGACGGCCCGGGTGCTGCGCCTGTTGTCCCTGTTGCAGGACCGGTCCCACACGGGCCGTGAACTCGCCGAGCGCCTCGGCGTCGCCGAACGTACGCTGCGACAGGACGTCCAGCGCCTCCGCGAACTCGGCTACCCGGTGCACGCCACGCGCGGGGCGGTGGGCGGATACCGGCTCGGGCAGGGCGCGAAGATGCCTCCGCTGTTGCTCGACGACGACGAGGCGGTGGCCGTCGCGCTGGCCGTCGGCCTCGCCGAGGACGGATCGACCGGGATCGAGGACATCGACGCCAGCCTCACCCGGGCGCTCGCCAAGCTCCAGCAGATCCTTCCGAGACACCTGCAGCGCAAGGTGACCGCCCTGCGCTCCGCCACCGCGGTCGGGCCCGCCACGGTCGGCTCCCGCGAGCCGGACGCCCCGGTGCCCGCCGCCACCCTCACCGTCGTCGCGGCCGCGATCCGTGACGGCGTGACCCTGTTGGTGACCCGAGACGGCACCGAGACCGAGGTGGAGCCCTACCGCCTGATCAGCTGGCGCCGCCGCTGGTTCCTGGTCGCCTACGAGCTCGGTACACACGCCTGGCGGGCGCTGCCCGTCGCCGACCTGATCCGTGTCCGGTCCGCGTCCCGCCACTTCGCCGCCCGCTCCCTGCCCGACGACGACCTCGTCGCCTTCGTCCTGCGCGAGGTCGCGCGGACCGGCTGGAGGGTTCACGCCCGCGTCACCGTCCTGGCCCCCGCCGAGACCGTGATCGCCCGCATCAACCCGGCCGTCGGCATCGTCGAAGCCGTCGACGCCCACACCAGCGTCCTCGTCACCGGTGCCGACGCCCTGGAGACCATCGCCGTCTACCTCAGCATGCTGATGATGGACTTCCGCGTCGACGGGCCGCCCGAACTCGTCGCCCACATCCGCGCCCTCGCCCGCCGCTACACCGAAGCCCTACCGGGCGACGCCGGAGCCTCATAGGCTCTGGTGCCCGTGGCCGACTCCTCCTCATACCTCGACACGACGGCGAGCGCCTACGACGCCGTCGCCGTTCTCTACACCGAGCTCACCAGGAACTACCTCGACCCCCTTCCGCTCGACCGCGCGGTGCTCGCCGTCTTCGCCGAGCTCGTACGGGACGCCGGCCCCGTCGCCGAGCTGGGATGCGGCCCGGGACAGACGTCCGCGCACCTGCGGGACCTGGGGGTGGACGTCTTCGGCGTCGACCTGTCACCCGTGATGATCGACATCGCCCGTGCGACGTATCCGGACATGCGGTTCGAGGTCGGTTCCATGGACGCCCTGGCCCTGGCCGACGACGAGCTGCGGGGCGTCCTGTCGTGGTACTCGATCATCCACGTCCCGCCCAGGGAGGTGCCCGCGTACTTCGCCGAGTTCCGGCGGGTGCTCGCGCCCGGCGGGCACCTGTTGCTCGGCTTCTTCGAGTCGGAGGGCGATCCGGTCACACCGTTCGACCACAAGGTGACGACGGCCTACCGATGGCCGATCGACGACCTCGCGAAACTGGCCGCCGACGCCGGATTCCTCGAAATAGGCCGAATGCTCCGCGAACCCCTCGAAGGCGAACGATTCCGCCGAGGCCACCTATTGATGCACTAGTCACCACAGAAAAAGACTTAAGGCCATATTTCGGGATTCGAGTCATGAGGTGCCGACTCAGCCCAGGGTCGTTTCCAACGCCACGATCGAGATATGCCCGGCGCGGACACGGTTCTCATCGGGCCGGAACCGTATCCGCGAACTCTAGGGGCGCAGCACGGCCTCGGCGCCGCCGTCGGCGTAGAGGATCTGCCCGGTCATGAACGCGTTGCCGGGGCTCACCGTCCAGGCGAGCAGCGAGGCGACGGCCTCGACAGGGCCGGGGAACCCCAGTGGCTGCGGCATCAGGGCCTCTATCAGCTCCCGGGCGGCCGGGTCGTCGATGACGAACCTCCTGGCGGTCTCGGTGTCCACGACGCCTGGGGCGACGGCGTTGAGCGGGATACCGGCGCCCGCCCAGTCGGGACCGACCGCGGCGCGGCGCAACCACCGGTTGAGCGCCAGCTTGCTCGACGTGTAGACGGTCTGGCCGTTCCCGGCCTCGACGATCTTGGCCGCTTCCTCGGCCGCGGCCTCCTCGTCCAGCGACAGGCAGGCCTCGACCAGGCCCTCGTCCGCCGCGACGATGGCGCCCAGCGAGGAGACGACGACGGCGCGGGGCCGCTCCGAGCGGGCCAGGAGCGGCCGGACCGCGTCGAGTGTGGCGAGGGTGCCGAAGAAGTTCACCCGTACGGGGGCCGGGCTCAGGCCACCGACCCCGGCCACGGCCACCAGGCCGTGCACGGTGCCACCGGAGGCGGCGGCGACACCTTCGGCCAGCCGCTCCCGGCCTTCCCGCGTGCTCAGGTCGGCGAGCACGTCGGCGTCGCTCAGGTCACAGCGGATCACCCGGTCGCCCCCTGCGGCGAGAAGGTCGGCCGTGACGGCGCCGATACCGGAGGCGGCGCCTGTGACTACGTAGGTACGCGGTTCGTTCTTCACGCGATCACGGTAAACACATATTCACGTTGTCGGAGCAACTAGAACGGCCGAGGTTCCATTGCCGCCTTCGTGGAACCGGGAACCCCGTCCAGTCGCGGCCATCGCGAAAAGGGCTCGCGCCGCTTATTCAAAAACCACACCCGGGAGGCCGGGCGCCTCGACCAAGGGAACGACATGGGCGATCACCCGGGAAAGACGGAACCCCGGGCCAGGCCTTTCGAGATACCGGCCGACCCTCATCCCGGCAGCGACTCCTGACATCGACGGGCTCCGCCCCCTGAGAAACGCCGAAGCCCCTGCCAGGAAGGCAGGGGCCTCGGTGCGGAAGGATCAGCGGAGGATGAGGGCCATCGCTTCCGCGCGGGTCTTGTCACTGCTGCGGAAGTCGCCGCGGACCGCCGAGGTGATCGTCTTCGCCCCGGGCTTGCGGACACCGCGCATGGTCATGCACAGGTGCTCGCACTCGATGACGACGATGACGCCCCTGGGCTCCAGCACGTTCATGAGCGCGTCGGCGATCTGGGAGGTCATCCGCTCCTGCACCTGGGGGCGCCGGGCGTAGACGTCGATGAGGCGGGCGAGCTTGGACAGGCCGGTGACCTGCCCCTTCTCGTTGGGGATGTAGCCGATGTGGGCGACACCGTGGAACGGGACCAGGTGGTGCTCGCAGGTCGAGTAGACCTCGATGTCCCTGACGAGCACCATCTCGTCGTGGTCGACGTCGAAGACCGTGGTCAGGACGTCCTCGGGGGTCTGCCCGAGCCCGGCGAACTGCTCCGCGTAGGCTCGCGCGACCCGTGCCGGGGTGTCCCGGAGGCCGTCACGGTCGGGGTCCTCTCCGATGGCGTAGAGGATCTCGCGGACGGCCTTCTCCAGCCTTTCGGAGTCGACCTTGAGGGGATTGACGCTCACACTCAGTTCCCGTCCCTGGGGACCACAGAGTCGGTGTGCCCGGCGCCCGCGGGGAGCGCTCCGTTACCCGACTGCTCCTTCGGAGTCAGGATAGGCGGCCGGTTGGAGGGCAGCCGCTTGCCGTACCCCGAATAGGAGGGGCGCTTCTCCTTGACCACGACGGGCGCGAAGATCTGCAGCACCTGCTCGCGGGAGAGGGTCTCCTTCTCCATGAGTTCGAGCACCAGGTTGTCGAGCACGTCACGGTACTCGACGAGGATCTCCCACGCCTGGTCGTGCGCGGACTCGATGAGGCGGCGGACCTCCTCGTCGATCGCGGAGGCGATCTTCTCGGAGTAGTCGCGCTCGTGACCCATCTCACGTCCGAGGAAGACCTCGGCGTTGCCCGCGCCGAACTTACGGGCGCCGAGCTGCTCGCTCATGCCGTACTCGGTGACCATGCGGCGGGCGATGGAGGTGGCCTTCTCGATGTCGTTGGAGGCGCCGGTGGTGGGCTCGTGGAAGACGAGCTCCTCAGCCGTGCGGCCACCGAGCAGCATCGCGAGCTGGTCCATCATCTCGGAGCGGGTCGCCAGGAACTTGTCCTCCATGGGCAGCGTCATCGTGTAACCGAGGGCGCGTCCACGGGACAGGATCGTGATCTTGTGGACCGGGTCGGAGTTGGGCAGCGCGTGCGCGACCAGGGCGTGTCCACCCTCGTGGTACGCGATGATCTTCTTCTCCTGGTCCGACATGACGCGCGACTTGCGCTCGGGACCGGCCATCACGCGGTCGATGGACTCCTCAAGGGTCTCCATCGTGATGAGCTTCTGGTCGGCGCGGGCGGTGAGCAGCGCGGCCTCGTTGATCACGTTGGCCAGGTCGGCACCGGTGAAGCCGGGCGTCCGGCGGGCGATGACGTCGAGGTCGACGCCCTCGGCGAACGGCTTGCCCCTGCCGTGCACCTTGAGGATGCCCTTGCGGCCCTCAAGGTCGGGGCGGTCGACGGTGACCTGGCGGTCGAAACGCCCGGGGCGCAGCAGCGCCGGGTCGAGGATGTCGGGCCGGTTGGTCGCGGCGATCAGGATGACGCCGCCCTTGACGTCGAAGCCGTCCATCTCGACGAGCAGCTGGTTCAGCGTCTGCTCGCGCTCGTCGTGACCGCCGCCGAGACCGGCGCCACGGTGACGACCGACCGCGTCGATCTCGTCGATGAAGATGATGGCCGGTGCGTTCGCCTTGGCCTGCTCGAACAGGTCGCGCACCCGGGAGGCGCCGACACCGACGAACATCTCGACGAAGTCGGAACCGGAGATCGAGTAGAACGGGACCCCGGCCTCACCGGCGACCGCCCTGGCGAGCAGGGTCTTACCGGTTCCGGGCGGGCCGTAAAGCAGGACGCCCTTGGGGATCTTGGCGCCGATGGCCTGGAACTTGGCGGGGGCCTGGAGGAACTCCTTGATCTCCTGGAGCTCCTCGATGGCCTCGTCCGCGCCCGCGACGTCGGCGAAGGTGGTCTTGGGGGTGTCCTTGGTGATGAGCTTGGCCTTCGACTTGCCGAAGTTCATCACCCGGGAGCCGCCGCCCTGCATCTGGTTCATGATGAACAGGAAGAACAGCACGACGAAGACGATCGGCAGGAAGCTCATCAGCAGGCCGAGAAGGAAGTTGTCCCTCGGCACGTCGACGGTGTAGCCCTTGGCGAGCTTCTTGGCCTTCTCTGCGGCCTGGAGCTGGTCTGCGAGCTGGACACCCTGGCCGGTCACCCACGAGGAGTAGTAGCGCTTACCGTCGGTCAGAGTGACCTCGATGCGCTGGTCCTTGTCGACGATCTTCGCATTGGAGACCTTGCCCTCGTCGATCCAGCTGACGATCTGTGAGGTGTCGGCCTTGTCGATGCTGCCGTCGCTGTTCCACATCGTGGTGACGAGCAGGAGCAGCACGACGATGCCCAGGATCCACAGCAGTGGCCCACGTGTAAATCGCTTGAGATCCATCCGATGCGGAACCCCGGCGGGCCCGTCCCTTCCTGACCATGGCCTGGCAACCCCGGACGGAGCCCGGGGCTCGCGGTCTCCCTAACCGCTCCAACTGACGACCAAGAGTTGGCGGGCGAAGCCGCCCTCTTGATCGTCCGAAGGTACACCGGTGTGCCGCACGGAGTAACCGCCCGGACAGCACCGGCTTTGCCCTACCAACGTACGTCAGGTGGGCGTGTGTTCCCCTCCCCTATGGCGAATGTCGTACGCATGAGGGGCAGACTTCGCCCAGGGCGTACTTTTTCAGCTGGCCCCATACACATGGGGCGCGAGGGTTCCAATGAAGGGAAGATTGCGGTATCGCTCTGCGTAGTCGAGGCCGTAACCGATCACGAACTCGTTCGGAATGTCGAATCCGATGTATTTCACGTCGAGCGGCACCTTGACCGCGTCCGGCTTGCGCAGAGCCGCGCAGATCTCCACCGAGGCGGGGTTCCGGGACTTCAGGTTGTGCACCAGCCACGAAAGGGTCAGGCCGGAGTCGATGATGTCCTCGACGACCAGCACGTGCCGTCCGGCGATGTCGGTGTCCAGGTCCTTGAGAACCCGGACCACGCCCGAGGTCTTGGTGCCGGCGCCGTAGGAGGAGACCGCCATCCAGTCCATCTGGACCGGCAGGTGCAGTGCTCTCGCCAGGTCGGCCATGACCATGACCGCGCCCTTGAGCACGCCCACGATCAGCAGTTCCCCTCCCGCGTAGTCCTCGTCGATGCGGCCCGCCAGCTCCTTGATCTTTGCCTGGAGCTCTTCTTCGGTGATGAGGACCCTTTCGAGGTCCTTGCCCATGTCGGCTGCGTCCACCTGGGATTTTTCCTTACGAGATGGGGCTTGCTGGGTGTCTGGCGAACACCAGGGTGCCATACCGGCGCACCACCCCAATCCCTCCGGGGACCTCTACGCGGCGCTGCCCCCGCCACGCGGTGACCAGGCGGTCCACCTGGAGGACGTGGGCGGCGGCGAGCGTCCCCGGCGGCGATCCGGCCTCGATCGCCGCCCTGCGCAGCACCCGGCGCCGCACCGCGGAGGGCAGATCCACCACCTCCCGTACGGCCAGCACCACCGCCCCGGGTCCGTCCGCGATATCGCTAAGAGCTGAATCGCCCGCGCCCCGGGCGACCGCCTCCGCATACGCCCGTCCGGCCCAGCCGTCAAGGGCGTCGGCGTCGTCCCGGCACAGGTCGGCGGTCCTGGCGAGCGCCTCGGCGACGCCGGGCCCCAGTTCGTCCTCAAGGGCGGGCAGCAGCCGGGTCCTGACCCTGACCCGGGTGTAGCGGGGATCGCGGTTGTGCGGGTCCTCCCAGGGGCTCAGCCCCATCCCCGCGCAGGCGGCCGCGGTCGTCCGCCTGCCCAGCCCGAGCAGCGGCCTCAGGTACAGCCCCGCCCGTGCGGGCATCCCGGCAAGTGAGCGGGTGCCGCTCCCCCTGGCCAGGCCGAGCAGGACGGTCTCCGCCTGGTCGTCCCTGGTGTGCCCGAGGAGCACGGCCGTCGCCCCGAGTCGCTCCGCGGCCTCGGACAGCGCGGTGTATCTCGCCTGCCTGGCCGCCGCCTCCGGCCCCCCTTCCGTCCCGACGCGGACGCGCACCGCCTCCGCCGGGTCGAGGCACAGCGAGGGGGCGAGCCGTACGAGGTCGCGGGCGCGGTCACCGGAGCCGGGCTGCAGGTCGTGGTCGACGGTGAGCAGTCCGGCGCGCAGCCCCGCGCGAGGGGCGACGAAGCCGGTCGCCGCGGCCAGCGCCAGGGAGTCGGCGCCGCCGCTGCACGCGACCAGCACGAGAGATCCCGGCGCCATGCCGTCCAGCGCGAGCCGTACGGCCCGGCGGACGTCGGCGACGGCGGGAGGCGGACCCATGCCCGCCATTGTCCGCCCTGTGACGCCTCTCCGACGCCAGGCCGGGCCCGCGTCCGGGAACGACCCCGGGCAGGGCCCGGGAAGGGCCTGTCAGGCCGCCGGGCCCTCCTCCGGGGCGACGGCGGTGCCGTTGACGTCGGGCAGGGCCCGGGTGCCGACGACCCTGGCGATCCAGCGGCCGGGGTCGCCGATCTCGTCCTGGGTCGGAAGCGTCTGCGGGGAGGTCCAGATCTTGTTGAAGTCGTCCATCCCGACCCGCTCGACGACCGTGCGGACGAAGGTCGAGCCCTCGGCGTACTGCTTCATCTTGAGGTCGACGCCGAGCAGCTTGCGGACCGTGCGGTCGAGCCGGGAGCCGCCCTCGCGGCGGTGCTGGAACTTGGCGCGGATGTCTGCGACGGTCGGCACGACGGCGGGGCCGACCGCGTCCATCACGTAGTCGCCGTGCCCCTCGACCAGGGTCATCACCGCGGTGAGCCGGTCGAGGATCTCCTTCTGCTCGGGGGTCTGGATCGCGTCGATCAGATTGCCCTCGCCGCCCCTGACGGCGTCGGCGACCGCGTCGGCCGCCGAGCGGAGCCGGTCGAGGAGCGTGCTCAGGTCCATGTCGGAGGCGAGCAGGAAGTCCGTCATCTGGGAACGGACGTACTCCCTGAGCCACGGCACACCGGTGAACTGCACCCGGTGGGTCTCCTCGTGCAGGCAGACCCACAGCCGGAAGTCACGCGGGTTGACGTCGAGCTCCTGCTCGGCGTGGACGATGTTGGGCGCGACCAGCGTCAGACGGCCCGCGGGCTGCCTGCCCGAGGGGTCGGGGGGCAGGAACAGCTCGTACTGCCCCAGGACGCGGGAGGCCAGGAAGGCCAGCACCGCGCCGACCTCGACCCCGGTGATGCGGGCGCCGACCGCGGTCACGATCGCGGGCGTCTGCTCCTTGCGGGCGGCCATCCGCTGGGTCAGCGGTTCGAGCACCACCCGGAAGCCCTCGACGTTGGCCTTGATCCAGCCCGGCCGGTCGACGACGGTCGCGGCCACGGGCGCGGTCTCGGTGTCGATCCGGGTGAACTCGCGGACGTGTCCCTCGGCGATTCGGGAGAGTTGCCGCAGCTCGGCGACCGCCCTGCGAGCCTCCTCTCGGCTCACTTGCGGCCCGGGGCGCACCAGGCGCGTTCCGGTCGCGACGGCAAGGTCCCAGTCGATCACCTGCATACCGTCCACCGTACGTGGTATCCGTACCGGCCGCGCGGTCAGTGTGGTCAATCAGCCTGCGGCGACGATGGCGGCGAGCCTGTCGAGGGCCGCCTCCGCCTTGCCCCAGCCGGGCGGGACCTTGTCGGCCATGAAGGCGAAGGTCACCAGGCGCCCGCCGCGTGTCACGGTCGTCCCGGCCAGCGCGTTGACCCCGTCCAGGGTGCCGGTCTTGGCGCGGATGAGGCCGTGGACCGAGTCGTCCTTGACGAAGCGGTGCCCCAGCGTGCCGGTGAATCCGGCGACGGGCATGCCGCTGATCACCGAGTGCAGGTGGGGGTTGGCCGGGGAGGTGGCCACGGCGACGAGCCTGGCCAGGGCGGCCGGGGCGATGCGGTTCTTCGGGGACAGACCGCAGCCGTCGAAGACCCGCACCCCCTGAGCCAGCTTCAGCCTGCCGAGCACCCCGAGCACGGCCTGCGCCGCTCCCTCGAAGGAGGCGGGCCTGCCCTCCTTGATGGCCACCTGCCTGGCGAGGGCCTCGGTGAGGTCGTTGTCGCTGAGCGTCAGGGCCCGTTCGACCAGGGCGTAGACCGGAGCCGAGTCGACCCTGGCGATCTCCTGGGACTCCTTGGCCGCCCTGACCCTGGCCCTGGCGACCTTGACGGCCTTCACGCCGTACTTCGACAGCAGCGAGACGAACGTGGTGTAGGCCGTACGGGAGGGGTCGGAGACCCGCTGGTGGCTGCCCGGCGCGACCTTGCCCTCGTCGATCGCGAGCGCCGTCACGGGGGCGACGCTGCCCTCGGGCACGTAGCCGGGCTTCCAGGTCGGGGCGGTTCTCGGGCCGGTGTAGAGGCCGTCGTCGTAGGTGACGTTCACCGTGGTGATCCCGGTCGCCTTGAGCGCCCTGGCCGTACGCATGGCCAGGGCGGCCAGCGAGGCGGGCTGGGGGTAGACACCGGAGGTCTTCCTGGCGCTCAACGTGGGATCGCCCCCGCCGACCAGGGTGATCGACTTCGACGTCGGGCCGCGCACCACACGGGTGCTGATCGTGGCGTCGGGCCCCAGGGAGGCCAGCGCCGCGACGGAGGTCGCGACCTTGGTCGTCGAGGCGGGGGTCACGCCCGTCTCGGCTCCGCTGCCGAAGAGCAGGGCGCCCGTCTCGACGTCGACGACCGCGGCGCCGACGCTGTCGCCCAGTGCGGGGTCCCCCAGCGCCTCGGTGAGCTTCGCCGCCAAAGTACCCTTGGCAGGGAGAGGTCCGTTCCCCCGCGCGGCCAGCACCGGACCCGCGGTGATGACCGGGACGGGTGGAGGCGGCTCTGCCGAAGCGACCGGTTTGGGCGCCTTCTCACTCAGCTCGTCGCTGGTGAGCAGGTGAGCGCCGGCCGCGACGACGAACAGTTGCAGCAAGACGAGAGTGACCAAGGCCACCCCCCGCTCGCGCCGCATTATGTCGCCGACCTCTCATCATTCGATACTTCTACGAGACATTAACGCCCATCCGGGGGTGCCCGGGGGCTTGAGCGGAGGAACACGCGGTGGAGTTCGACGTTCTCGTTGAGATTCCCAAGGGGCAACGGAACAAGTACGAGGTGGACCACGAGTCCGGCCGCATCAGGCTCGACCGGATGCTGTTCACCTCCACGCAGTACCCCGCCGACTACGGCTTCATCGAGGACACCCTCGGCGAGGACGGAGACCCCCTCGACGCTCTGGTGCTGCTTCAGGAGCCGACCTTCCCGGGGTGCCTGATCAAGTGCCGCGCGGTCGGGATGTTCCGCATGACGGACGAGAAGGGCGGTGACGACAAGGTGCTGTGCGTCCCGGCGACCGACCCGAGGATGGAGCACATCCGCGACATTCACCACGTCCCCGAGTTCGACCGCCTGGAGATCCAGCACTTCTTCGAGGTCTACAAGGACCTGGAGCCCGGCAAGTCCGTCGAGGGCGCCAACTGGGTCGGCCGTGTCGAGGCCGAGGAGGAGATCGCGCGGTCGATCAAGCGCGCCGAGGAGGCCGGCCACCAGCACTGATCCGCCGCTTGTCCGACGCTGCGGAGCCACGCCCTCAGGCGGGGCGGGTCGCGCCGATGAGGTCCTTGCGCCACATCGGCGCGACCCGGACCACGTCCCCGGTCTGCGGGGCGTGCACCATCATGCCGTTTCCGATGTAGATGCCCACGTGCCGGATGTCGGCGGGTCTCCGGGTACCGCGGCCGAAGAAGAGCAGGTCCCCACGCTGCAACTGGTCGTACGGCACGTGCCTGCCCGCGGTCCACTGGGTGCCCGTCCAGTGGTCCATCTTGACCCCGACCCTGGCCCAGGCCTGCATGGTCAGCCCCGAGCAGTCGTAGCCGGACGGTCCCGCGCTCGCCCACACGTAGGGCTTGTCGATCTGGGTCAGCGCCCAGTCCGCGGCGATGTTCCCGCGTGTCTGCTCCGTGAGCACGGCGACCTGGGTCGTCTGGACCGGCTGAACGGCCTGGACCGGCTGGGTCGTCTGGGCTTTCTGGGCTTCCTGGGCCGCCGCGCGTGCCCTGGAGCGCCCCCTGGCCGCCCTTCGCCTCTTCCTGGCCGCCTCCCGCTCGGCGACCAGCCGCTGCGCGGTGGTCAGCGCCGTCTCGGCCTCCGTCCTGAGCCGGGCGCGTTCCAGGCTGAACCTGCGCACCTCGGCCGCCTGCCCGATCACGTCAGGGCCGAATCCGGAGACGGTCGACCCGCTCTCGCCGTCGAGGCCGACGTTCCGCGCCTGGGCCAGGATCTCGTCCTCGTCCGTCTCAAGGTCCGGCCTCACGGACGTTCCCGCGGAAGCGTCAGGGGCGGCGGGGCCGTCAGGGGCGTCGGGGACGGCCGAGGGGGCGGGGGTCGGCCCTCCCGCGCGTTCCAGGGCGACCAGTTCTTCCAGGCGCCGCCTGGCCTCGTCCAGCCTGGCCGTGGCGTCGTTCAACTGTTTACTTCGCTCGACGGCCTCGGAGCGCGCCTCGGCGACCTCGTCGGCCGTGGGGCCGGTGCGGGTCTGTGACCAGGCCGTGGCTCCTGAACCGGCTTCCACGCCCGCGACCAGGCAGCATGCCAGTCCGGAGACCACCGCGACGACGTGACAACGCCTTCCGCGTACGGAGTGCATATTTCACCTCTCCCATAACGCCAACGAATCAGCGCATATCGCTATGTGTCACTGCATGACAGCTCGCTTGACTCCAGATTCCCCATAGTCACTCTTCGCACACATGTAACACACATAACGTGATCGGTGCTGTTCGGCGGGATTTCTTCTCGGGCGCATCCGGCGCGGGAAATGCCGGGAACAACACCCGAAGAAGGACCTTTCACCGGCGGATTCCCCGGTTCTCACCCGGCCCCCATTGCCCTCACATTCCCCGAAATTTCCCCCGCCTTTTACAAACACCAAAAAATCGGGAAAGTTCACGTCGAACGGCAGGCGCAAAAAAGGGCGCCGGGTCTATGGAAGACCCGGCGCCCCACCAAAAAGGTGAAACACACTAAATGCCCGAAAGGCCCGACGTTACGGCCTGGCGTCCCCCGCGGCCATTCCCTGCCTGCCCCTGTCCTTGGCGAAGGCGGCCGTCGTCGGCTTGACCGTGTGCACCGGCACGCTGCCGCCCAGCGCGAGCTGCTCGTAGGGACGGCTGCTCGACCCCCAGGTGTGCGCCTCGACCTCGGCCTTCGCGATCTGCTTGGTGTTCGGGACGCTCTCGATGTGCATGACGAAACGCCGTGTGCCGTCCGAGCGGACGTCGTCGACGAACGCGCTCCCACCGCCGAGCAGTTTGCCGTCCTTGTCCCGAAGCAGCGCGGTGACCTCCAGGCTGCCCGCGGGCAGCCGGTACGGCGTGCCGACGTAGCCGACGACCACGTAGCCGTTCTCCCTGCGCACGGTCATCACGTCGGTGACCGGGAACGGCTGGAAGGCCGAGACGATCCGTCCGGCGAGCCGCCACTCGGCGGGCCGGTAGTCGATGTCGACCCGGGTCGGCTGCTCGGTGGCGACCACCTCACCGCTGAACGGCAACAGCCCTGCGGGCGGCACGGCGTCCAGGGGCTGCTGCAGCCGGATGATCTCCTTGCCCGCGGCGTCCTTGGCGATCACCGTGGCCACCACGTTCTCCCCGAAATGCCAGGGATTGCTGTTGGCGAGCACGCCGGCCCAGTTCACCACGTACCCCCCGTCCTTCTTGACGACGGACGAGACCTGCTCCTTGACCGTGAGCGGCTTGAGCGGAGCCGCCCCCCGCTGTTCGGGGCCGGTGGAGCATCCGGCCAGAAGCAGCAGGGCGATGGCGCCGACGATTCGGGTACTGTGCGTCACATAGCCGTGATAACCCGTGGTTATTCGGGCTCACACCGGACACGCACGCCTCGGGGGAATTCTTTAACTGAGATTCCCTATGCCGGATTATTTGTACAGAATCCCCAAAGGCATGTTTCAGCGCTTCCTGACCACCCGGGTCTCGTCCCAGACGGGCTCCGACGACTCGTAGACCCTGCCGTCTGAGCCGAAGACCAGATAGCGGTCGAAGTCCTCGGCGAACCACCGGTCGTGGGTGACCGAGAGCACGGTCCCGTCGAAGGCGTTGAGCCCCTCCTGGAGCGCCTCGGCACTGGCCAGGTCGAGGTTGTCGGTCGGCTCGTCGAGCAGCAGCAGGGTGGTCCCGGACAGTTCGAGCAGCAGGATCTGCAGCCTGGCCTGCTGTCCGCCGGACAGCGTCTCGAACCGCTGGTCGCCCACGTCACCGGCCAGCTCGTAGCGCGAAAGAGCCTTCATGGCCTCGTTGCGCAGCTTCGCGTGCTCGGTCATGACGATCTCGCAGGGCGTCTTGCCGAGCAGTTCGGGGCGGGCGTGGGTCTGCGCGAAGTGACCGGGCACGACCCGGGCGCCGAGCCTGGACACCCCGGTGTGCCGGATCTCCTCCCCGGCCAGCAGGCGCAGGAAGTGCGACTTGCCCGAGCCGTTCGAGCCGAGCACCGCGACCCGCTCGCCGTACCAGACCTCCAGGTCGAACGGCTTCATCAGGCCGGTCAGTTCGAGGCTCTCGCAGATCACCGCGCGTTTGGCGGTACGGCCGCCGCGCAGGCGCATGCTGATGTTCTGGTCCCTCGGCGCGACCTCGGGCGGCCCGGCCTCCTCGAACCTGCGCAGCCGCGTCTGGGCTGAGTGGTAGGCGGCGGCCATGGTGTCCATGTACTTCGCCTTCTGGCCGAGCATGACGACCAGGCGCTTGAGCTTGGCGTGCTCCTCGTCCCAGCGGCGCCGCAGCTCACCGAGGCGCTCGTTGCGGTCCTTCCTGGCCTGGGCGTAGGTGGCGAAACCGCCACCGTGAATCCAGATGTTTCCGGACTCGACGGTGACGATGCGGTCGGCGGCGTTGGCCAGGAGCTGCCGGTCGTGGCTGACCAGCAGGACCGTCTTGGGCGTCTCGCGCAGAGCCTGTTCCAGCCAGATCTTGCCCGGCACGTCGAGGTAGTTGTCCGGCTCGTCCAGCAGCAGCGTCTGGTCGGGCCCACGCAGCAGCGCCTCAAGAACCAGCCGCTTCTGCTCACCGCCCGAGAGCGTGTTGACCTCGCGATACTTGCACCGGTCGTACGGCACGCCGAGCGCGGCCATGGTGCAGGTGTCCCAGAGCACCTCGATGTCGTAGCCGCCGGCGTCCCCGTAGTCGGAGATGGCCTGCGCGTAGCGCATCTGGGCCTTCTCGTCCTCGCGCTCCATCATCACCAGTTCGGCGGCCTCAAGCTTCTCCGCGGCCTGCCGTACGCCCAGGGGGGAGACGCCGAGGAGCAGGTCGTGCACGGTGCGCCCGTCGCGGATGCTGCCGATGAACTGGCGCATCACCCCCAGGCCGCCCGAGTTGGCGACGCTGCCCTCGACGGGCTGGAGGTCGCCGGAGATCAGGCGCATCAACGTCGTCTTGCCCGCCCCGTTGGGGCCGACGAGCGCGGCCTTGACCCCCTCGCCGACACGGAACGACACGTCGTCGAGCAACGGCCGTCCGTCCGGGAGAACATAGGTCAGATGGCCAACCTCAACGTGCCCCACGCAAAACCCCTCCTCAGGTCCTCGCGCAGGGTATCCGCCGATGTGAGAGGTTCGCACATCATTAATCCGCCGGGCACGGCGGCGCCCGGCGGCGGTCAACCGGCTCCAGCGCCGCTCTCACGGCCGGGGCAAGCCCCCTTGGGTCAAAACCGGTCCGGCTTTCCGTGACCCTTTAGGCCGAGCCGTCCCAGGGCGTCGACGAAGTCCGTTCTGTCGTGCTCCGGCCAGTCGCGCATCGCCGGCCCCCCTCCCCGAGGAACCGCGCGAGCGCGGCTGGTCGCACGGCGACGATCGACGTGCTGGGCCGGATGTCCGCCAACCTCGAGGGTCAGTAACCGGTGCTGAAGCGCTCCCTGACGAAGGAGCCGTTCTCCAGCACGTCGATCAGGGCCGCGGCATAGTCGGGAACGGTGATGCGGGTGGCGATGCCGTCGACCGGGGTGTCGCCGCCCCTCACCTGGTAGACACCGGTCCGCTCGCCGTCGACCAGGTAGGCCGGGGGCGGGCTGCCGTAGGACCAGTCGAGCGCGTCGCCCTCGGCCCGCAGCAGATCGAGCGCCTTCGCCTGGGACGTGGCCTCCTCCAGATACTCCTTGGGGAAGTCGGGGCCGTCGACGAAGCGCTGTCCCGGGGCGGCCTCAAGGCTGCCGCCGCCACCCACGACCAGCACCCGCGTCACGCCGGCACCGGGCAGCACGTCGATCAGGTTCCGTACGGCCCCCGGCACGTCCCCCTTCACGGCGAGGATCACGGCGTCGTAGCCGGAAAGCTTCTCGGCGACAGAAGCGGGGTCGAGCACGTCGATCACGACGCCGTTCTCCAGCCCGGAGACGTTCCTGGCCAGGCCGACGGCCTCGTGGCCACGGTCACCGGCCTCCTTCAGTACGGCCGAGCCGATGTGGCCGGTCGCCCCGACGACTGCGATCTTCATCCGTTGTCCTTTCCGACACGCTCAAGGAAGTCGGCGATAAGAGGGGTTGTTCAGGGAAGCCGTGCGGCGGGAGCAGCGTTGGAGCGTGGGCGGGGCCGGCCTCACGGTAGAAGACCCATACCCCGTCCACGTCGACGAACCGGTGGGCGCTGTTCATCACATGCCCCTTTGGTTCGAAGACACATTAGTTATAGCGCTCAACTATCTAATGCGTCAAAGAAACAAAGTGGCATTAGATCCATGGACCTCCCGCTGACCGGCGAGCCCCTCGCCCTCGACCCGATCAACACCAAGGGCGACCACCGCTCGGCGCTGCTGTCGCCGCCACTCGGGCCGGGAGCCCCAGGCGTAGGATCACCGGCATGCCCGAGGTGATCGTCCGGCCGTCCGCACGGATCTTCCTGGTCGACGACCGCGACCGCGTCCTGCTCTTTCACGGACCCGGCATGGGGAAGGACTCCAGTCACGCCTGGTTCACCCCCGGCGGGGGTATCGCGGACGGTGAGACCGTGCGGCAGGCCGCGGCCCGCGAACTGTTCGAGGAGACCGGGCGGCGGGCCTCACCCGAGGACTTCGGCCCCGTCGTGGCCACCAGCTCAGGGCACTGGACCCACAAGGACGGCAGGCTGTTCCTCTCCCAGGACTGCTTCTTCTTCCTGCGGACGAGCAGGGGCGAGATCGACGAATCCGGCATGGAGGACCTCGAACGCTCGATGATCGACGGAGCCCGCTGGTGGTCGCTGCCCGAGCTGCGCGCGAACCGGGAGCGGGTCATTCCCCTCGGCCTGGCCGACCTGCTGGAGGAACTCCTCGCCGGCGCCGTACCCGCCGAGCCCGTCGTCTTCCCCTGGCACCATCCGGAGCCTCCCGGCCTTCATCCGGAGACCGCCGATGTCACGTGACCTGACCGCCGACGACCTGGAACTGATCGAGCACGCGCGCCGGATCGTCGAGCGTGGCGGCGACGGCTCCGTGCACACCGTTGGCTCAGCCGTACGCGACCGGGACGGCCGGGTGCACGGCGGGATCAACCTCTACCACTTCACCGGCGGGCCGTGCGCGGAGCTGGTGGCGCTCGGGCAGGCCGCCGCCCTGGGGGTGCGGGAGCTGACCACGATCGTCGCCGTGGGCGACGAGGGACGCGGCCCGATCGCGCCGTGTGGCCGGTGCCGTCAGATCCTGGCCGACTACCACCCGGGCATCCGGGTCCTGCTGCCCACCGGGGACGGGGTCAGGAGCGTACGGATCACCGACCTGATCCCGTTGAACGGCCGGTGGGACATGCGCACCGGCACCCGGCCGTTCACCGGCGCACCGGGTGCGACGGGCTCGACGGGCTCGACGGGCTCGACGGGCTCGACGGGTGAAAGCTGACATACCCGGCCATTACAGTGTTGGTCCTTGTCGGGTGATCGCCTCGGGGGGACGTCAGATGGAAGCCAAGGGGCAGTCAGCCGAGATCATGGTCGCCGAGGCCCGCAAGGCCTTCTGGACGATGGTCGGCTTCCTGGCCCTCATCTGGGCGCTCCAGATCGTCAACTGGATCTCCGGCTACTCCCTCAGCTACCACTACGGCATACGCGGCTGGACCCCCTCCACCCTGCCCGGCATCGCGACGTCGCCGTTCCTGCACTGGAGCTGGGAGCACATCGAGGCCAACTCGGGACCGCTGTTCGTCTTCGGCTTCCTGTCCGCCTACCGGGGAGTCGTCAGGTTCCTCGGCGTGACCGGCCTCATCATCCTGGTCAGCGGCCTTGGCGCCTGGCTGACCGCCAGCTCGATGAGTGTCGGCGCGGGCGCGAGCGGCGTCGTCTTCGGCTACTTCGGCTACGTGCTGGTGCGCGGCGCCTTCGACCGGCACCTGATCGACATCGTGGTCGGCATCGTCATGGCGCTGTGCTTCGCCTACCAGTTCACCGGACTGCTGCCCCAGGAGGGCGTCGGCTGGCAGGCCCACGCGTTCGGCTTCCTGGCCGGTCTGCTCGGCGGCTGGCTGTTCCGAAACCGTACCCACGCCGCCGCCTCCACCTCCGCCTCCGCCTCCGCCTCCAAGGCGGGCCCGGCCGCCAGGCCCTCCTCCCCCGAGGACTCCCGAGCCGCCCTGCTGAAGGAACTGGACGACCTCGGCCTCTGAGCCACTCCGCCGGGCGTCGTGCGCGTCGTGGCGCAAGCCCCCGCCGGCCCGCGCGGGTTCCGCATCGTCACGAAGACCAGGGGTCACTCACCCGGGCCGTCGACCCGTCGGCCGGTCATTCGGTCACCTCGATCTCCCCCGTCTTCCAGAAGCGCCGCAGCGGGCCGCAGCAGTACCACACCAGGAAGCCGGCCGCCGCGCACATGAGACCAGCCGTCGGCACGTCGCCGCTGAGAAGCGTGACAATCCCACCGATGGTCAGACCCAGCGTTATCGGCACCAGGAGAAGGAGACCAAGCACGACCCAGAATCGCCGCATGCCGCGCACGGTGCCGTTGGTCGCGGACTTCACCGCCTCCCAGACTTCTCCGTGATCCGTTCGCGCGGAGAGACTGTCCGGGGAGACGGAAAGGGGCGCGGGGTTCCCGGGCGGCCCCTGCGGCGACGGGGGATTCGCCGGCGCCTGGAGCGTGGAGCCAGGGAGATTGGGCGGGGCCGGCCGGGCGGTGGCCCGCGCCTGTGGAGAGCCGGTCTTTCCCAGAAGGGCCTGGAAGCCCTTCCAGGTGAAGGACGCGGCGCCGAACCACAGCACGAGCTTTCCGAACAGGTCCAGCCACCAGAACCAGCCCGCCAGAGCACATACTCCGGCCAGTCCAAAAAGCGCAAGGCCGATATAAACCCGCTCCTTCTGCACGCCGCACCCCTCAAGAGAGTCAGGACTTTCCTGTTGAGACGAACGGCGGCCGCTCATTGTTCTGGAAGAGCGGGCGATGACCGACGGCGTTTTCGAGAGCCGATCGTGAAGCCGTCCCGCAACCGGGCAGAACCAGGAAACGACACGACGACCCTTTTCACCATCTGATCTCACGGATGAGCGGCGGGCGCTGATCGAATCCCCGCTCCTGACGCGCACCGGACGGCCGCGGAAAGGAACGTCCGCGCCGGGGCGTCGTGGATGCGATCTCGTACGCGGCGCGGACCGGTCGCGCCCGGTGACGGTGCGCCCGGCCGATGCCCTGGACCAAGCGGGGGCCGCGATCGCTCGAACGGTCCGACGAGACCAGCGATCCACGCCCGAACACCCCTGACCCGGCGGGACGAACCAGAGGTGCAAACCACCGCCAACCCCATCGAACTGGTCGAGTTGTCCTGGCCTCACTAAGGCCGTCAACAAAGCGGCCTCTCCAAAGACATGGAAAAGAACGCGCCAGTACTTGGTCAGGTTCTAGCTTTCACCCCATGCCTCCACGCGAAGAAACCGCCCTGCTCCTTGATGGGCGGCCACCATTACTGTCCAGAGCGCTTTTGTTGCGCTTTGTAACCGTGGTCGGCGCTCTGGGAAGTCTGTTCCTGCTGATGTCGGTCGTGCCGCTGCGCGCGACGGCCTCCGGCGGACAGGACGCCGCCGGACTGACCACGGGAGCGCTGATGCTGGCCACGGTGGTCGGCGAGCTGGCCGCCCCACGCATCGTCACCCGGTACGGCCACCGCCTCCCACTGGCCGCGGGACTCGTCCTGCTCGGCGTGCCCGCCCTGCTGCTGACCGTCTCCGACGACCTCACGTGGACCGTGGTGATCTGCCTGCTGCGCGGCCTGGGGTTCGCGCTCACGATCGTCGCGGGCGGCACGCTGACCGCCGCGCTGATCCCGCCGGAGCGCCGCGCCGAAGGGCTGGGGCTCGTCGGCGTCGTGTCCGGGGTGCCGTCCCTGGTGGGGCTGCCGCTCGGGATCTGGCTGGCCAACCGCGTGAACTACGAGACCGTGTTCGTCCTGGCGGCCCTCGTCGCGCTGGCCGCGCTCCTGGCGGTCCCCGGCCTTCCCGAGGGCCGGGACCTGCCGGGGCCGACGATCGGGGTGGCCGCGGGCTTCCGCACCGGCGCCCTGGTCAGGCCCGCGACCGTCCTGGCCACCACCGCCCTCGGCTCGGGGATCGCCGTCACGTTCCTGCCGCTGGCCGTACCGGACGAGCTTGACGGTCTGGTGGCCACGGCCCTGTTCGTGCACCCGGCCGCCGCCACCGTCGCCCGCTGGCTCGCCGGCCGTCACGGCGACCGGTACGGATCGGCCGGGCTCGTGGTGCCCGCCCTGCTGGCCTCGGCCGCCGGGATGCTCCTGACCGCGCTGACCAACGACGCCGTCGCCGTCGTCACCGGGGTCGTGCTTTTCAGCGCGGGCTTCGGGATCGCCCAGAACGCCACCCTGACGTTGATGTACGCCCGGGTCACGGCCTCCGGGTACGGCACGGTCACCGCCCTGTGGAACTTCGCCTACGACGCGGGCATGGGGATCGGCGCCGTCGCCTTCGGCATGGTCGCCCAGCGGACCGGCTATCCCCTCGCCTTCGCCCTGACCGCCGTCCTCACCATGACCGCCCTCCTACCCGCCCTCACCGACCGCGCGGCCAACGGCTGAGCCGGAAACCCCCCGCGCCGGACGAGCCCGTCAAGCCTGCCGCGCGGGGCTGAGGAGACCCTCCCGCCGCCGCGCCGCCGGTCTCCCTCATCGGTCCCCGGACGCCCGGTGAGCCGTTGGCGACGTTCACCCGCCGACGGCGGAGCGCCCGCCCGGGACGCACGCCGTACCCCGTGAGAACCGCACCCAGCCACGGCGATTTCTGTGCGCCGAAACTGGGTTTTTCGGCGCGTCCAGAGAAGGAAACCGCCCCATGGTTTCTTTAGTGGCAGTTCGGGGGATTCAGCCACATCTCCCCACTTTTGCCTGGTGTCTGCCGTGTTCGCATGACTTGGCTATCGGATAAATCCATATGTGTCCCATTACACACGCCATATCCGGCAACCCTCACCCGGGTGTCAACCGTCCGTCTTCTGGCCCCTGTCCGCCCCTGCCTCACGCCCCATGCCCCGCGAACGGAGACGACCATGACCGACCATGAGCGGCGGCTGATCGACCTACTCGGCAGCATTCATCGCGGCTGGCGCTACGAGGCACGCGACCTGCCCGGCCTGCCCCGGTGGTGGGCGCACCGCTACCAGCCGGTCACCCCCACCCAGCACGCCGCGGGGGCGCGTGACTCCGTCGCTCGCACCACCATCCACCGTCTCGCCCAGGCCCTCGGCCACCAGGACGAGATCATCCACCTCATCCGCAACTGACCCCGTACAGGAACCCTCCATGACCAGCATCGTCAGCCCCGACGGAACCTTCACCACCGAAACCGGCGCCACGGAACGACTCCTCACCCCCGCCGAGGTCGCCCGCGTCTTCGGCGTCGACCCCAAGACCGTCAACCGATGGGCCCTGACAGGAAAGATCCCCTCCGTCCGCACCCCCAGCGGCCAACGCCGCTACCGCGAAGGCGACATCCGCGCCCTGCTCCACCCCGACCGTCAGGGATGACCGTGTGAACGGCCGACCAACCGGATCGCGGCTGTCACAAAAATCGATATTCATGAGCGTCGAAAGAATGTGCTGACGCCGGAGAGTTGAGCGGGGCCCGCTCGGGTGACCGAGGGGGGAGCCCACGAGTCGCGCCCCGCGCAATCATCGTCCGGCAGGCATCCTCACGAACCCAGAATATGAGTTGCCCAAGTCGACGAGAGAACATCAGGATTTTCCTGTTCCCCTCTCCTCGAAAGGCGTCGAGATGGCACTGTCGTGTTCTTTTCTGGTCGCGACGACGTCGCTGACCCTGCTCGCCCCGCACCAGACGGCCCTCGCGTCACCGAATCCGGTGACGGTCATGAGAAAGCTCATGACCCCGGGAAACGGGGTGACCGTCTCGGCGAGATGGAAGTTCTGGCTGAGTGACAGACCGGCCACGACGACGGTCGTCCTGCACACCACGGGGGTCCTGGCCTTCGGAAAGGGCCGGGTGGTGGCGGCGGACGTCACCCGCCTCTTCGCCGGCGGCAGGAAGGTCAGGTTTCGCGTCGTCGGAGGAAGGACCTACGCCTCGGGAGGAGCCTGGTCGGACATGCTGCCCCAGGGAAAGACGTGGGCCCGCAGTTCGATTCTCGATTATCAGCCGTACGAGTTCTCCGAACAGAACATCAACGTATTCGAACCCGCGACCCTGCGTGAAATTCTGGAATCCGCCCGGTCCGACAGGGGAACGGCCACAACACGCTATTCCGGTTCCATCACCGTGAAAGCGCTGTGCGCGGTCTCACCTTCATGCAGGTCGGAGTACGGCAAGAAGGTCGACGCCGACATCTCCTGGCAGCTCTGGGCCAACGAAAAGGGCCAGGTGGTGCGGCTGTTCACGAAGTGGGTTCCGGCGAAGAAGGCCAAGAACCCGATCAACGGCACCACCGAGATCGACACCTCCTACAGCGGCTGGGGAAACCGGGTCTCCGTCAGCGTTCCTCCCGCGAACCAGGTGGCCAAGGTCGACTGACCGCACGCGCGCCCCCTCCTCCCGTCGAGAACCCGCGGCCGGAGGACTCGACGGTGGACGTCCGGACCACGAACGCGCGGCCGCGAAGGCCGTCCACCGCGATCCGCGTTCGGTTCAGGGAGCGTCGTCCGAGGTCGCCTTGGGCTTCGTGTGGAGGATCTCGCGGGCCTGGTCCGCGGCGCGGACGATGCTCTCGGAGACAAAGGTGACGAAGCGAGCGATGTTCTCCAGGCGGGCGGCGGCCGGGGTGCCGGGGCCGAGAACGACGACGCCCTGCCGCGCGACCTCGCCGAGATGGGCGGTGGCGCGGGCGCTGGCCATCATCGACTGGTACAGGACGTCGTCGTCGACCACGTAGCGCTCACGACGGCGTTCGTCGCGTTCACGACGGACAAGGCCCTGGTCCTCAAGGAACGCGATCGCCTTGGAGACGGACCCGGGGCTGGCCTGGAGGCGCCCGGCGAGTTCGGAGGCGGTGAGACTACCCGCGTCGGTGGCGTAGAGGCTGGCCAGCGCCTTGGCCGTCATCTTGGGCAGGCCCGATCGCATGAAGACGGTGGCGAACTCCTCTTCGTACTCACGCACCGCCTCGGCATCGCGCCCATGGGTCTGCGGGGGTGTGCCGGGGCTCCGGGGCGCGGTCCTTCTGCGGCGGACGCGGCGTTCGGTGGCGCGGTGGGCCAGGTCGGCGCGGTAGGCGGCGGGACCGCCGTTGCGCATCACCTCGCGCGTGATCGTCGAGGTGGGACGGTCAAGACTCCTGGCGATCTCCGCGTAGGCCAGGCCGTCGGCCAGTCCCAGCGCGATCTGCTGACGGTCCTGCTGGGTGAGTCTGCCTCCTGGCATCAGGGTCTCCTTCGTGGCCTGTGACCTCTCCAGCATAGCGTTCAATTTCGATCCATTGCAACGCACCAGTCGATGCCCGTTGCGTTGAAAATGGATCCATCGCAACGATTTATAGGCTTTTACCTGCGAGTTTGCTGTCTACACGCAACAAGGACGTTGCTCAACCTCAAAAGGCAACGTAGCGTTTCCATTGTTCGAAACGACAGCCCACAGGAGGGCACATGAAGACCTTCGACACCCCCGCCCCGATCTCCGCCGTCCTGGACGTCCCCGCGGGACGCGTCCAGCTCATCGCCGCCGACCGGGCCGACACCACGGTCGAGATCCTGCCCACGGACCCCTCGAAGGGCCGCGACGTGAAGGCGGCAGAGCAGACCAGGGTCGAATACGGCGACGGCGTCCTGCGGGTCACGGCCCCGGTGGGGAAGAACCAGTTCCTCGGTCCTTCGGGATCCGTCGAGGTGACGGTACGGCTGCCCGCCGATTCCCACGTCGAGGCGAAGGTGGCCGACGCCGAGTTCCGGGGCGTCGGACAGTTCGGCGACGTCGCCTTCGAAGGCGCGCACGGCCCGGTCGTCATCGACGAGGCCGCGAGTGCCCGCATCACCACCGCCGCGGGCGACGTCTCGGTCGGCCGGCTCAACGGTCCCGCGGAGATCAACGTCAGCAAGGGCGACATCCGCGTCACCGAGGCCGTACGCGGCACGGTCGTGCTGCGCACCGAGGCCGGAGGGGTGTCGATCGGCGCCGCCCCCGGAGTCTCGGCCTCCCTGGACGCCGGCACCTCCTACGGCCGGGTCCACAACTCGCTCAACAACACCGAGGGCGCCGCCGCCCAGCTCGTCATCCACGCGACCACCGCCCACGGCGACATCGTCGCCCGCGGTCTCTGACCGCGACCTTCGTCCGCCCGCCCGACGTTCACCACGGTTCACAGCAGAAGGAGCGCACCACCATGTCCGTCACCCACACCAGCCAGGATCGTCCGGAACTGCGGAAGGCCGTCCAGGAGATCGTCGAGTCGGGTTTCACCGGAGTGCACCTGCGCGTGCACGACGACCGGGGCGAGTGGACCGGTAGCGCCGGGGTACGTGAGCTGGGCGGGCCCGACGAGCCACCGGTCAACGGACACGTCCGGATCGGCAGCAACACCAAGACCTTCGTCGCCGCTTTGGTTCTGCTGCTCGTGGCCGAGGGCAGGATCGAGCTGGACGCCCCGGCGGACGACCACCTGACCGGGTTCGGGCTGGACCGGCGGATCACCGTACGGATGCTGTTGCAGCACACCAGCGGGGTGTTCAACTTCACCGGCGAGTACTACGACGACGCGACGTTCGCACCGGGAATCCCCTGCCAGGGCAAGGAGTGGGTGGACGGCCGGTTCAAGACCTACCGGCCGGAGGAGCTGGTACGGCTGGCGCTGTCCAAGCCGGCGCGGTTCGAGCCGGGGACGGACTGGAGCTACTCCAACACCAACTACGTGCTGGCCAGACTGCTGGTCGAGAAGGTCACCGGCCGCTCACTCGCCGAGGAGATGCGGCGGCTGATCCTGGAACCGCTCGGGCTGTCGGACACCGTGGTGCCCGACGGCCCGGAGATCCCCGGGCCGCACGCCCACGCCTACTACCGCTACCAGGACGGCGACCTGCAGAAGACGGTCGACGTCACCCGCCACGACCCCTCCTGGATCTCCAGCGGCGGTGACATGATCTCGACCGCCCGGGATCTGCACACGTTCGTCTCCGCGCTCGTGGGCGGCAGGCTCCTACCGGCTCCGCTGCTGGCCGAGATGTGCACGCCGCACCCCAAGGCCGGCTACGGCCTGGGCGTGTTCGTGCAGGAAACGGAGTGCGGCGGCACCGTCATCACCCACAACGGCGGCATCGTGGGCCATGCGGCGCTGATGTACAGCACGCCCGACGGCGGCACGACTCTGACCGCCTCGCTGAACTACGTGGACGACTCCGCGATGTCCCTGGCCGAGGGGTTCCAGAAGGTGATCCGGATGCTCGTCTCGGAGGTCTTCTGCGGCGGGCGGTCCGGATCGCCTGACGAGACGGCCGACCCGGCACAGCCCGCGAGCTGAGCCTCGTCGACCCGGTGGGTGACGAAGGGGCACGGACGCCGAAGCGCGAGGCGGGGACGAAACCGAACCTCGGGTGGTAGCCGGGAACGAGGCTTTCAGGCCCGGACCGCGCGATGCCGGACCCGGTCCGTGCGGCCTCACTCTCAGTGGGTCCGGCCCCGCTTTCAGGCCGTACGGCGTCGAGCCTGGCCCGTACGGCGTCGAGTGCGGCGCTACCGGGGGGCGAAGGCGGCGAGGAAGACGCGGACGCCCTCGTCGGCCAGGTCGGTCAGTTCCTCGGGAGGGCCGACGGCCTCGTCACCCAGGAAGGCGGCCCGGTTGGTGGGGATCGAGACGATCAGCCAGGTGAACATGTAGGCGGCACGCTCGGGGTCGGGGACGTTCAGCAGTCCGCGCTCGGTGAGCTTCGCGAAGGTCTCCGCGAGGAGCTTCAGGGTGCGGCCCCAACTCCGCTCGAAGTACTCACGCCCAATGGCCGGGAAGCGCTCCGCCTCGGCGATGACGAGGCGTCGCATCTGCAGGATCTCCCGGTCCGTCAACCCGGCGAGCGTCATCCGGGCGTGGTCCCGCAAGGCGGTCTCAAGGTCGTCCGTCTCCGCGAGCGCGCGGACCGCGGGCTTGAAGTACTCATAACCACGATCGACGGTGTCCAGCACGACGCCGGTGAACAGTTTCTCCTTGTCGGCGAAGTACTGGTACACCGTGCGCTTCGAGGCGCCCGCCTCGGCGGCCACCGCGTCCATGCTCGTGCCGACGTAGCCGTGTGCGGTGAACACCGCCCGCGCGGCCGTGAGGATCTCCTGGCGCTTGCGCGCCGAGCGGGCCTCGGCCCGTGTCGAAGCGGTCAACGAACTACCTCCTTGACAGAGAACACTACCCGGTTTAGTTTACAGCCAACGTAAACGGTACCGTTTAGTTTACTCAGAGGTGGACCGTGGGTAGCGTGATCTCCGTCATCGCCGCGTCGATCGTGGCGTTCGTGCTCAGTTCGACCTACTACGCCTTGCTCACCCCGGCCGAGAAACGCCTGCTGGGTGAGCGCGCCCCGGATCGGGGCGACCGGCCACCGCCGCTGAAGGTTCTTCTGGAGCTGGCGCGCGGCCTCGTGGTCGCCGCGGTGATCGCGGGCTTGGCCCGGTACGCCGGCCTCACCGACGTGTGGTCGACGGTGGTACTCGGCCTGGTGCTCTGGGTCGGGTTCCCGGCGGTGCTGCTCACCGGCTCCATGATGTGGGAGAGGACACCCGCCGTCACCGCGGCGCTGCACGCCGGTGACTGGCTGATCAAAATCCTCGTCATCTCGGCGATCGTGGGGGCCTGGTTGTGAACGACGTACGGCCCTATGAGACAGACCCGCGCGTGGACGACTACATCGAGGCCCTGCCCCAGTGGCAGCAGGACATCTGCCGGCAGGTCCGAGACCTGATCCACGCCGCCGACCCCGAGGTCACCGAGACCGTCAAGCGGACCGTCCGGCCCTATTTCGTGCTCAAGGGCAACGTATGCGCGCTGCTCGCCGCCAAGGACCATGTCAACGTGTTCCTCTACGACGGCGGCATCGTCCCCGACCCCGAAGGCATCATCACGGCCGGCCACCACAACAAGACCGCCCGTACGGTGGCCTTCCGCGAAGGGGAGACGATCAACGCCCCTGCCCTCACCGCCATGTTCCGGCAGATCATCGCCGACAACCGAGCCGGCGGATGGCGCAGGCTGAAGGATCGGCCCAGGTAAGCGGCGGGGTCTCCGCGGCTCCGTCCGGAGGCCGCGGGGGCGATGACTCCACCGGGATTCAGGACAGGCGGACGGTGCCGGCCGTCACTCGTCCGGCCCGACCCCTCCTGCCCGTCCTCGCCCGCGACCGGAACCCGTCGTGGACGGCCGTCCGGTTCCTCCACGACCCAAGCCGATCGAGCCGTCAGTCGAGCAGGGCGGCCGCGTGTTCCAGGTCGGTGTGGATCAGGTCGGCGTTGACGGCGGTGGCGGCGCGGTATCCGGCGCTGGCGGAGTTCACCACCTGTTCGGCCGGTCCGGTGGCGTTACCCACGGCCCACACGCCCGGCACGCTGGTCAGGCCCACGGGGTCCACCTCGACGAACGGCCCCGCCGGAGTGTCCTTCGTCCTGGCGCCGAGCTTGGTGAGGAGTTCGTCACGGGGCACCATGCGCGTCGGCACGACCACGACCGAGCGCGGGAACACCTGTCCGCCCGCGAGCCGTACTCCGGTGAGGCGGTCGTCCTCGACCACGATCTCCTCGACCTCGCCGTCGGCCACGCGCACCCCGGCCGCCCTGAGAAGCCGCCGGTCGGAGTCGGCGAGCTCGCCGGTGCCGGAGAACAGGACCACGTCGTTCGAGAGCCGGCCGAACAGCAGCGCCTGGTGGATGCCCGTGGCCCTGCCGTACAGCACGCCGATCGGTTCGTCGCGCACCTCCCAGCCGTGGCAGTAGGGGCAGTGGATCACGTCCCTGCCCCACCGTTCGGCGACGCCGGGGAGGTCGGGAAGCTCGTCGACGAGTCCGGTGGCGACGACCAGGCGGCGGGCGTGCACCCGGCCACCGTCTCCGAGCGTCACCTCGAACTCGCCGTTCCCGTCGGGTTCGGCCGCCGTCACCCGGTCGCGGACGAGCTCGACGCCGTAGGCGGCGACCTCCCGGCGCACCTCGGCCAGGAACTCCCCCGGTGGCGTGCCGTCGCGTGAGGGGTAGCCCTGCATGTGCGCGGCCGGTGTGTTGCGTTGCTCGCCCGCGTCGACCACCAGGACCGAACGGCGTGACCGCCCGAGGATCATCGCCGCGGTCAGCCCCGCGATCCCGCCGCCGACCACCACGACCTCGTAGCCGTCCTGCTTGCCCTGCATGGAAGATCACCTCACGTGTACGGAAAGAACGTCACTTACGACGATGCATCACCCATCCAGTTTTAGCAAAGGTCTTTGCTGAAACAGCAAGGAAACCTCGGTGCCCGCCAGCCGGTCGTGCAGCGTCCGGCCTTCGGGATCGAGGAGTGTCCACGCCCCGTCCACGATGAGGACGAGCGGCCCGTAGACCGGCACGAAGACCAGGATCGGGAAGAACAGCGCGCGCGGAGCCGTCCTCGCCGTACCCGTGCGGACGAGGTGTATGCCCGTCAGCCGTTTGCCCGGCGTCCGGCCCCACAGGGCGTGCTGCCCCCAGAAGTACAGGAAAACCACGGCCAGGATGACCAGCTGTTCGAGCCGCACGTGGTCCAGGGTGAGAGAGGCCCGGTTCAGGATCCCGAATTCCAGGCCGATGCCTCCCGGAACGAGCAGGGACAGAACCGGCCCGACGACGAAGGTCAGAATCACGAGAATGATCGCGTAGTCGGCCAGAAGCGCCACCGGCCGTCGCCAGGTCACCCCCGTCGAGCCCACGCCCGTGGGCCGTTCCATGGTGGCGCTCGCCCACAGGACGAGTACGGCGGCGCCCAGCAGGCAGATCTGGTCCTCTCCGAGGACGCCCAGCACCGTGTCGAACCACTCGGCGCCGAACAGGGGCGACAGGCCGCATCCGTCGTCGGACATATAGGGAGGGACAAGCGGCTTGGCCACCGCGACCAGGACGAGGAGGGCCGCCGTCCGCCGTCCCACCCTCCGTGGGTCCCGGCCGCCGAGGCAGGCGAGAAGCCCGACCAGGACCAGTGCCGCGGGAACGGCCCACTCCATCACGTTCGCCAGGATCCGGTCGAGATCGCCGCGCAGCGCGGTCAACGGGAAGCCGTCCCACGACACACCGCCCAGGCAAACCTGGAGCTTGTACTCGGCGGGCTGGAGCAGGAAGCGCCATTCCTCCCAGGTCGGGACGGCCGCGACGGCCATGGCCACCACCCAGGTCAGCAGTGCCGTTCTCGGTGATCGGTGCTCGCTCATCGTGGCCTTCGGGTCAGGGGGGTGTGTTTGAGGCGCGGGCCGGTGACGCCGGTCTCGATGCCGGCCAGGGCCGTGCTGACGTGCTCGTAGGTCGCGAACCGTCGCGGTCACCACGGCCGCGGACAGGTCGACCGGCCCGGTGACCGCGGCCACGAAGGTCGTCGGCGAGGGTGGGCGTCGTGTCCGGCAGGACCCGGTCCTGGGTGGTCAGGGCGGGGACGTTCTCCGGCATCGGGGCTGGTCCGACCAGCTCACGCCGCCGCTCGGTGAGCGGGTCGGGAAAGCCCTCCCGGCCGGCCGACCCCGGGTGGACATGGACTGAGCATCTGCCCCATGCCCTCCTCGCGCGGCGTGGGCGTCACCACCACACGGACGACGCCGCGCTCGACCGACGCCCGGTGTCTCCGCACGACCGTGTACTCGGTCGCCCCGAGCGCCACGGCGAGCCGACGGAACGGCACCCGTCCGTTGACCCCCGAGGGCGTGCAGGATCCGGTGGTCGATTCTGTCCACAACCACTCTTATAGCGCGGCCTCGTGCTGGTTCCGCCCGGTGCCGCCCACGCTGTGCGGGTGAGTCCCTCCTCCACCTCGACGCGGCGCGGGATCGCCCCGGCCGGGCTCCTGGTCGCCGAGGCCATGAACCCGCTCGGCTCGGCGATCACCACCGTCGCCGCTCCCGTTCGCCGTCGTCCTGGTCCCGGGCGCCTCCCTCATGCTCGGGACCCGAGCATGAGGGACGGCGCACAGCCACGTCCCACGTGACTGTGCGCCCGGGTGACGCGGAGCCTCCCCGCTCCTACCCCTCCTGCTCCAACGAATCGGGCAGCTTCGGACCGCCGATCCCGTTGCAGGACCTCTGGGAACCCCCGTCGCTCAGGTAACCGTCGGGAAGCCACCCCTGCCTGCTGCTCCCGGCGACCCGCGCGTACGTCCAGGTGTGGCCGTAGCCGTTGACGGCGTAGCACCAGTAGTAGAGGTTGGTGCCCGTCTGCACATAGGTGGAGTTACCGCACGTGGCGTAGGGACCGACCTTCATGTTCCCGGCCCTGGTCACCCTGCCCGTCGCGTCGTCGTAGTTGGGGTGGATCCAGCCGGAGCACGTCGGTGCCAGCTGGTCCGCCCCGGCGGCCGGGTCGGGATCCGCCTGTGCCGGGAACGCGGCCCCCGCCGCGACCAGCAGGGCCGCCGCGACCAGCGCGCCGGACCGCGTGACCGTCCTCGTTACCGTCATCTCTCCTCCTGAAAGCCATGTGAACGACCGGCCCGGCGAATCACGAGAAATGCCGGACCACGCCGCCCAAAACGTCAGGCGTTTTTCGTACGGCCTCCACCGATCGGGTTTCCACCCCCGTTGCCCGCGCGTCGTTCCACGCGTTCCTCCGCGTTTCGTTTCGCGCCTCGTTCCGCGGTGGAGGCCGTACAGCCCCTGTTTTTGCCTGTGACGATCAGGTGCACCTGTTCATATGTTCGCAGCGCGGGAACAGGGGCGTCATTGGCTGTGAGCGCTCAGTGGTTTGCCAGGAGCGCACTACTCCACGGCGTGCGTGTCCGGCTCTTCGAGCGCCCGGCGCCGGAACTCCCCCGGCGGAACGCCCTGTGCGGCTCGGAAGGCCCGGCTGAACTGCGCGCCGTCGGTGAACCCCCAACGGGTGGCGACGGCGTGGACCGGCACGGTGCGCAGGGCAGGGTCGGACAGGTCGCGGCGACAGCGGTCCAGCCGGCAGCGCCGGATCCAGGCGACCACGCTGATTCCCTGGTCCTGGAACAGCCGGTGCAGGTAGCGGGTGGAGATCTGGTGAGCGTTCGCGATGGTCTCGACGTTGAGGGCCGGATCGCTCAGGTGCCGCTGGATGAAGGCGTGGATGCGCGTCCGCAACGCCTGGCCGGGCGATCCGGCCTGCGGGGAGGACCCCGCTTCGAGGACATGGGCGCAGGTCGCGGCGACCAGGTCCAGGGTGATCGTGGACAGCCGGGCGGCGTCGGCGACGCTGTAACCGGGAGTGTGCCGGGCCAGCTCGATGATGTGGCGCCGCAGCAGGGCACCGACCCCGGATGAGCAGGGAAGACTTCGGCCGGTGAGCCGTACCAGAGAGTCGGCGGGCAGCGGCATCAACGCCTTGGGGATGTGCAGGATCATGCTCTCGTTACTGCCGGTCGCGTCGGCCAGCAGACGGGTGTGGAAGGGCCGGGCCGCGTCATAGAGCAGCAGGTCCCTCGGGCCCGCGGTCACCTGACGGTCGCCCTGGTCCAGCATCTTGCCGCCGCGCAGGGGCAGCGAGAGACAGTACGCCTCGGCGTCGGAACGACGGATCAGCACGTCGGTGCGCCAGGCTCGCAATGGCGGGGACGAAAGCCGCGACAGGTACAGCGCCCCGAGGCTGATCCGACGCAGGACGGCGTGGAACGTCCCTTCGTGGTCACTGCGGATGGCCATCGGCATCAGGGGGCCGTCGGCCGTCTCCCGGCGCCGGGAGAAGCGGTCGGCGGCGGGCAGATCATGGATACGGAAAACGACCTCGCTCATCGCCGGTTCCCCACGGCGGGCAACGGAGCCCCTTGTTCTTTTTCGCCCACTAAAAAGCCATTGCCACACATGAAAAAACCTCCCCCATGGCACGAAACCATTCTGGTCTTTTCACGGTATAACCCACGGACGTCGACGGCCCGCGCCTTCAATAAACGGCCGCCCTTAGCCGGGAGTCATGGGCAGGCGAATCTCGGTCACCCTCGCCACCCCGACGGGGTCCCGGATCTCGTGCATGGTGATGACGTCACCCGGCCTGAGATGCCCCCAGAACTCGAAGGTCAGGGGAATCAGCCTCGACGCCCCGCGGCCACCCGGCTCCAGGAACCTCACCCCGTCTATCCAGAGACCGGCGACGCCGAACAGGGGGTCGCCGTCCGGCGTGGTCCGACCGACATCCCACATGGGACGGAGCAGCCCGCAGGAAGGCACGGGGGATCTCCTGTCCCCGAGACGAAGCTCGGCGAGAACGACTCCGCTGCCGACCTCGGTGCTCCGCCAGCCGTACCACCGGGCGTCGTCGTGAAGCCACAACAGGTGCGCCGCGTCCGCCAGCAGGTCCCAGAACTCGGACGGCTGAGGAAACGCCTCGGTCGACTCCTCAAGGAGGAGCAGAGCGGCCTCCCAGTCGTCCCGCTCCAACAGTTCCGACACCTCGGCCGCCCCAGGGGCGCCGGAAGGAAGAAACCGAACGGCCCGAGAAAGCGGACCCGCTCTCAGCGCCCGCCCCCGTGGGTCGCGGGGTCCTTCGGCCTGCGGCACCTCGGAGACCATGGCCGCCATGGACTCTCGGAGGGCTCGCGCCCTGGCGGCGGCATCCGTCTTGACGAGCTGGGCGAAGTAGCCGACCGGGGCATCGCCAATACGAATTTTCCCATTGTGACGCGCATAGATGGATTTACTCTGGTTGAAATCCATATAGCGGATGATACATTCCACTCGCCGTAAAAACGTTATTTTTCTAACCAGCCATGACGTTCCGGTTTCCGAAAAGGCGACGTCCAGACGCCCCTTCCTTCGAAGGAACCGGCGCGAGAGCGGCGATGAGCGCGGCCAGGAGGGACAGGACCGGGGGCAGGGCGGCGATCGACAGCCATGGCGTCCCGAAGGAGACCCGTGGTACCGGCTCCCATTCGATCGGGGCGGTGAACGGCCAGGCCAGGAGCAGTCCGACAACGCATCCGGCGACCGTTCCCGCCGCCGCGCCGCACGCCGTACCGATCCCCGCCCTGCAGGCGGCGAACAGCCTTGGGGCCGCGGCCGAACCACCGCCGAGCCGGAGCAGCACCCGCGTCGTCCGAGGGCCGCCCCTGCCCGTCACGGACAACGCGACGCCGAGGGCGGTGACGATCACCACCGCGACGATGGGATACCAGCCGGTGGAGGCCTCGAACCCACGCTCGACGTAGGTGGTCGCGGTGTCGTCCAGCCGACGGTCGATCCGCTCCTGCTCGGCCCGCGAAGTACGGTGAACGGAGGGGTCGATGATCAGTTTGTCCAGCCGCGGCTGATAGCCGAGATCCCTGATGACCTTCGCCGGGATGAACAGCTCCTTCACCTCGGGGTCGGTCGGCCTGACGACGATCGCGGGCACGCTCCTGGACGAGAGCGCATCGGTCTCAAGGGGACCGTAGGAGATCGTCACCGTGTCGGCCCTCACGTCGTCGGACGTGACCACCACGGCCGTGTTCCCGTCGTACGGCGTCGCCGGGTCACCGGTGAGGTAGCGGAGCAGTTCCCCCTCACCGATGACGCCGGCCGGGCTGACAGCCTCCAGGTCCGGCAGGTCCACCTTCTCCACGTCCGGGATGAAGTGCCAGGCGCCCGCGCGGAAGCTCCGCACCATGGGCACCCCGGGCAGTTCCCGCTGGACGGCCGCGCGCACGGCGGCCGCCTCCTCCACGGAGTACACCTCGACCAGGAGGGCGCCCGGACGCCCCTGCGGGAGGTACCTCGCGCCGTCCTGCGCTGCCATCGCGACCGCGACGGTCGTCACGATGACCGCCATGGCCGTCAGCACCATTGTCATCGCGACGGCGGCGGCCGATCTGGCCCGGTTGTCGGCGAGGTCACGAACCGCCAGACGCATCAGGGGCGGCAGCCGTACCGTGCGCCGTACCAGGACTCCCAGCAGCCAGGAGATGAGCGGGCCGAGACCGAGGAAGAGCACCGACGCGCTCGTCACGGCCAGCAGGA
Organism: Streptosporangium sp. NPDC001559; assembly: GCF_042893955.1. Classification (NCBI taxonomy): domain Bacteria; kingdom Bacillati; phylum Actinomycetota; class Actinomycetes; order Streptosporangiales; family Streptosporangiaceae; genus Streptosporangium; species Streptosporangium sp. NPDC001559. The sequence goes on from NZ_JBIAVG010000014.1 coordinate 181,852, forward strand.
TGGTCGTCCCCGCCGCGAAGTCGTCGTAGTGCCGATCCTCGTGAGTCCACCACGCGACGTACACCAGCACCGCGAGGTTGAACGCCGACAGGGCGGACCCCCGGCCCAGAGGAACCCGGAGCATACGGGCGTGACGACCGTTCGGGGCTGACCGTGCGGCGAACCTGGCAGAGCCGAACGCGGGAGCGAATACGAAGACGAACAGTATCCCCAGGATCAGCACATCCATCAGAAAATGATATTGGCGACAAAAACGTCATTTCTGACTATCAGCCGACAAAGCGAGGTGGTCCTGGAGGGCGGCGTGGCGGAACTGATAGATCGGGCCCACCGTGCGTAGCAGGCCGAGCCGGTGGGCGTCGTCGAGAAAGGACATCAGGTCGCGGGGCAACAGACGGCGGCGGGCGAGCCGGTGGGTGGCGACCAGATAGGCCGGCCACCCGTGGTGCTCCCCCACCGAGGCCGCGAACAGCAGCCCGAACATGAGCGCCACCCCCACCGTGCTCACGACCCCGACCACGATCCTGTGCTCCACCACGGGGACGGTCCCGGGCAGGAACGCGTAGGCGAGCCCGAACAGCAGGGTGAACACGAGGTCGAGCACGACGAGGCGGACGAGGTTGAGAGCGCGGTCGTCCCGCAGACTCGACAACGGAGTGCCCGCCGTACCGGCCGTCGGCGTCTCAAGCCGTACGGCGATCGCGGACGAGAGCCCGTACACCAGGCCGGACGCGAGGCCGAAAAGAAGGCCGATGACGAGCCCGAACAGCGCCATGGCCAGGGCCGGGGCGCCGGAGGCCGAGCCGTATCCGAGCCCGACGGCCACCCCGAGCGCGAATCCGACCGCGGCCCCTCTGAACGTCCCGCCCCCGCGGCGCCCGCCGCGAGGCCTGGTCCCGCCGGACAGGGAGCCCGGTGTCTCACGACACCATTTTTTGATCTTGAACGCGTACACGATCCCGAACAGCAGCCCGAACCAGACGCCGGACAGGAACCACCCCCGGCCGTTGTAGGTCAGCCAGTCCGGCTCCCCGGACACGACGCCGTAGACCAACCGGCCGAGGAACCCGACCACCACCCACGCGGCCGTCGCGGTCACGACCCCGGCCAGGAAGCCCGTACGGAGCCGTCCGGCGCCGGTGTGCCGGGCGAGCTGCCACCAGGCCAGGTCACGGGTGTCGGCGGCGGTCATCAACCGGGCCAGGTAGGCCAGGTGGGCGCGCATCCGTTCGGCCTCCCAGGCCCTGCGAGGACGGAAGTGCTCGGCCGGGTCGCGACTGGTCAGCCGGGAGGCGACGGCGGCGGGGATCAGCCGGTCCAGCAGGTGCGCCCGCAGGCGTTCGGGGTCCTGGGCGAGATCGCCGGTGAGCGGAGCGGGGTCGGCGGCGGGGGCGACGTAGCCCGCGCGGACCAGCCACAGGCCGAGCGCGGTCGAGGCGACCTCCGTCAGGCCCGGCGCCGTACCCCCGGCCAGCGCGGCGAAGACCGGGGACCAGCTGTGCCGGGGGCGCGGCGGCAGACAGGCGCGTAGGTACCCGGCGACCACGGACGGGGAGAGCGGCCGGGGGGCGATCACGGCCGCGGCGGTGAGCACGTTCCCGACCTCCGCCACGGCCTCGGCCAGTTCGTCGGCCCTGCTGGTCAGCACGAACCCGTCCCGGTCGGCCAGTGAGGCGTTCAACGCCCTGATCACCGCGCCCCGGTGCTCCCCGGTCAGCTCGTCCAACCCGTCCAGGACGGGCAGCACGTGTCCCTGTCCGGCCAGTGCCCCGGTGACGCCGCCGCCGAACGCCGAGGTCAGCGCGGGGTAGTCCCGTGCCAGCCGTACGGCGAGCCAATCGTGCAGCCGGGGATGCTCGGCGGGGTCCCAGCCGGTGAGGGTCACCAGCACCGGCACCGGCTCCCCGGCGACGGCGGAGTCGATCAGCTCCAGCAGCAGCCGCACGGCCAGGGTGGTCTTGCCGCTGCCCGGCCCGCCGGTGATGACCAGCCGCCGCCGGTGCAGTTTCCTGAAGGCCTGGGCCAGTTCGGCCCCCTGGCCGCTGGAGACGGTGAACCGCAGCGGCACCGGCCCGACCAGGTGCGGATGGTCCATCAGCCCGGCGTCCTCGGTCAGCCGCCAGCGGACGGGGATCGGGTGCGGGTCACTCAGCGAGCGGACCCGCGACTCCTCGCGCCACTGCTCGGCGACCAGCAGCCCGAGCGCCTCCCTGGCCGCCCGGACGGTCTCCCCGCTGACCAGCGAGGTCACCGGGGGACGGCGGTCGCGGAGCGTCCCGTGGACCGTCAGGGCGAGACCGGCCACGGCGACGAACACACCGAGCACACTGGCCCGCCGGTCGGCCGTCTCCAGGTCGGTCCGCCAGAAGTAGAGGAGCATGCCCGCCATGGCGCCGACGAACAGGACGAGGCCCGCCTGGGTGAGGACACGTCTCCGCATGACCTCATCGTCACGCCCCGGCAAGATCGACGAGAGGAGGTTCGGCGAGTCTGTGACCTGCGGATGTAACCCTTCTTCTCGATTCTCACCAAGCAGGGACGAATCGACGAAGGGAGCATGACCGGTGCTTCGCAAACAGGCGAAGATCGCCACAGATCCTGTGGCGTTCGACGCCTTCTATCGGCGACATGTCGATGCGGTCACCCGCTTCCTCGCCCGTCGCGTCGACGACCCGCACACCGTGGCCGATCTCGTGGCCGAGGTGTTCGTGGCCGTCCTCGACTCGGCCCACACCTACCGGGCCGACCTGGGTTCCGAGATCGCCTGGCTGTACGGGGTGGCCCGCAAGACGATCTCAGCCGAACGACGCCGGGCGTACAGGCAGCACCGGCTGACGGACCGGGTCGGCGGACGTCGTGAGCTGGACGGCGACGACGTCGCCGAGTTGGAGGAACGCATAGACGCGGAGCGGGACGCCAGGCGGATGTTCACGGCCATGGCCGGGTTGCCGAAGGGGGAGCGCGCGGTACTGGAGCTGGTCGTCGTCGACCAGCTCACGGTCACGGAGGCCGCGCTCGCCCTCGGCATCCGGTTGAGCACCGCCAAGGTGCGCCTGCACCGAGCCCGCCGGACACTGCGGAACCTGCCCTTCGTCATGAGTGGAGCATCAGGATGAGATACGAGGAGCAGCTGCTTATGGACCTCAAGGCCGAGATCATGGACCGCGCCGAACGGCGCCGCCGCCTCACCCGCCGGTTGTTCGCCGGCGGTGCGGCGGTTCTCGTCGCCGGAGCGGCGGCGGTCGCGATCCCCGTGCTGACCGGGACGGGAACACCCGCCTACGCCGTGAACAAGAAGGCCGACGGCACGGTCAACGTGCAGATCCACGAGTTCAAGGACGTCGACCAGCTGGAGCGGGACCTGAACGCGGCCGGTGTCCGGGCCGACGTCAGCTACCTGCCCCCGGGCAAGCAGTGTGAGAAGGGCAGGGGCAAGGTCGGCGGTAAGGCCATGGGGCCGGGTGCCGACGCGGCCGCCCGCATCGTCAAGGGCGGCCTGGACATCGACCCCCTGCTCATCGGCCAGGACCAGACCCTGCTGCTGGAGTTCACCGGCGACCAGGAGGAGACGGCCGAGACGAAGAAGTACGAGATGCTGTGGCGCCTGACCGCCTCCCTGGTCACCGGCCAGGTCGGACCGTGCGTCCCGGTCGACGACCCCACCTGGGAGGGCCGCGTCGCGAACTGACGCACCCGCGATAGCCGAGCCGTCACGGATCCCTGTACGGCGAGGCTGGTCGTGAGGCTGTCCCAGGCGACGCCCCACGCCCTGACCTGTTCACATTTCGCGGTGGTCCGTATCCGATCCGTTGTCACCGGATACGGACCACCGGCCCACCACGACGCGGGCAGTCAGCCGTGCGGCGTCGGCGACCCGTGGTCATCGGACGCGAACCGCCCCGTCGGCTCGCTGACCGGCAGGCGTTAGAGTCACCGGTATGCGCTTGACCGTCTCCCCGCCGCCCGCCCACTAGCGGGCGGCGTCTCCACACCCGGCTGATCACACCCGGGTGTTTCTTCGCTGTCCGCGACCGAGGATTCCGTCGAGACAGCGATCCCTGGAGATGATCGTGCTTCACTCAGGTCCTCTGCCCATCGGCAGAGCCGTGTTCTCCATCGCCGTGGCGGCCGTCGCGTGGGGAACGGGCGGCGTCGTCGCCGCCGTGCTCCACTCGACCAGCGGGCTCGACCCGCTGACGGTGTCGTTCTGGCGCTTCTTCGGCGGCACCGCCGCGCTCGCCCTGGCCTGGCCGCTGACGCGCCCCCCGGGTGTCCCCTCACTCGTCGGCCGGTTGAGGTCAGGCCTGTGGCGGTTCACCGTGACCGGCGCCGGAATGGCCGTCTACCAGACGGCCTACTTCGCCTCCGTGAACTTCGCCGGTGTCGCCGTCGCCACCGTGGTGACCCTGGGATTCGGACCGGTTCTCGTCGCCCTGGGCGCCCGGCTGTGGCTGGCCGAGCGCCTCGGCGGCCGAAAGATCCTGGTCATCGTCGTGGCGCTGGCCGGCCTGACGGCACTGGTGTTCGGAGGGGACCCGGCCACCGGCTCGACCGCCCGCGCCCCTCTCCTCGGCGTGGGGCTGGCGCTGCTGTCCGCCGTCGGATACGCGGGCACCACACTGCTCAGCCAGGTGATCGGATCCGAGGAGGGCGGCGACGACCCTGTCGGTAACGCGCTGATCGGATTCGCCATCGGGTCGGTGTGCCTGCTGCCCTTCGCGCTGGCCCTGGGGATCCTGCCCGAACGTGGCGCCCCCATGACGGTCGGCGCCCTCCTGGCCTACCTGGGGCTGTTCCCCAGCGCCCTGGCGTACGGGTTGTTCTTCACGGGGCTGCGGACGGTGCCCGCGACCACGGCCTCGATCATCACGCTTGTGGAGCCGCTGGCGGCGGCCGTCATCGCGGTGTGCCTCCTCGGTGAGCGCCTCACGACCCTCGCCCTGTTCGGCGGGGCCGTACTGCTCTCGACGGTGGTCGTCCTGGCCGTCACGAGGCACGATCGCCCCGAAGAGGCAGAATCCCGGCGGATGGTCGTCACTCGTGCGGGAGAGCTTGAGTCTGGAGGATTCCCGATGACGGTTTTCGTGCTGCTGCGAGGACGCCGGCCGGTCGCGGAGTTGGAGGTGACCGGTGACGACTTTCCCCACACGTACTGCGAGGTACGGCCCCTGCCAGGTTTCGAGGAGATACGGCCGGTTCTGGTGGCCGCGTGGGAGGCGGTCGTGAGCAACGGGCCGATCTGGCCGATCCTTCGCATGAGGACGCTGCGCCTGCGCCTGCGTCCCGGCCACGGCGGCCCGTTGATCAGGCATGTGACGTTGATCCTCAACGGCGACCGAGCGACCCTGCGCTACCGCTACGGCCGCAGGGACCTGAGACGTTTCCGTCGAACGCCGAACGGTTCGCCCTCCGACTGACCGCCGACGGAATCAGGCTCACGGCGAGGGCCGGGACGCCGGCTCTTCTTCGAGAGGTTCAGGGTGTTCGGACCTTCCCCGGTCACCGCTGTCGCGGTAGGTCCACATCTCGACGAGCTTGCCGTCGTGCGTCCGGACAAGCCAGATCAACCCGGGTGCGGCCCCGTCGACGCCTCCAACGGCGGCGACGAGGTCGCCCTCGCCGAGAACGGCGTTGATCTGGAATCTCAGGTCGGGCTGTGCCGTGCGGATCCGCTCGATCGCCTCGCGCACTCCCTGGACGCCGACCACCTCCGGATGGGCGTGGTCGGTCCAGTCGGGGCTCAGGATTTCGGCGGCCATCGAGGAGTCACCCGTGTTCACATCTCGAAGTACCGGCTCACGGCCTGCCGGGCCCGCATGGTGACGTCGCTGTTCAAAGGTGCTCTCTTTCTTCTTGGCCGACAGGCCCTGGTGGTCGGTCCGTGACACGGGGTGGACGATGCCCGATCGTGGCTCGAATCCGTACCCGAGCCGCTTGCCTCAGCGCCCGCGCCAGAGGCGGTGGTTTTCGAGTCCGTCGAAGAGCTCCTGGAGCACTTCGGGCGAGCCGGTGGCGAAGAACGCGCGTTCCATGATCGCCGCAGGTGTCGGCCCGGTGATCCAGTCGGTCAGGAGCGTGTACCACTCGATGTCGTGGGCGACGCTGCTGGTGAAGTCGTTCACGAGCCACGCCATGTGGCGGGCCGCGGCCTCGGTGCTGTTCGACTCCCACTCGGCCAGGTACGGAGCCAGGTCCAATCCCAGTCTATCGGCGAGGATCTCGATCATCATCATGACGTCGACGCCGCGCGGATAGTGGTTCAGGGTGTGACGCCACCAGGCGTCGCCGACGGCGACGATCGCCTCCCGCTCCGGCCGCCTCCAGCTTTTCCACGCGTTGCCGATTCTCATCATCGTGATGTCCGCGTAGAAAAAGCCGTTGAGTTCTTCCATGACGAGCAGCTCAAGGAGCCGAGGGAGGAAGTGCTTGAACTCGCCTTCTTCCCCCCAGGTGGACATGGCGTTGTCGGCGTACGGTTCCAACACGGACGCGGTGAGCGTCCGCAGGGGTGCCGCACGCGTCGCGCGCACCCGTTCGTCGGACACGCAGTGGTGGCACACGTCGATCTTCTTTGGAAGCGGATACGAGGAGAAGGCCGCGTAAAGCCTCTCTAACGCATGGTCGAGATCAGATGACGTGTCCATGCTCGGAGGCTATTGCGCGAATGCCGGATAAGCGGGATGTGAACTGTCAGACCGCCGATCTCTCTTGGGTCGCCATGGCCCTGAACGTCCAACGCGAGGTGAAGTGCTCTGGCTCCGCCAGAAACATGTCGATCTGAGCGCGGTTCCAGGCCCGGCATGTGGAGTGGTGGTACGGCTCACCGGTGCGGAAAAGGGCGCGCCGCAAAACGCGGAGACCACTCCGTGAAACTCGGCTCCTCCACCAGGAGCCGGTCGCGACGCGGACGCCGGAGACTCACTTGTTCGGCCACAGGCCGGCGAGGCGGGCGACGCGGAGGCCTGCGTGCAGTTCCAGGCGGGTCGCCCCGTCCGTGATGTCGCAGTCGATGATCTCGCGGATGCGGTCAAGCCGGTAGTAGAGCGTGCTGCGGTGGATGCGCAGACGCCGCGCCGTACCCTGGATCTCGCCGCCGCTGTCGAGGTAGCCCTCCAGTATCGTCGCGAGTTCGGCACCCTGGGGCGCGCTCAGCAGGCGTCGCACTCCGGCGGGGAGCTGGCTCGGTGTCAGCCGGTCGAGCGGCAGCTGCAGGAACAGACGGTCGATGCCGAGGTCCTCCCAGAAGACCCGCCTGCCGTAACGACGCCTGTCCAGCCGGGAGGCGCGGAGGGCGAGCCGGGCCTCGTGGTAGGAGTCGACCGCCTCCGGCAACGACGGTTTCACGCTGCCCACGCCTGCCACGACCTCCTCCAGATCGTGGTCGGCGAGGGCGCGTTCAAGCCTGTCGTGGTTGACCGGACGCGGAAAGAGGACGATTCCCTCGGCTCCGAGAACGGCGCCGACGATCTTCACGGTCGTCGATCTCATGGTGAATTCGAGGGTCGCCTCGACGGCGAGTCTCGTCACCGACCTTGAGGACGACTCAGGGGCCTGGAGGACGAGAACCGAGTAATTCTCGACATCGTCGATGAGGTTTTCCCGAACGAGGGTTTCCGCCGCCTCGGAGCGGGCCCTCGGCGATTCTCCGAGCAATGCCGCGAGCAGATTCTTCGAATTCTCCTTGTCGTGCCTCCGCTCGGAGATCCGCAGCGAGAGCAGCGCGCCCATTTCCGGCGCGGCGGATTCCAGGACTTCGAGATCGTCGACGCGCGGCGTCTCCCGATCCTCGACGTAGTAGACGTAGCCGAGCAGCTGCTGCTCGTGACGCAACGGCAGGACGACCAGCTCTCCGTCGGCATGAGGCACCCGCACACCGTGCTTCACGTAGCGTAGCCGCTGCCCTTCCACCAGCGAATTCGTCACCGGCGCCATCGAGCCCGCGAGCAACCGGGCGAGCCGGGCGAGCCGGGCGTCGGTGTCGTGGACGCTGAACGCCGCGATCTTCAGGTCGTGGTCGAGCACCACCAGCGCCACGCCGAGGCGGTCAGCCAGGTCCTGGACGGCGTCATCAAGGCTCACAGGGGTTGCTCCTCTCCTGCGACACAACGTCGGATCAACACCGACAACTAACGACACATCGTACGAAGCGCATCAACGTGGTGTCTGTCTACGGTGGTGCGACAACGCACAAGCTAGCAATACCAGGGGCGAAAGAGGCAAGTCCCGCCGTCGCCTGGCAGGCCCGATCCCGGCCGTTTACCGATCAACGCACCATCCTGAGCAATGCCCGTGCGTGACAGGAAGGAGCCCATTCCAGTGACCGAGCGCACCGTCGAAACCAATGGCTATTCCACTTTCTTCTTGGAAAGCGGTGAGGAGAGCCACGAGACCGTAATTCTTCTGCACGGCGGCGGCCCCGGCGCCAACGCGGGATCGAACTGGAGCAGCTTCATTCCCGCGCTGAGCGACGACTATCACGTGGTCGCCCCCGACCTCGTCGGCTACGGCCGCACCGACCACCCCGAGGACATGCCGGGCAGCCTGACCGGATGGATGCGCATGCGGGTCGAGCAGGTGCTCGCCCTGATGGACGTCCTCGGTGTCGAGCGGGCACACCTGGTCGGCAACTCGATGGGCGGCGCCCTCGCCATGCACCTGGTGATGACGGCGCCGGACCGTTTCGCCCGGATTTCCCTGATGGGCAGCGCGGGCGGGCACTCACAGCCGACGCCTGAGGTCATGCGGATGGTGTCCTTCTACAAGGACCCGACGATCAGTGCGCTGGAGAACCTCACCAGGTGGTTCGTCTACGACGAGGACGCCCTGGGCAGGTCGATCTCGGAGATCACCGAGACGCGTTACAAGGAGGTCATGCGGCCCGAGGCGCGACGTTCCTTCGAGCGCTTCTTCTCCTCCTCCCCCGCCGAGATGGCCGTACCACCGTCCGCGCTGCGCCGGATGCCGCATCCGTTCCTCATCGTGCACGGCCGCGAGGACCGCTTCGTCACCCCCGACTCCAGCGTCTTCCTGCAGCAGCACCTGCCCAACGCGCAGCTGCACGTCTTCCCGAAGTGCGGTCACTGGGTGCAGATCGAGCGCACCGCCCAGTACGCGGCGCTGCTGCGCGGCTTCCTCACCGACGCGTTCTGACCCCGTACGACTAGGAGAGCACAGCATGGACATCAAGCAGCTCGGCTACCTTGGCCTGTCCGCGCGTGAGCCGGACGCCTTCACCACCTACGCCACCGACATCCTCGGCATGCAGCGGGTCGAGGGAGAGGACGGCGCCACTCACTTCCGCATCGACGACGTGCACCACCGCATCACCGTCGAGGAGGGAGAGCAGGACGGCGGCGCCTACTACGGCTGGGAGGTCGCCGACGGCGACGCGTTGAGCGCCGCGCTCAACGAGCTGAGCGACCACGGCGTCGTGGCCCGTGAGGCGACGCAGCGCGAGCTGGAGATCCGGCGCGTGGCCGGCATGGCGCACTTCCTCGACCCCGCGGGCAACCGGGTCGAGCTGTTCCACGGGGCCTCACAGGGTGAGGGATCGTTCACCTCGGCACGGGACATCGAGCGGTTCGTCACGGGTGACCTCGGCCTGGGCCATGTCGTACTCGCCAGCCCGGACGTGGCGGCCCAGCAGCGGTTCTACACCGACGTCCTGGGCTTCAAGATCAGCGACACGATGCGGGTGCCGTTCCAGGCGACGTTCCTGCACACGAACCCGCGCCACCACAGCATCGCCTTCGTGGACGGCCCGTTCTTCGGCATCGACCACCCGTTCCTGCACCACTTCATGCTTGAGGTCCCCGACATGGACCAGGTCGGCCGGACCTACGACCTCGTGCTCGACCGCGACGTCCCGGTCACCATGACGCTCGGACGGCACAGCAACGACCAGATGTTCTCCTTCTACGCCGAGTCTCCCGTCGGCGTGCACACCGAGTTCGGCAGCGGCGGCGTCCTCATCGACGACGAGACCTGGCAGGTCACCGAGATCCCCGGCCCCGACCTCTGGGGCCACCGGCACTGACCTCACCCTTTTTGGAGCCATGACATGGATACCCTCACCCCCTTCGTGGAGACGGAAGTACTGATCGTCGGGACCGGCCCGGCGGGAGCCACCGCCGCGGCGCTGCTCTCGACGTACGGCATCCCCAACGTGGTGCTCAACAAGTACCCCGGGGTCTCGAACACGCCCCGCGCGCACATCACCAACCAGCGCGGCGTCGAGGTACTGCGTGACCTCGGGCTGGAAGGGGAGGTGGTCAAGAACGCGACTCCGCAGCACCTGATGGGCGAGCACGTGTACGCCACGAGCCTCGCCGGGCACGAGCTCGGCCGGCTGCGCACGTGGTACACCCACCCCCACTTCAAGGCCGAGCACGACCTCGCCAGCCCGTGCTCCGTGTGCGACCTGCCGCAGCACGTGCTGGAGCCCATCCTGGTCAACGCCGCCGCCTCGCGGGGGTCGTCCGTCCGCTTCAACACCGAACTGCTGACGTTCACGCAGGACGACGACGGCGTGACCGCCCTGGTCAGGGACAGGCTGACCGGCCAGGAGTACGGCATCCGCAGCAAGTACCTGATCGGCGCGGACGGCGGCAACTCGACGGTCGCCGCGCAGGCGGGCCTGCCCCTGGTCGGCAAGATGGGGCTCGGAGGCTCGATCAACGTGGTGTTCGAGGCGGACCTCACCCGCTTCGTCGAGCACCGCCCGGGCGACATGTACTGGTTCGTTCAGCCGGGCGTCGGCCACGACGGCAACGGCATCGGCGTGCTGCGCATGGTGCGTCCGTGGAACAAGTGGGTCGGCGTGTGGGGTTACGACGTCAACGCCGGGCAGCCCTCGCTCACCGAGGAGGACGGCGTCCGCATCGCGCACCAGCTGATCGGCGACGACCAGGTGCCGGTGAAGGTCGAGTCGATCTCCACCTGGGCGGTCAACGACGTCTACGCGACCGACAACGTGGTCGGCCGGGTCATCTGCGTCGGCGACGCCGTACACCGGCACTCGCCCATGAACGGCCTCGGTTCTAACACCTCCATCCAGGACAGCTACAACCTGTGCTGGAAGCTCGCGATGGTGTTGCGCGGCGAAGCCGCACCCACGCTGCTCGACAGTTACCGCGACGAGCGGCTGCCGGTCGCCAAGCAGATCGTCCAGCGCGCCAAGCGCAGCGACGGACTGCTGCCCATGATCTTCATGGCGCTGCGCCTGCCGCCCGCCTCCGGCGCGCAGGAACTGCACGACGCCCTCGACGCCCTGCTGCAGCCGACGGCCGAGGGCGGCCGGCTGCGGCAGGAGTTCGACACCGCGCTGCAGAACACGATCATGTGCTTCAACACGCACGGCGTCGAGACCAACCAGCACTACACGTCCGCCGCGATCGTGCCCGACGGCACCCCCGAGCAGCCCGCGCCGCGTGACGAGGAGATCTACTACTTCGCCTCGACCCGTCCGGGACGCCACCTGCCGCACGTGTGGCTGACCAAGGACCAGCGGCGCGTCTCCACCTTCGACCTGTGTGGCCGGGGCCGGTTCACCCTGCTCACCGGCATCAACGGCGCCGCCTGGCGGGAAGCGGCCGAGCGCGTCGCCAAGCGCCTGGGGGTGCCCGTCCGGGTCTGGTCGATCGGCCGCGGCTGCGACTACGAGGACGGCTACGGCGACTACCGAACCCTTTCCGAGGTCGCGGAGGACGGGGTTCTCCTGGTCCGCCCGGACCACATGGTCGCCTGGCGGTCCGCCTCCGCGGTGGACGATCCGGAGGCGGCGCTGAGCGCCGTGTTCGGCCAGATCCTCGGCCGCACGACCAAGGAGTAGTGGGCCATGCGCATCGCGGTGGTCGGCGGCGGGCCCGGCGGGTTGTTCTTCGCCGCGCTGGTCCGGCAGGCGGACCCGTCGTACGAAGTGACCGTTTTCGAGCGCAACCGCGCCGACGACACCTTCGGCTTCGGGGTGGTCTTCTCCGACCGGACCCTGGAGGCGATCCACGAGGCGGACCCCGTGCTGCGCGGAGCCCTGGCCGAGCACGGCAGGCACTGGGACGACATCGAGGTCCGGTTGAAGGGCGAGCGGATCAGGTGCGGCGGCAACGGCATGGCCGCGGTCGTCCGGCGCACGCTGCTCCTGATCCTGCAGGAACGTGCCCGCTCCGTCCGGGCGGACCTCCGCTTCTCCACCGAGGTGACGTTGGACGACCTGGCGGGCTACGACCTCGTGGTCGCCGCCGACGGCGCCTCCTCACGGATCCGCGAAGCGCTCGGTTCCGGCCTCGGTTCACAGGTGGAGACCGCCTCGGCCAAGTTCATCTGGTTCGGCACCGACCACCTCTTCGACGGGCTCACCTTCGTCCACGAACGCGGCCCTGACGGCGTCTTCGCGGTGCACGGATATCCCATCTCCGACACCATGTCGACGTTCATCGTGGAGACCGACGAGGCGTCCTGGCGGCGTGCCGGTCTCGACGCGTTCGACGTGAACCAACCCCCCGGGGAGAGCGACCTGCGCTCCAAGGCGTACCTGGAGAAGCTGTTCGCCGAGCAGATCGAGGGCGGACGGCTGCTCACCAACAACTCCCGCTGGGGCAACTTCCGCACGCGCCGTACCCGCCACTGGTACGCGCTGGCACCGCGGCCCGTCGTCCTGCTCGGCGACGCCGCGCACACCGCGCACTTCTCCGTGGGCTCCGGCACCAAGATGGCCATGGAGGACGCCGTCGCGCTCTCGCGGGCGCTGGTCGGGCACCCGGGCGACCTCGCGGCCGCCCTCACGAGCTACGAACGGACGGCCAAGCCGCCGGTTCTGCGCATCCAGGACTCGGCGCGGCCCAGCCTCGCCTGGTGGGAGAACTTCGGCGATTACCACGACGCCCTTGAGCCGTGGCAGTTCGCCTACCACTTCATGTCCCGCAGCATCTCCGACGCGCGGCTGGCCAGGCGTGCGCCGCGGTTCATCGACCGGGCCCACCGCCGGTGGCGGGACCTTCACGGCGCCGACCCGTTGGAGACGCCCTTCGAGGCGGCCGGCTGGTCGGCGCCCGGCCGGCTGCTCGACGTCGTGTCCGGAGCGGACGGCGTCCCCGCGGCCGTCCGGGGGAAGAGCTATCTGCCGCTCTCCACGGTTCCGCTGCCCGGCGCGTGGGGCGCCCTGCTGAAGGCACCGGACGACGAGGCCGACCTGCCTCGCCTGTCCGACCTCACCACCGCCGGCGCGGCCCTGGTCGCCGTGCACGGCGGCACGGCTCTGACCCGCACCAGGCTGTGCGAGGAGGTACGGATGCGCGCAGGACTTCCCGCACTGCTGATCGAACGGGACCACGACCGGGACCGGGCGCTGACCACGGTGCTCTCCGGCCGCGCGGACCTGGTCGGAGTGCCCGCGTGAACGACCTCGACCCGCTGAGCCCGCTGGGCCCGCTGTTCGCCCCCCGGGGCATCGCGGTCGTCGGCGCCTCCCGCGACCCGGGCAAACTCGGCGCCGCCATGGCTCGTTCGTTGTCCGGCTTCGGGGGATTCCTGGCACGGGTGAACGCTCGCGACGACACCATGTACCCGTCCGTCGGCGCCGCCGCCGCAGCGGGACCCGTCGACCTCGCACTGCTCTGCGTCCCCGCCGCGGCCTGCGCCGGCGTGCTCGCGGAGGCGGCCGCCGCGGGCGTGCGAGCCGCCGTCGTGTGCGGCGGAGGGTTCGCCGAGGCGGGCGGCGCCGGAATCGAGCACCAGCGACGGCTCGGTGCCATCGCCCGGGACTCGGGTCTGCGGCTCCTCGGCCCGAACACCAGCGGCTTCCTCGCTCCCCACGCGCGGGTGACCGCCAGCTTCGTCCCCGGCGTCCATCGGGTGGCGCCGGGCGCCGTCGCCGTCGTCGCCGCCAGCGGAGGCGTCAACCACGCCCTGGCGTTCGCGCTGACCGAGGCGGGGCACGGCGTCAGCCTCGCCGTAGGCCTCGGGAACGGAGCCGACGTCACGGCTCCCGACGTCCTCGACCACCTCGCCGGCGATCCCCACACCGCCGCCGTCGCGCTGCACGTGGAGTCGGTGGCGGACGGACCCCGGCTGGTCGCGAGCGTGCGCCGCCTCACCACGACCCGGCCGGTCGTCGCCCTGGTCGTCGGCCGCCACGATGTCGGGGCCTTCGCCGAGTCCCACACCGGGGCGCTCGCGACCTCGTGGCGCACGACGCGCGCGGCACTGGCCCAGGCGGGCGCGGTCCTCGTCGACGACGAACGCGAACTCGTCGACGCCGTCGGCGCGCTCGCGGTGACGCGGGCCCGTCCCCGCGTCGCCCCGGGGGTCGGCGTCGTCACCGCCCAGGCGGGTCCCGGCCTGCTGCTCCTCGATGACCTGCGAGGACGCGGGATCCGGGTGCCCGAGCTCACCCCCGGCACCCGCGAGACCCTGACCGGGCTGCTGCCGCCGCTGACCTTCCAGCGCAACCCGGTCGACACCGGCCGCCCAGGACCCGAGCTGGGGGCGGTGTTCGCCGCCGTCGGCGCCGATCCCGGCGTCGACGTCCTCGCGGGCTACGTCCTGCACGAACCGGACGCGGTCGACGTCGTCGCCGCGCTCACCGAAGGCCTGACCGCGGGCGTCCCCGTCGTCCTCGGCCTGGCGGGTGTGGGCGAGGAGGTCGTCCGCGACCGCCGAGCCCTGCGCCAGTCGGGTGTCGCCGTGGCCGACGACGCCCGTGGCGTCGCCGCGGCCACCGCCGCGCTGCTGGCCGACGCCCGAGCGCGTACGGCCCGCCCGGCCGTCTCCACCCCGTGGGCGGCGCCGACCGGCCTGGCCGCCCGATACGACGAACACGCGGGCAAGGACCTGCTCGAACAGCTGGGTGTGGCGACCATGCCACGCCACGCCTGCCTCGACCGGACCGCGGCCCACACCGCGTTCGACCTCGTCGGGGCGCCGGTGGCCGTGAAACTGCTGGACGCGGACGTCCTGCACAAGACGGAGATCGGAGGCGTGCACCTGGGCGTGTCCTCCCACGCCGACCTGGACGCCGCACTCGACGAGCTGGACGCGGCGGGCGCGCGCCACTACCTGGTCGAGGCCATGGCGCCCGCCGGGGTCGACCTGATGGTCGGCGCCCGACGCGACGTCGTCTTCGGGCCCGTGGTGCTCGTGGGGCTGGGCGGCACGGTGGCCGAAGCCCTGGCCGACGTCGCCATCAGGCTCGCCCCCGTCTCCCCCGGCGAGGCAGCCGGCATGCCGTCCGAACTGGCCGGGCGGGCCCTGCTCTCCGGGTGGCGCGGCGGCCCCGTCCTCGACTCCGACGACCTCGGCACGATCGTCTCCAGGCTCGGCGACCTGCTCGTCGCCAATCCGCTTCTGGAGGAGATCGAGGTCAATCCGCTACGGCTCACGCCACAAGGTCTCATCGCGCTTGACGCCGTCATCCTCATCAGGAAGGCCGACGATGCCCACACCCATCACTGAGCACACCGTGCCCTGGCCCGAGGCCGACGTCACCCGCTTCACCGAGGAGGGCTTCTGGGCCGGGGCCGCGATCGGCACCCTGCTGCGGGAGGTCGCCGACCGCGACCCGGACGTCACGGCGCTGGTCGACGGCACCGGGCTCCGCCTCACGTACGGCGAGCTGGCCGACCGCGCCGACGCCGCCGCCGTACGCCTGCGTGGCCTCGGCATCGGCCAGGGCGAGCGGATCGTCATGCAGCTGGGCAACTCGTGGGAGTTCGTCGTCCTCCTCCTGGCGTGCCTGCGCGCGGGCATCGTGCCCGTGATGGCGCTGCCCGCCCACCGCCGGGCCGAACTCACCTATCTGGCCGTCCACGCCGAGGCCGTGGCGATCGCCGTCCCCGACCGGACCAAGGACTTCGACAACCAACGACTCGCCCACGATCTCGCGGCCGACGTACGCGCGGCCACCGGGGCCGAGTGGCGGGTGCTGGTCGCCGGGGACGACATCGAACCCGGAAGTGTCGACCTGCGGAGCCTGTGCGGCCCGCCAACCGGCCGAACCGGCTTCGACATGCCCTCTCCCTCCTCCCGGGACGTGGCCCTCTTCCTCCTTTCCGGGGGCACGACCGGCATGCCCAAGCTCATCGCCCGCACCCACGACGACTACGCCTACAACGCCAGGGCCAGCGCCGAGGTCTCCGGGGTCACCGCGGAGTCGGTCTACCTGGTCAGCCTGCCCGCCGGGCACAACTTCCCGCTCGCCTGCCCGGGGATCCTGGGCGTACTGCTCGCCGGAGGGCGGGTGGTCATGCTGCCCTCACCCGAGCCGGTACGGGCCTTCGCCACGATCGCGGCGGAAGGCGTCACGCACACCGCGGTGGTGCCCGCGGTCGCCGGCCGTTGGCTGGAGCGGGCGGCCGAGCACGGTGCCGGACAACTCGCCAGTCTGCGGGTCATCCAGGTGGGCGGCGCCCGCCTCGCGGACGAGCTGGCGTACAAGGTGAAGCCCGTGCTCGGGGCGACGCTGCAGCAGGTGTTCGGGATGGCGGAGGGGCTGCTCAACTTCACCCGTCTTGACGACCCCGCCGAGACGGTGTGCACCACGCAGGGCCGTCCCCTGTCACCTTCCGACGAGATCAGGATCGTGGACGAGCAGGACCGGGACCTGCCGGACGGTCAGGCCGGGCTCCTGCTCACCCGCGGGCCGTACACACCTCGCGGGTACTACCGGGCGGCGGAGCACAACGCCCGCTCCTTCACGGACGACGGCTGGTTCCGTACGGGTGACATCTGCCTGCGCACGCCCGAGGGCGACCTCGTGGTGGCCGGCCGTGACAAGGACATGATCAACCGTGGCGGGGAGAAGATCTCCGCCGAGGAGATCGAGAACCTCGTGTACCAGCTCCCCTCGGTGAGCCAGGTCGCCGCCGTGGCCATGCCGGACCCCCTGCTGGGGGAACGCGTGTGCCTGTACGTCGTGCCGAGGGCCGGGGAGACGGTCACGCTGGAGGAGGTCCGCGGGCGGATGGAGAGCGCGGAGGTCGCCCGCTTCAAGTTTCCCGAACGGCTCGTCGTCGTCGAGGAACTCGCCTGGACCAAGGTCGGAAAGATCGACAAGAAGGCCCTCAGGGCCGACATCGCCGACCGTCTCAAGGCGGAGCTTCCCGGCGGCGCCTGAGCGGCCGGCCACCTCCGGAGTGCGGACCCGGTCCGTGACGATGCGGTCCGAGGCCGGTTCGGCTTGTCAGGCGCGGTCGTGGAGGGTGACGTGGTAGCCGTCGGGGTCGGCGAAGGTGAACGTCCGGCCGAAGGGGCCGTCGATCGGTGCGGAGACGATGGAGTGACCATCTGCGGCGAGAGCGTCGTGGATGGCCTGGACGTCGGTGGCGTGGAGCCAGATCGCGGCGCCGATGCCGGGCCGGGCGACGGATGCGAGATCGGTGCCGGGGACGACGTCGCGGAGTGCGAACGCGATCGGCTTCGTCTCGAAGACGACGGCGTGCGGAGGCCCGGCCTGCGAACGGACGAGGCCGAGGTACCGCTCGTAGAACGCCCGTGAGGCGTCGAGGTCGCGCGCCTGGAGCGAGATGAAGTCGGGGCCGGTGACGGGCATGGTGATGCTCCTTCTCTCCGTGTCAGATTCCTGACACGGGCCAATGTATGTCAGAATTCTGACATGAGTCAAAACGGTGCCGGCGTTGACCTGGACAAATCACTGGGCTACCTGCTGAAAGAGGCTTCGAGCGCCCTGCGCGTGGCCATGGAGGAGGTGCTGCGGCCACTGGGGATGAGCGTGACGCACTACTCCTGCCTCGAACTGCTGGCCCAACGGCCGGGTTTGTCGAACTCCGAGCTCGCGCGGGGCGCGTTCGTGACACGGCAGTCGATGAACGTGCTACTCCAGGCCCTGGAACGGGACGGCTACGTGACCAGGCCCGCCGAGGCGCCCGTCGGGAAGGTCCTTCCCACACGGCTCACCCCTCGCGGCCGGCGGAGCCTGGAGAAGGCGACCGTGGCGGTCCGGGCCGTCGAGGTCAGAATGTTGGCCGGCATGACCGAGACCGAGCAGTCAGACGCGTTCCGGATCCTGCGGAGCATGATCCACTCCCTGCGCGACGGCGACGGGGTGTAGCCCGTTCCCCTGCACACCCGGACAGGAGTACGGCCCGGCACTGACACTTTTCCCTGCCCGCGACAATCACCGAGCCTTTTTCAATCCGGCTTCCACAGGTCAGAACAGGCATTGGGTGAGGCCCGGGCTCATGCGCTGCCGCCACGGAGAATTCAACCGAGCCCACGAGGCGTCATTCGCCTGCATCGCCCCTGGCCGGACGGTTACCCGGAGGATGTCGAAAAGGCTCACCGATCTTTCATTCGTGATGTTCGGCGAACTGGAGAACGAGATCGCCGTGTGGCGCCGCACGGGAGACGGAACGCCCACCGTCGCGCCGGTGGGCGAGCTACCGCCCCAACGCCGCTGACGGCCCGCTGCCCCGCCGGCTTTCCCCAACGCCTGCTCGCGAAAGCATTCCCGCCGTTGCTTGCGGCCGTCGGCGTCGTGAGAGCAGACTGGTGGCTCAGCGGCCTGAGAGGGCTCGCAGTCAACCGTCCCTCGCGGCCCGGCCCTTATTCTCATCACCCCTGAGGGTTCGCAACATGTAGACCGGGGCCATCAACATCAGGGTCGCGTTTGAGGTCCTTATCACCCTTGCGAGGGGTCGCAACTAGGCGAACGCAAGCATCTACGCCACCGGGTTGCATCCTCATCGCCCTGCGAGGGGTCGCAACCTGGTGCGGCCACGATGCCGCTCGCCGCCGGCGTCTCCATCAAGGTCATCCCCGATGATCCTCGACCACGCGACCGCGGCCTTCACGAACGATGCCCACACCCCAGTGGCCGAGGAACCGCAGGAGCAGGAGTCAGCCGCTCCGCGCATACTCCAGATCTTGGAATCCGGCGTGTCGGTAACCGGCTCTGAACTGCTGCGATACATGTACTCCAGCATGGAGACTTGAAGATCATTCCACGCATATTGCACGAGCCCCAAGAAGCCCCATGTCATCTCCGTGCGGCTTTCGCCGAGCCTCCACCCACAATGGACCAATGCGAGGACCGTGGGTACACACCGGCCGACTCTGGACCAACGGCGATCCGTTTCTCGCTGTCGACGCTTCACTGCGCGGCGCGTGGCGCGGGTTCAGCGACGACCGATACGACGACATCGTGGATCTCGGCCTCAAGGACACTAGCATCCCGGTTGGAGCCGGCCAGGCGGCTCTCGTCGGCGCGGACGGAGCCGTCGGTGACGACAGCTGGATGGAGGTCTTTCAGGCAGAGGACGGCGGCATCGCCGTCGTGCAGGCATCCGGCCCTGACTACCCGCGTGTGCTGACACAGGCCCTCGGCTACCCGGACACCGACGACGAAGACGGCGCCCCGCTCATCGTGCGCAGCGGCGAGATCGCCTTGTTCAGCGCCGCGTGCGACGGCACCGGACCACACGCGCAACGCTTGGTGCCCGCCCGGCCAGGACCGGTGCCATCGGGGGACGGGGGACCGCCGCACGGGGACGTTCCAGGCCTTCTGATAACGACGACGTACACAACGTTCGCGTTCAAGGTGCGCTGGTGCACCCAGCTGGACGAAGAGGGCTGTTTCGCCCGGTGGCTGCTGACTCCTGCACGAACCTTGTGATCAGCGGGTCCCCGAACGCTCTCCAGGATCGTCTGAAGTCATTCGCCCCGCTGTTCACGAGCTTGGAGTTTGAACCCCGGACGGGCGGTAAACCCAAACCGCACCAGTCGGTGCCCTCCATGGCCGGCGAGCCGTCTGAGCGGATGATGAGACGCTTCCTGCCGCTGCCGGGTACCTGCTTGAGGAGGTCCAGCTGCTCGGGCGGCTGGTTCACGACCTCCCTGAGGTCGATGACCGTTGACCTGGCCGTGTGCGAGGGAAGGGTTCGGCTCGCGGCCGGGTTCCTCTTCACCGCATGAATGGACGGGCGACACGGCGTAGGAGTGTCGACGTCAGTCGCTCCTTCCCGGCCCCGGTCTCGTTGATCATTCTGGACCGGGGGCCGGGCCGCGTTCCCTCTCAGGAGCAGAAGGCGGAGTCAATCATCTTGCTGAAGGCGGCCATGTCGGCCGGGGACTGCTTCTGGTTGACGGAAAGGGCCACCTTCGTGCGGCCGTCCAGGGTGGTGAAGGCGCTCGTGAGATAGCCCGGAATGCCTCCGTTGTGACCGATGACCTTCCGCCCGCACGACGTGGACATGGAGACCAGGCCGAGGCCGTAGTCTCCCGGCTGGATCTTGATGGGAACGGTCTTCCTCATCTCGGTGAACTGGGCGGGCTTGAGGAGCTTGCCGGTGACCAGGCCGTCGAGGAAGGTCGTCAGGTCCGCCGTGGTCGTGATCATCGCTCCCCCGGCGCCGGCGATGCTCGGGTTGAGCCGGGTCACGTCCACGTACTCGCCGTTGCTCTTGTTGAGGTATCCGTGGGCGTGCGGCCCGGGGACGGTCGTGGAGTACGTCGGCGCCGAGGTGTCGCGCAGCCCCAGCGGCTTGATGACGCGCTCGGTGACCTCGCTCTGCCAGCTGTGGCCGGTCACGGCCTTGATCAGCATTCCGACCACCACATAGCCGGTGTTGGAGTAGGAGAACTTCGTACCGGGCTCGAAGTCCAGCGGCCTGGTCAGCCCGGTCCTCACAATGCCCTCGTCGGTGAACCGGTTGAAGCGCAGCTTCAGGTAGGCGTCACCCGACGTCGGGAACTCCTTCATGCTGGTGTAGTCGGGTATCCCGGCGGTGTGCTGAAGGATCATCCGTACGGTGATGTCGTTCTCGCGCGGCAACAGGCCGGGCAGATGCCTGCCGATGGGGTCGTCCAGTCCGATCCGGCCCTCGCCGACCAGCTGCAGCACGGTGACCGAGGCGAAAGCCTTGGTGACGCTGCCCATACGGAACGACCCGTTGGCCGGTACGGGACGTTTGCCGTCGACCGTGGCCGTTCCCGAGCGCAGCACGCTCTGCCGGTCTCCCTCGCTGAGCCTGGCCTGCACTCCGACCGCGGTACCGGTGCGCATCATCGCGTCCATCGACCCCTGGAGCGAGGCCGTGGTGCTCGGGGCGGGCGTCTGCCCGGCGTGCGCCGGGATGGAGAAGAGGGCCAGACCCGTGGTGACGAGGGCGAGGACGGCGGCGGCTTTGGGCGGGGTGCGCATGAGGAGGTTCTCCAGGTAGGTTCTCGCGCCCTGTCGGCGCTGGTCACAACGCTAGGAGGGCGAACCTCGGCGAGCGATCCCGCCAGGTAGACGGTAAGGGGGGAGGCGGACCGGTGCGCGACGGTAGGGACGTCCCTACCGTCGCGCACCGGTCCGGCGGTTGAGGCTTGGTCTCGACTGGAAACACAACTGGAAGCCACACAAAGATCATAAAGATATCGGAAGAGGGGCGTGGAGG
>NZ_JBIAVG010000014.1:203250-249998 GCF_042893955.1 Streptosporangium sp. NPDC001559
CGCGACGGTAGGGACGTCCCTACCGTCGCGCACCGACGGGGGTGGGACGGCCTTCTCACCACCACGTTCGCCGATCAGGTCGTCCACGCCTCATACGAGATCGCCCAGTGCGCGGTGCCGGGCTACGGTCCAGCGCATGGAGTGGCGACATGGCTGCGTCGGCCCGCACAGCTGCGGCGAGAAAAGGTGTGGAAGGCGCTCCTGCGGTAGGCCGGGGTTCGGGACGTTCGGGCGCGCGACGCCCGTCACACCGCCCGTCGAGCAGGGCGTGAACATCCGCGTCGTTCAGGAGGTGCTCGGCCACACGCGGGTCACCACGACCGCGCGGTGCGCCCGCGCCTCCACACCGCCGATGCGCGACGCCGGGGAGCGGCTGGCCTCCGCTCTGTGGGGCGAAGCTTGAGCCTTCGTCGCGACTGGAACCACAACGGGAAGCCCCACAAAGATCAGAAAGGCCCTCCCCCCGTTCTCCCCTTTAGGAGCTGTTTGGGGTTCGGATCTCGGTGGGGCCGGAGAGCGGGCTGGCTGTGGCTGGTAGAACTCGGACGTGGCGCGTTTTGATGTGACGGATGCCGAGTGGGCGTTGATCGAGCCGTATCTGCCGGTGGCGGCTACCGGGCCGTTGCCGCGGCGGGTGCGGGATCAGTTCAACGGGATCCTGTGGCGCTTCCGTACCGGTTCGGGCTGGCGTGATGTGCCGGAACGGTATGGGTCTTGGTCCACGCTGTATTCCCGGTTCAACGGTTGGGCCAAGGCCGGGGTGTTCCAGGACTTGATGGATGCGTTGATCGCTGAGGCCGCTTCGCGGGGGCAGGTCGGACTGGAGGTGGTCAGTGTGGACTCCACGATCGTGCGGGCGCATCAGGAATCGGCCGGGCTGGCGGTGGCCGGGGAGACGCTGGATGCGCTGGAGCAGGCGCTGACGGAGGAAAAGGGGGTTCCACTTGCGGAGCAGCCGCCGGTGCTGCGGGTGATGCGCCGCAGGTCACCTCCAGCGCGGACAACGCGGATGATGCGGATGCGTCGCCGGGTGGGGATCGTGCCGCCGCCCGGCGACGCCGCAGGGCCCGTGCTGCGGTTGCCGGGCTCGGCCGGTCCCGAGGCGGGCTGAGCAGCAAGGTCCATGCCGCGGTGGATGCCGCCGGGTTGCCGTTGGCCTTCGTGCTCACGCCCGGCCAGGCCGCCGACTGCCCGCGTTTCGTCACCGTCCTGAACAAGATCCGTGTTCCCGGCCGGGTCGGGCGGCCGCGTACCCGCCCTGCCGCGGTGGCGGCGGACAAGGCGTACTCCTCCAAGGCCAACCGCGCCTACCTGAGGAAACGCCGCATCAAGGCGGTCATTCCGGAGAAGAAGGACCAGGCTGCCAACCGCAGGAAGAAGGGCAGCCGGGGTGGTCGGCCTGTCAGCTGTGACACCGGTATGTACAAGGAGCGCAACACCGTTGAGCGCTGCTTCCAGAAGATCAAGACCTGGCGGGGTCTGGCGACCCGCTATGACAAGGCCCCGGAAAGCTATGAAGCCGGGCTCTATCTCCGAGGCTCGGTCATGTGGTTGAAGCTCCTCACTTCAACCACATGATCCGAACCCCGAACAGCTCCTAGTACGGATCTGGCACGCGATCATGATGCCGATCTCGTTCCTTGCTGCGGTGCTGTGTCCGAATGCCCGATGGTCCGGGGCTGAGGAACGAGTCCCAGACCATCGATCGCCCCCAACCCTGCACGGCGATCAATCACCGCAAGGCGATCGTAAGAGCGCTGCCCCTCCGACAGCGGTTTTCAAGAGCGCTACGTTCCGAGCGGAGACAGAGCCTCCGACCAGGGCGGTAGCGTCTTCTCGTCCCTCGCCATCGAAGATCGTCCTGCGCACGTCCCACGACGACTATTCATCGACCTTGGCGGGCCTGGCGCGCTCTCGCAGCTGGCGTAGGCGATCGTCATACTGACCGGCGCTGACCTATCGGCCTTACTGACGGAGAAATCCGGGCGTCATGAGGTGCGCAGGGCGCTCATCCCCGCTGTTTTCCCAGGTGGCAGCCTAGAGGTATGAGGTACTCCGACAGAAGCGGAGGACTGTCCGACACCGAGCGGGAGCGGCGCGAGGCACTGCGACTGCGGGCAGCGGACATGTTCTCCGGAGGAATCGCCCCGCCGCGGGTGGCCCACCTGCTGGGCATGACACGCAAATCCGCCTGCGAGTGGCACCGCACCTGGCGCAACGGCGGCAAAGCCGCACTGCGCTCCAAAGGCACCGCCGGGACCGGCTGCAAGCTCACCGACGAGCAGACCAACCGGCTGGAGGCGCTGCTGGGCCAGGGCGCGGCCGCGCACGGCTGGGACGACCAGCGCTGGACCAGCGCCCGCGTCGCGATGCTGATCGCCGAGAGGTTCCACATCCGCTACACCCCACGCGGCGTGGCCTACCTGCTGACGCGACTGGGCTGGTCGTTCCAGGTGCCCGCGCACCAAGCCGCCCGACGCGACGAAGAGCAGATCGCCACCTGGGTCAAGCGGACCTGGCCCGCGATAAAAGCACCCGGGCGGCCTGGGGCTCCTGGCTCGTGTTCGCCGACGAGTCGGGCCAGAGCCTGAGACCGCCTAAAGGACGAACCTGGGCGCCCCGGGGGCATACCCCCGTGCTGGAGGTGTCCTACCGTGGACGGGGCCGAGTTTCCATCGCCGCACTGATCTGCGTCAAGCCCGGGATGCGAACCCGGCTCCTCTACCGCACGATCGTCTATCACCGGCGTGTGAGCGAGGGCAAAGGCTTCGGCGTCGCGGCGTTCAAGGCCTTGCTACAGGCCGCGCACGTCCAGCTCGGCGGGCCGATCTCACTGGTCTGGGACAGCCCGCCCGAACACGTCTGCGCCCAGATGCGCACCTGGATCGCCGCGCGTGAGGACTGGCTGCTGGTCTACCGGCTGCCACCATATGCGCCTGATCTCAACCCGGCCGAGGGCATCTGGGCCGGCCTGCGCGCCAAGCTCGTCAACTTCACCGTCCGCAACATCGACGAGCTCGCGGCCCTGATCAAGAGCCGACTCAAACGCATGCAGTATCAGCCCGGGCTCTTGGAAGGCTTCATCGCCGAGACCGGCCTTACCCTCTCCGACTCGTAACCTCCAGCTTTCTCTCTCAGTACGCATGAGGGCGCATTCAGACGACTGACGGTCGGCAAGAGTCGGTGAAGTCAATGGAGGATGAGGGTGTCGAGAACGGACTACCGCACCGCAGAGTCCTAGATTTCTGCTCTATCGACTCCCAGTAGGGCCAAGTTAATAATGACCTAATATGGTTGATTTGTACCGACTTGCGTGCTTTAGGGAGGCAAGGACGAAGGCCAGGACTGAAGCAAATCGAGGAGGTGGCCACAAGTCCCTAGGGGCCACATTGGCGAACCGGACAAAAGATATCTTATGGGTTGATCGTCGGGCGAGAAGCATGAAATAGCTACCACTAGTAACGGTTTGGGTACGCAAGATAAGTTGGGACTTGCTCCATCTAGTCTTATTGATCCACCCTGATACTGCATAAGTCTGTCCAAGTCGAGGTATAGGACAGAAGCAGGCCACAACAGGGAGTCGACTGGATGACGATCGTGGTCCCCCGCACACCTGAAGACCCTCTTCGGGGAGATCTTCGACTCAAGAGTCGCATGGAGATGCTCCAGGACAGCTACTTAAGAGCAGTCGCGGCCGCGGCGGGTTGCACTATGGCAAAACCAGACCCCGACGACGGGATCGACTGGGTATTGAGCCATAATTCCGGACTACACACAGTAGATTCTCAGATAGACATAAAAGTCCAACTTAAAAGCACATATCAATATGATCCGAACCCACCCAATGGGCATGTTAGTGTTAAGCTAAGCAATGATCGCCTAGTGTTTATGGCTGCAGAACCGGTCATTATTCATCGAGTTCTTGTTGCAATGATCATACCTAAAGAAGTCGCTGCATGGGTAGTTGCAACTCACGACTTTCTCAGCCTCCGTCATTGCGCATACTGGGCTGTCCTGACGGGCCTGAAGCCTACTGGGAAAGAAGAAACCAGTGTAAAGGTTTCCACCGCAAACGTCTTCGACGACATCGCCCTTTGTGCGATTATGAAGCGCATCGGAGCTGGAGGGAAGCCGTGAGTAACATCTCAATCCGCCAGTTGGCAACAGAGATATCTCCCAAAGAACTCGCTGTCGTACTAGAGCGAGTGGGCTGGTCGCAGTACGGAGGGCAAGAGGGGCTTTACTCTCGCTGGCGTGCTCCAGGAGAGGAAAATACGCCCAGCCTTCTACTTCCCTTAGACAGGAGTATGGCTGATTACTTTGATTTATTCCAACAGGCTTTAGCTGCTCTACTGAAGAGAGAGTCGAAGGCTGAAAAACTCTTAAAACGATTAAGCCGAGACACAGTTCCGCTAGGGGATGAAATTAGATTTCGCAAGGAAGTCACCACAATCGCAGGAGCCATCCCGTGGCTCTTAGGTGAGAGCCTAATCGAATCTGCTCGACTGGCGCTTCTTGCTTCCGCGAAATCTAGAAAGTCACCTAAATCGTACTTCGGCAACGCCAATTCGAAGTTTGCTTACTCGTACCTAAATAGCGTACTCATGGGGCAAACCGATAACTCTAGTTACGTAATTACAGCGTACGCCCCTGTAGACCAGCTTTTCTATGAAAGACCGAAAGATGAAGGCTCTACACTGCCCGGCATAGGCTCCCATACAGGGCGCGATATAACAAAGACCTTCATCAATTCTCTGGAGTCCACACAGGAGGCCATAGAACATTTTGAGCGCTCATCATCAATGTCAGGTTTCGACAATGGGGTGCGCAAAGGGATTTCCTACGAGCTTATCTATGCACTTCAAGGTGTTCTTGAAAATTCCGATGGAGCAGACATTTCCGTCTCCTGGAAACCTGCGTCTAGTCTTGATGAAGATGGCTTCTTGGAGCCGGTGACCCTGGAGTTCGAGCCTAGACATGCAGTTATCTTAGAGAAAGCATGTACCCATTTAGCAGTAACTTCTTCTTCTGAGATAGTAACAATTATGGGAGCGGTCACACTTCTCGATCGGCCCAATCCTGGAAGTCCCGGAGTTATACGCGTTGAGGTAGTAAGTGGATCACCCGCAAGAAAAATCCGTGTACGACTCGAAGAGGATCAGTACAGGATTGCTTTGGAAGCGCACAGAAATGAGATCGGGATCGTCTTGACCGGGCGTCAAGAAAAGGAGGGTCGATATTATTGGCTGCACGACGCCCGTGACATTCGCCCCATTGAGCTTCCTGGAAATCTTACAATGCAAGCTGTAAGATCAGTACAGTACGTCTCAGGCCAAACGTCAATAGAAGGAGCAGAACGGCGGCGCGCTCCAATAGCGGAACTGGAACACCGGAACCCGGAAGAAGCCGAATAGGGTAAACTTTTTTCTCGTCCCATCGGGCACGCGGCAGACACGGCATTAATCTGCTCCTCCCCGCACGGGGTACGGCTTGCTGTAGACGATCCGGCACGACACGGGGATGTCGGCTGGCACCGGAAACTATCACCACTCCGCACCTCGGGGAAGCATGCCAACCTGGAAACTTGCGGATTAAAAGATCGCCCTTGGGTTGTTCCGGACGGTTCAATGCGGGTCAGGGGGCATGTGCGGTCCATCCTGAACGCCCCTGTATCGCAACCCGAAGTGCAACCCTGGTGCCCGGCGGGCCGGAGCCAAGGCACGAAGCCCTGGACCATCGATCGCCCCCAACCCTGTACGGCGATCACGCCCCGCAAGGCGTCGGCCACGGTGCTTCGGAGCGGCCCGACCCAGTGCGGCCTGTGCGAGGCGGAGTTCTCCGAGGGCTGCCTGTTTTCTTGCTGCCCGCGCTTTGTGTCGGCCTCCTCCGCTACGGTGCGGGCAGGCCTGAAATTCCGCCTGCCTCCCGAGTACGCAGGAGGCCGAGGTGCGCGAAGATGGCTTGATGACGCCTCGTTAGCGGACATGGGTTGCCTTGCGTGGGCGTGACTACCCCAGTGGGCCGGCGCGGCCATGCACGTTGAGTGATTCCTGTGAGGAGCCTTGTGAGCACGCTGGGTAGTTTCATCTGGTCGATCGCCGACCAGCTTCGGGGCCCCTACCGCCCCAACCAGTACGGGAACGTGATCCTCCCGTTCACGATCCTTCGGCGCCTCGACTGCATCCTGGAGCCGGACCGCGAGACCGTCCGAGACCTGGCCGCGACCTACGAGAACCCGAATCGGCTCCGGATCGAGGTCAAGAAGGCCACCGGCTGGCCGTTCTACAACACCTCGAAATACAGCTTCGCCAACCTTCTGAAGGACGCGGACGGGCTTGAGGACAACCTCGTCGACTACATCGACCGGTTCTCCGCCGATGTCGATGTGTTCGAGTACTTCGACTTCAAGAAGGAGATCATCGCCCTGGAGAAGGCCGGTCTCCTGCGCGAGATCGTGAAGTCCTTCGGCGCCGTCGACCTGCACCCCGATGTCGTGTCCAACGCCGACATGGGGGACGCGTTCGAGTACATCATCCGCAAGTTCAACGAGGCCGCGAACGAGACCTCCGGTGACCACTACACGCCGCGTGACGCGATCCGGCTGCTGGTCGACCTTCTCTTCGCCGAGAAGGACACCGATCTGGGCGAGGAAGCCATCGTCCGCACGCTCTACGACCCCACCGCCGGCACCGGTGGCATGCTCTCTCTGGCGGAGGAGCACCTGCTCACGCAGAACCCGGACGCCCGGCTGAGCCTGTACGGCCAGGAGTACAACCCCCAGTCGTACGCGATCTGCAAGTCCGACCTGCTCGCCAAGGGCCACGACGCGTCCAACATCGCCTTCGGCAACACGCTCACCGACGACGCCTTCAAGGGCCGCCAGTTCGACTTCTGCATGTCCAACCCACCGTACGGCGTCGACTGGAAGCAGTACGCAAAGGCCGTCACCAAGGAGCGCGACGAGGCCGGCCGGTACGGCCGCTTCGCGCATGGCCTGCCGGCCACCTCGGACGGGCAGATGCTGTTCCTGCTGCATCTGGCGCACAAGATGCGCGCCCCCGAGGACGGCGGTGGCCGGGCCGGGATCATCATGAACGGCTCACCGCTCTTCAACGGCGCCGCCGAGTCCGGCCCGTCGAACATCCGCAGGTGGCTGTTGGAGAGCGACCTGGTCGAGGCGATCGTCGCGCTGCCGACCAACATGTTCTTCAACACCGGCATCCCTACCTACATCTGGATCCTCGACAACAGTAAGCATCCCGAGCGCAAGGGCCTGGTCCAGCTCATCGACGGCACGTCGTTCTGGACCAAGATGCGCAAGAACCTCGGCAACAAGAACCGTGAGCTCAGCGACGCCGACCGCGTCGAGGTTCTCCGGCTGTACGCCGACTTTACCGACGCCGACTCCGACTTTTCGAAGGTGCTGCGCAACGACGAGTTCGGCTACTGGGCCATCACCGTCGAACGGCCCCTGCTGGATGAGGACGGCAAGCCCGTCGTCGACCGCAAGGGAAAGCCGAAGCCCGACTCCAAGAAGCGCGACACCGAGAACGTGCCGTTCACCTACGGCGGCTCGACCGCCGGTCCTACGGGCAGGATCGAGGTCATCCAGACCTACTTCGACACCGAAGTGAAGCCGCACGTACCCGACGCCTGGATCGACTGGACCAAGGTCAAGGTCGGTTACGAGATCCCCTTCACCCGCCACTTCTACAAGTACACCCCGCCCCGCCCTCTCGCCGAGATCGACGCCGACCTGGAGAAGCAGGTCGCCAAGATCCTTGACTTGCTGCGGGAGGTCGAGAAGTGACCAGGATAGAGTGGCCGAATTTCCCGCTCAAGCGAGTCGTTAGCTCCATCCAGAGTGGAACCAGCGTCAATGGAGCGCCATGGCCAGCCGTCGCCGATGAGCTAGGCGTGCTCAAGACGAGTGCCGTTTACGGCGGAATTTTTAGTCCAGAAGAGAATAAGCAAGTGGATGCCTATGACTTAGACAGAGTTTCGTGTCCGGTGCTGGCTGGCTCGCTGATCGTGAGCCGGATGAACACGAAGCAACATTTGGGGGTCGCTGCTGCAGTTGGTCAGGGCTTCCCGAACCTCTACCTTCCAGACCGGCTGTGGGCCGTGAGATTCAACGGCGCTGAACCGCGGTTCGTCGATTGGTGGACGAAGACGCCAATCTACCGATCGCAGGTCGAAGCTGCGAGCGTCGGGACGAGTTCCTCGATGCAGAACATCAGTCAGGGCGATTTCCTTGAGATTCGGATTGACCTCCCGGACCTTGAAACGCAGAGGGCTGTCGCCGACTACCTCGACCGCGAGACTGCCCGCATCGACACACTCATCGAGGAGCAGCAGCGTCTGATCGAGATGCTCCGCGAGCGTCGCCAGGCGGCGATTGAGGAGGCGGTGTCCATCATCGCTACCAGCGGGGCGCGACTGAAGCACATCATTCGATCGGTTCGGCAGGGGTGGAGCCCGCAGTGCTACTCGTGGCCAGCCGATGGTGTCGAGAGTTGGGCCGTTCTTAAGGCTGGAGCGGCAAACGGCGGTCGTTTCCGCCCGATGGAGAACAAAGAGTTGCCGGAGGACGAGATCCCGCGCCTGGAAATCGTCGTAACTCAAGGTGACCTCATCGTGTCGCGCGCCAACACCCGTGAACTGGTTGGCAGCGCGGCAGTGGTCGAGGGCGACTTCCCGCGGCTCATGCTCTGTGACAAGCTCTACGCCTTCTCGCTCGATGAGAGCCGAGCCGATTCGCGGTTCGTAGCGATAGTGCTCGGAAGCCGCAGATGGCGCGATCTGATCGAATTGGAGGCGACCGGCGCGAGCCACTCTATGCTCAATATCAGCCAGTCCGATATCGGGAACCTCCCGATGCCGCTGCCCCCTGTGGATGAACAGCGCCGCATTGTCTCGCACTTGGACAGTGAGACCTCCAAAATCGATCAGCTCATCGCGGAAACGCAGTGCTTCATCGAGCTCGCCTATGAGCGCCGCTCCGCGCTGATCACGGCCGCTGTGACCGGCCAGATCGACGTACGCGAGGCGGTGTGATGGCCGACCACAACGAGGTCGTCTTCGAGACCGAGATCTGCGAGTACCTCGCGGCCCATGGCTGGCTGTACTCGGCCAACGACACCGGTTATGACCGTGAGCGGGCGCTGTTCCCCAAGGATCTGTTCGATTGGCTGGAGGCGACCCAGAAGCCGGCGTACGAAAAAGCGTTGAAGGCGGCCGGGTCGCAGGCGAAGTTCCTCGATGTGCTGACCACGGCGCTGGACAAGCCGCTGGAGCATGGCGGCGGGATGCTGAACATTCTGCGGACCGGGGTGCAGTACATCGGCGGTGGCCGATTGAAGATGGCGCAGTTCCGGCCCGAGACGACGCTGAACGCGACGACGAACGCGCACTATGCGGCGATGCGCGTGCGGGTGATGCGGCAGGTGCACTTCTCGACCGCCGACCAGCGCAGCATCGACCTAGTGTTCTTCGTCAACGGGCTCCCGGTCTCGACGGTGGAGCTGAAGACCGACTTCACCCAGTCACTGAACGAGGCGATCCAGCAGTACCAGAAGAAGCGCAACCCGCTGACCAACGGCCGGCGCGAGCCGCTGCTGTCATTCGGGCACCGGGCGCTGGTCCACTTCGCGGTCTCCAACGACCGGGCCGCGATGACGACCCGATTAGAGGGCGAGAAGACACACTTCCTGCCGTTCGACACCGGCTTCGACGACGGTGCCGGGAACCCACCTGGTGCGGACGGGAGGTCGGCGACAGCGTACCTGTGGGAGCGGGTCTGGGAGAAGCACTCCTGGCTCAACATCGTCGGCCGGCTGATGATCGTGGAGACCAAGGAGGAGTGGGACCTCGCGACCGGCACGTCGGTGCGCCGTACGAGCATGCTGTTCCCCCGGTTCCACCAGTGGGAGGCGGTCACGGACATCGTGGCCACCGTGGCCGAGGAAGGTGTCGGCCGGCGTTACCTGATCGAGCACTCCGCGGGGTCGGGGAAGACGAACACGATCGCCTGGACGGCGCACCGTCTCGCGCGGCTCCACATCGGCGATGAGAAGGTCTTCGACTCGGTCATCGTGGTCGTGGACCGCACGGTGCTCGACGGGCAGCTTCAGGACGCGATCCGGCAGATCGACGGCAGCGGGAAGATCGTTGCGACGATCAGTCCCGAGGATGTGCGCAAGGCCGGTGCGAAGTCGAAGTCCGGCCTGCTGGCCCAGGCGCTGAAGAACGGTGAGTTGATCATCGCGGTGACGATGCAGACCTTCCCGCACGCACACGATGAGATCCGGGCCGACTCCAGCCTGAAGGGTAAGCGGTTCGCCGTCATCGCCGACGAGGCCCACTCCTCGCAGTCGGGGCAGATCTCCTCGAAGCTGAAGCAGGTCCTGACCGCCGAGGAGATCAAGGAGATCGAGGACGGCGGCTCGGTCGACGTCGAGGCGATCCTGGCCTCGGAGATGGCCGAGCGGGCCGAGTCGGAGAACATCTCCTACCTCGCCTTCACCGCGACCCCGAAGAACAAGACCCTGGAGCTGTTCGGCCGCACGGGGTCGGACGGCAAGCCGCACGAGTTCCACCGGTACTCCATGAAGCAGGCGATCGAGGAGGGCTACATCCTCGACGTGCTCAAGGGCTACCAGTCCTACGACACCGCGTTGAAAATCGCCGGCAACGCCGGGAGCGGCGACGGTGGCGAGGTCGAGGAGTCGGCCGCGCGCAAGGGGCTGATGAGGTGGGTGCAGCTGCACCCGACCAACATCAGCCAGAAGGTGCAGATCATCGTCGAGCACTTCCACACCAACGTCGCCCACCTGCTGGAGGGCAAGGCGAAGGCGATGGTCGTCACCGACTCGCGCAAGGCCGCGGTGAAGTACCGGAAGGCGATCGACGCCTACATCACCAAACGGGCGGCCGAGGACGCGTCGTACAACTACCGGGCTTTAGTCGCGTTCTCCGGGTCGGTGTCGATGACCGAGAACGACGAGTGGAGCCAGGACTGGGGGCCGACGCCCTCGAAGGACGACGAGTTCACCGAGGTCAAGATGAACCCCGGAGCGGGCGCCGACTTAGCGGCGGCGTTCAAGGGCGAGACGTACAAGATCATGCTGGTCGCCAACAAGTTCCAGACCGGCTTCGATCAACCGCTGCTCTCGGCGATGTACGTCGACAAAAAGCTCGCCGGGGTCGCCGCCGTGCAGACGCTCTCCCGGCTCAACCGAACCCACCGCACCGCCGGCGGGGAGCAGAAGGCCAAGACGTTCGTCATCGACTTCGTCAACAAGCCCGACGACATCAGGACCGCCTTCGAGCCGTACTTCACCAACGCCACCCTGGAGACCGAGACCGACCCGTACATCGTCGTACACCTCGCGAACAAGCTCGCCCAGGCGGGGATCTACACCGAGGAGCAGGTCCGCCAGGTCGCCGAGCTGTGGGTCACCCGCAAGGGCAACAACGCGCTCTCGGCGGCGATCAGCCCGGCCCAGCACGACTTCCGGCGTCGCTACGCGGCAGCGATCGAGGCCGAGGACAAGGTCACGCTCAACACCCTCGACCTCTTCCGCAAGGACGTCTCCACCTACGTGCGGCTCTATGACTTCATGAGCCAGATCGTCGACTACGGCGACCCGTACATGGAGATGCTCTCGATCTTCCTCCGCCTCCTGGAGAAGGTCATCGCCGAGTCCTCCTGGAGCGCCGACGTCGACCTTTCCGACGTGGTCCTGGTCGGGGTGAAGCACACCAAGAGGATCGCCGTCGACATCTCGCTGACCGGAGACGGCGAACTGAAGGGGATCAGCGCAGCAGGAACCGGCACCAAGAAGGAGCCGAAGTACGTCGCGCTCCAGGTCGTCATCGACAAGATGAACGACCTCTTCGGCGCCGATTCGTTCGCCGAGTCCCAGATCCGGGAGTTCGTGCAGGGGCTCGTACAGCGGCTGCTCGCCGTCCCGAAACTGGTCCAGCAGGCCCGGACCGAGAACAACTCGAAGAAGCAGTTCATGGAGTCGCAGGACTTCCAGTCCGCCGTCATTGAGGCTGTCGCCGACAATCAGGAGGCGCACAACACCATGGCCGACTACTTCTTCACCGATGGGCCTGCGATCAAAGGGATCATCATGGCGCTCGCCGACGCGTTCTACGAGGCCGCGATCGACAAGGGGCAGGCCGGCCTTGCTCAGGACCTTGAGGTATCCCCTCACAGTTCCCCCTGAATCGCCCCATGGTCAGTGGAGACCGAACCAGTACAGACCGCACTCACGTCCTCCGGTGAGCCGTGCTGAGGAACGAAGCACGGATCGTCGATCGCCCCCATCCCGTGCGATGGCCAGCCATGCAATGGCGATCGTGAGGGCTGTATCGGTGCGGCGGCGCGGCAACCCAAGAGCGGAGGGTTCGGTCCGTGCGGTGGCGCGTGTGTGCGGTGGGCGGCCCGGAGTCCCGCGTCGGCCGGGACCGGCCCCCAGGCCGCACGCCCGGACGGCGGGCGGGCGCAGGGCCGGGGCGCGGCGGCGCGCCGCGCCGCCGCGCTTGATACCCATGAGAACAATTCGGCAGTGTTGCAGCGTGGTCGGGAACGCTTCGGATTGTGTAGAGGTTCGGGTCACTGTCGGCAGCCGCGGGGAGGTGTCGCGGGTTTGTTCGGCAGTGGTGGAGGAGCGGTTGGCCGCTGCGGCTCAGGTCGTCGCGTCGCTCGAGTCGGTCTACTGGTGGGCCGGGGAGATCTGGCGTGCTGATGAGTGGCTGGTGGTCATGATGACGACGGTTGGCCGGTTCGAGGCTCTGGCGGTGCGGGTGCGGGAGTTGCACTCCTGTGAGGTGCCGCAGATCGTCGCTGCTCCCCTGGTGGCCGGGACGGCTGACTATCTGGAGTGGATCAGGCGGGAGACGTCCCCAGAGCCCGGCGGATGGAAGTGATGTCTCCCAGGAGTTCCCGGGCGGCCTGGTCCTTCTGCCCGGCAAGGGTCTTTTCGACGGTGGCGAGGTGCTGTAGTCCCCAGGTGGATTCGCTGCGGCGGGCGGATTCCAGGGCGCGGCGGGCGTAGGTGACACCCTCGGTGATGTCGCCGATCTGGAGTTGGGCCTGGGCGATGTCGGCGTAGACGACGGCGACCTTCTTGTGGTCAGTGTCCTGCGCGACGGCCGACAGGGCTGCCTGTCCGGCTTCAATCACCCGGTGGTCGTCGCCGAGCCGTACGTAGGTGGACAGTTGGAAGGCGGCCATCCGGCCGGCGTCCAGGAAGCGGGTCCAGGCGCGTTCGCGGTGTGGGCGGGCACGGCTGTAGGCGTCTTCGGCCTGGTGCAGAAGGCTGACGGCGCGTCGGTCTCCGAGGGCGGCGAGCTCCTCGGCCTGACGGCTGAGCAGCCAGGCCCGGGTGGCGTCGTCGCCTTGGGCGGGCAGGAACTGCTGGGCCTGACGTACGGCCTCGTGAGCGGCGCGGCTAGAACTGCGACGGAGGCCTCTCAGAGATCAAAAAGGCCCTCCCCCCGTTTCCGGGGAGAGGGCCTTTCGTCTGCGGAGGCTCGGGGATTTGAACCCCGGATGGGCGGTAAACCCAAACCGCATTAGCAGTGCGGCGCCATAGACCTGACTAGGCGAAGCCTCCTGGTTGCCGAGTGGCTCAGCATAGAGTACCGGCCATCAGGCGAGGCAGCAAAGCGGTTCCCGCAGACGCCGTGTCGGGGAGGCGTGTACCAGTTATCCACTCCTGTGGATAACTTTGTGCACACCTGTGGACGATCAGCGATTCTCGCAGGCAGACACGGCTGCGAGTCTGGGGATTCCCGCCAGACGAGACGTCCGGTACCACCTGACGGAATATCAACTTCCCAGGAAAGCCGGAGGGTACGGCCTCGACCCCACAGGCGAGCGCTGGACCCGGGCCCAGCGGACCCAAGACCCGGCTGGACCCAAGGTCGCAGGAGTGTTCGCACCCGGAAAATCCACAGGCTCCCTCCCGAACACCGGAAAGGAGCCTGTGGACAACGAATGCCAGGCGACAAGGAAACCCACAGGTTCCCTCCCGCGCACCGGGAGGGAACCTGTGGACGACGACTGTCAGGCGGCGGGGTTGGCCTCGCCCTCGATCTCGATCTTGATCTTCTTGCCGACCAGGACGCCACCGGTCTCCAGGGTCTGGTTCCAGGTCAGGCCGAACTCCTCGCGGTCGATCTCGGTCGTGATGGAGAAGCCCCACAGGGACTGGCCCCAGGGGTTGGTGCCCGCGCCGCCGTACTCGACGGTGAGCTCGACCGGCTTGGTGACGTCGCGGATGGTGAGGTCACCGAGGACGGTGAACTCGTCGCCGGAGTGGCCGACCACGCGCGTGCTGCGGAAGGTGATCTCGGGGAACTTCTCGGTGGCGAGGAAGTCGTCGCCACGCAGGTGGCCGTCGCGGTCGGCGACACCGGTGCTGATGCTCTCGGCCTTGATCGTCAGCTCGGCGGAGGACTCAAGGGGGTTCTCGGCGACGGTGACGCTTCCGGCGAACTGGTCGAAGTGACCGCGGACCTTGCTCACCATCATGTGCTTGACCACGAAGCCGATCCTGGTGTGGGCGGCGTCGAGGTTGAAGGTACCCGCGGCGGGGAGCTGAAGGTTCTCCCAGGTCCGAGTGGTCATGACTACTCCCGAAGAGGTGCTTGCAGTGCGGATGTTTGCGTCAACAGATTTCTACATGAGGAATATTCCCCACGTCAACCATCATCGGTTAAAGTGGAGCGGTGACCTCCTTTGACGACTCCCGGTTAACGGCCATGGGCCTGTTCGCCGAAGCCTTCGGCGGCCTGCTGGCGAAGACCCACACCTCCTTCGCCGAGGCGGGGCTCTCGGACATCGACTTCGAGACCCTCATCCGGTTGGCACGTTCCCCCGGCAGGCGTCTGCGCATGAGCGACCTGGCCGCGCAGACCAGCCTGTCCACCAGTGGGGTGACCCGGGTCGTGGACAGGCTGGAGCGTGAGGGACTGGTCGCACGGCAGGCGTGCGCGACCGACCGCAGGGCCTCCTACGCCGTGATCACCCAGGCGGGCACGGACCGGCTCACCGCGGTGCTCCCTCGGCATCTGGCGGACATCGAGGAGTGGTTCACCGGCCTGCTCCCCCCCGAGCAGCTCGATGTCTTCCTCGACATGCTGCGGACGATCCGCGACGCCGTACGGCCGTGCGCGACGGCCGGGGCGGAGTCCGGGGAAGCTAGCGCTGGGGCTCCGGCTGCCGCTGCTCCGGAATCGTGAGATCGCCGCGTAGCCGTGCCATCGCCCTGGAGACCGTGCTCTTGACGGTGCCGACGCTGATGCCCAGCGCCCTGGCGATCTCCGGCTCGGTCATGTCCTCGTAGTAACGCAGCACGACGGCGGTCCGCATCCTGGTCGGCAGCCGGTCGAGGGCCTGTTCGACCTGCTCGGGCAGATGGTCCGAGCCGCTGACGAGGGCGGGTTCGGGGATCTCCTCGGCGGGATACTCCTCCAGCTTGCGCCGCCGCCACCAGGAGATGTTGATGTTGACCATCGCCCGGCGCACGTAGGCGTCGAGCGCCGCGCGGTCGTGGATGCGGCCCCAGGCCAGGTAGGTCTTGAACAGGGCGGCCTGGAGCAGGTCCTCGGCGTCACTGGGATGCCCGGTGAGCTGACGGGCCGCGCGCAGCAGTGTCGGACCGCGAGCAACGACGTACTCGCGGAACTCCTCATGGATTCCGCCGCTCACCGCGATCACCAGCCTGTGGTCAGGTGTGCCTCGTGGCCAGAATCGCAGCCAGAGCCCCTAAACCGGCTGAACCGGAACCTATATTTTGTCCCGTCAACAGCAAAGAACACCTCCCCCAGGCAGAGGTGTCCCAAGTCGGAGTCGGGTACTGGTTTGCCCTAGAACGGGGAATGACGCGTTCCACCGGGAGGGGGAATTTTGCTACCCCGCCACCCCACCGACAGGATTATTGGCCGAAGCGAACGGCGAGACTCCCGTGAGCGTGTGACGCTGACCGGGAGACCTTCGTGAAACATGGGAGTGACGATGCCGTATCGCAGCGCCGACCGCCGCCGCGTGCTGGCCGCCGCCGTGCTTGGCAGATCCCTCGACTCCCCCGGCTCCTCCGACGAGCGGGAGCCGGACCCCGAGGCCGACTCGGAGGAGGGGGAGCCCCTGCGTTCGATCACCGGCGAGATCCTGGACGTGAGCCCGCACCTGATCGTCGTGGAGACCCCCGAGGGGGAGGAGGAGCGGCTCGTCATCGCGCCGTGGGCGACCGCCTGGCGCGGTGAGAACGTCTCCCCCACCGACCTGCCGGTCGGTGCCCACGTGATCGTCAGGGCGCTGCAGGGCGGCCGGGTCGTCGACCGGATCTGGGCCGACATCACCCGCATCACCGGCGTGATCCAGTCCGTCGGCAGCGGCCGCAGGGACCTCACGGTCGAGCTGTACTGCGGGCCCCACCGGGGCCGGCGCACGATCGTCATCCCCT
This sequence comes from Streptosporangium sp. NPDC001559, assembly GCF_042893955.1. Lineage (NCBI taxonomy): Bacteria > Bacillati > Actinomycetota > Actinomycetes > Streptosporangiales > Streptosporangiaceae > Streptosporangium > Streptosporangium sp. NPDC001559. The sequence continues at coordinate 219,732 of NZ_JBIAVG010000014.1, forward strand.
ACGGCGCCTCGGGTCGCCTGCGGGTACGGCACCCGCAGTTCGAGCCCGGCTACCTGTTCGACGCCATCGGAATCCGCGAGGACGGCGTCGCCCACGCCCGTCTGCCCGCGACCTCCCAGCCGCCCTACCGGTGGACCTCCGTGCCGAAACCGCCTCCCGGGTACGGCGCGCAGGCCCGCATCTCGGGCACCTCGACCTGGTCCGACACCTTCGACTGGGGTGAGCGGGGCGTGGCCTACCCCATGCTGGAAAACGCCGACAGCGACTGCCAGGACGCCGGAGTGTCCTGTACGGCGCTGCCGTACCTCGCGCTGGGCTCCGCGCTCAGCGTGCGCAACGTGTGCGCCGGGCGAACCTCGGTGCTTCCGATCGTGGCCTGCGGCTGCCTGGCGGGCCGGTTCTGCGACCGCTGCCTGGAATGCGGCACCTCTCCCCGTGGCCGGATCGTGGAACTGTCGCCGGTCTCCTTCGTGGAGCTCGGCGGGGAGCTGACCAAGGGGTGTTTCAACGCCCGGGTCGGATTGGGGTGACACAGATGCTGACGATGATCGCCGCCGCGCAGCTTCCGGTGCTGAGCGCACTGCTCGTCGCGGGAGCGCTCGCCAAGGTGTGGACGGCCAGGGGCGAGGCGGAGCCGGGCGTGCTGAGCAGGCTCGGTCCCGCGGTGCTGGTCGCCGACCACTGGCGCGCGCCCGCCATGCTCGGCTGCGCGGCCGGTGAGGTGGTCCTGGTCGCCGGGCTGGTGACGACGGGCCATCCGGTGTTCCGCTGGGGTACGGCCGCGTTCTTCGCCGTGTCCACCTACGTGCTGTGGGAGCTGCGGCGACGCCGTCCGGACGTGGGGTGCGGCTGTTTCGGCGAGGTCAGCGCGGTGCCGGTCGGGCTGCGCTCGCTGGGGCGCACCATGGTGCTGACCGCCATGTCCCTCGGGCTGGTCTGGACGCCGGGGGTCCCGGGCTGGGCGCTGCTGTCCGGTATGAACTGGACGCAGGCGGTCGCCGCCCTGGGTGGGCTGCTGGTGCTCGCCGTACTGTCGCCGGAGATCGAGGAGGCGGCGGCGCGACTGCGGTATCGCGCGCCGTGTGAGCAGCGCCCGCTCGACCCCGCGCACGCCCTCGGCCGGCTGCGGGCGAGCGCGACCTGGCGCTCGCACGTGAAGCTGCTGTCGAGCACCGAGCCCGTGGACAGCTGGCGTGAGCTGTGCTGGCGGTTCTTCGTCTACGAGGGGCACAGCCACACGGGTGAGCCGGTCGACGTGGTCTTCGCGGTCTATCTGAGCGGGCGGCACCCGGCGGTGCGGGTGGCGATGGTCGGCTTCGACGGTCAGCCGGTCGAGGAGATGTCTCTGCTGGAATCTATGCCCGTATCGGCTGGACGCTAGAGACTTCTAGATCTTTCCAGCGGTTCCATTCAGCTCTATACGGCTCTCTAGCTTCCCCACTAGAGAGCCGTATAGAGGGCTAGGGCCCCGTGTAGACCGTGACACCACTATATCGAACATGTGTTCAAACGGGCTGAGAACGCAGGAACTTTCCGAAGTGCGGCACCGTGAACGCGATGAATCCGCGTTCGGCGCTGTAGATCAGGCCCTTCTTGATGAGGCTGTCACGGGCCGGGGAGAGGCTTGAGGGCTTACGGCCCAGCCCCTCGGCGACCTCCGCGGTGGCCACCGGCTCGTCCCCGATGGCGGCCATCGCGTGCATGTAGTCACGCTCGGCGGGTGTCGCCCGCTCGTATCGGCTGCCGAAGAAACCGACCGCCAGCTCCTCCTCCGCCTCGGGCGCGGAAACTTTGATGTCGTCGGCGGTGATCGGGCTGCTCAGCGCCAGGTCCCAGGCCACCTTGCCGTAGGCCTGGACGAAGTAGGGGTAGCCGTCGGCCGCCTCGTAGAGGGCGTCGAGGGCCTCCTGGGTGAACTCGACCCCCTCGCTCTCGGCGGGGGCGATGAGCGCCAGATCGGCCGCCTCACGGTCGAGCCGGTCGATCCTGGCGTAGCGGAACAGCCGCTCGGAGTAGCTCTTGCTGGCCGACAGCACGCCGGGCAGGTGCGGCAGTCCCGCGCCGACCACGATCAGCGGGCCGCCGCTCTGGGACAGCTCGTGACAGGCGGCGCAGAGCGCGGAGACGTCCGGCGCCTGCACGTCCTGCATCTCGTCGATGAACAGGGCGATGCCGACCCCCAGGTCGGTGGCGACCCCGGCCGCGTCGACGAACAGCTCGGTGAGGTCGATCTCCAGGTCGCCCGAGTCGGCGCGGCCCCGGCTCGCGGGCACGTCGATGCCCGGGGACCAGTGCGAGGTGCCCTTGGCCGCGCTCGGGTCGCGCATCGCGAAGGCCTTGAGCACGCCGAGGAACTCCTCGATGCGCTCCGGCGCGCGGTGCCGGGGGGCGAGCTCACGGATGGCCAGGTGCAGCGCGGCGGCGACCGGGCGCCGGATCGACTGGTCGGGCCTGGCCTCGATCTTTCCCGTGCCCCACAGCCGCTGCATGGCCATGGACTTGAAGGTGTTCAGCAGGACGGTCTTGCCGACGCCGCGCAGACCGGTGACGACCATGCTGCGCTCGGGACGGCCACGGGCCACCCGCTCCAGGACGATCTCGAACTGCTGCAGCTCTCGGTCGCGCCCGGCGAGCTCTGGAGGGCGCTGCCCCGCGCCGGGGGCGTACGGGTTGCGCACGGGGTCCACGGTCTCGGACTTTATGACGGGATATAGCGGCCGAGGTAGATTTCCGTAGAAAGGACTACGGCGTGTCGCACGAGGCCGTGCGCAGGGGTGCGCCGCGGGAACGTGGGGTGTCTCGGGCACCGCGAGCATCGCCATGACACACCCCCATCTGGGCAGACACCGCCCGAACCCGTGTTCGATCCGGTGCGACCGACTGTAGCGCTCCTTCGAACACCTGCGCGGGATTTTCGCCAAAAACCTCGGCCAAGGAACGTCAGGGCGCGGGCGACCGTACGGGGCGGTGAGACGCGGCGGCTACCCTTTGTCACGTCAGGTGGCCGGACGACTACCACGATCCGCCCGGCGTGCGGCGACGACAAGTGAGAGGCTCACGACTCGTGATGCGTAGTATCCAGACGACGCTCGCGGTGACCACCGCCTGTCTCATGGCCTGTCTCGCGACGGCGTGCGGCACGACCACCGCCCAGCGGCCCGCCTCCGGTTCCCCCGTCTCCCAGACCTCCGCCGCCGATGAGACGGTCCAGGAGACGGCGCCCCCGGCTCCGGGCTCGACCCCGAGCCGTACGGCCCCGCCGAAGTTCTCGGCCACGGTCTCCAAGGTCACCCGTGAGCAGGTCAAACACTCCTGGCGGCCGGGTTGTCCCGTCCCCCTCGACGGCCTGCGGATGATCACGATGACCTACTGGGGCTTCGACGACAAACCCCACACCGGCAAACTGGTCGTGAACAAGGACGCGACCGAGGCGATCACCAAGGTCTTCGGCCGCCTGTACGACTGGCGCTGGCCCATTTACAAGATGGAGCCCGTCAACGCCTACAAGGGCGACGACTTCGACTCCATCGACGCGAACAACACCTCGGCGTTCAACTGCCGCGCGGCGACCGGGTCGAGCCACTGGTCCCAGCACGCCTACGGCAGGGCCGTGGACATCAACCCCCGCGAGAACCCCTACGTCTCGGCCGACGGCTCGGTGGCGCACAAGAACGCCAGGAAGTTCGCCAAGCGCCCGGTGGACGCCCCCGGCGTGGTCAACCCCGGCGACCGGGTCGTCAAGGCCTTCGCCCGGGTTGGCTGGGGCTGGGGCGGCGACTGGTCGGGCATCAAGGACTACCAGCACTTCTCCGCCGGCGGAAACTGAGCGGCCGCCCCTCGATCAGGACCGGCCGGAAGAGGCGGTGCGATGATGGAGGGCATGGCGGCCAAGGACGGGGACGGGTGGATCGAGTGCGCGCTCGGCCATCGGCACTGGGGGGTGTACGGCGCGGCCGGGCTGCTGGCCGTACATCATGACGACGCCGGGACCCCGCGTGTGCTGATGCAGGAACGGGCCGGGTGGAGCCATCACGGCGGCACGTGGGGCCTGCCCGGTGGCGCGCTCGACAGTCACGAGAACGCCGTGGCGGGCGCGTTCAGGGAGGCCGGTGAGGAGGCCGGGCTGGACGGCGACGACCTGCGGATCCAGGGCGTCTACGTCGACGATCACGGCGGCTGGTCCTTCCACACGGTGATCGCCGCGACGCCCCGGCTGCTGGACGCCCTGCCCGCCAACGACGAGAGCGTCGACCTGCGCTGGCTCACCCCCGACGAGATCCCCGACAGGCCGCTGCACCCCGGTTTCGCGGGAACCTGGCCGGTGATCGGGCGGGCGCTCGGTCCCGTGCTGGTCGTGCTCGACGCCGCGAACATCGTCGGCGCCCGCGCCGAGCACGGCTGGTGGCGTGACCGCGCGGGGGCCACCGCCAAGCTGGTCTCCGAGGTCGGCGCCCTCGCGGCGAGCGGCGTGCGCGCGCTGCCCGCCAGGACACCCACGCTGACCAGGTGGTTCCCCAGGTTCGCCATGGTGGTCGAGGGAGCGGCCCGTGATGTCCCCGGGGTCCCCGGGGTCACGATGATCTCCGCGCCCGGCAGCGGTGACGACGCCGTCGTGCGGGCCGTACGGCAGGCGCCGGAGTGGGAGCACGTCCTGGTCGTCACCGCGGACCGGGGACTGCGCGAGCGGGTCGTCGCGCTGGGCGCGGACGTGACCGGTCCCAAGTGGCTGCTGTCCCAGCTGTGAACCGGAGGACCGCTCAGGCGGAGGTCGTCGTCGATTCGGGGAGCGTGACCTTCGCCAGGTCGCGGGTCGCCCGATGGAACAGCCAGTAGCTCACCGCGGCGACCACCGGGAAGAAGAGCTTGACGCCGCCGGGCAGGTCGAGGATGAGCAGGCCGTCGTTGAGCGAGTGGAGTACGGCCGCCGCCGCGAAGGCCGCGGTGACCGCGCTGGTCAGCACGACCCGTCTCCTGGTCTGCCACACCCCGAAGGCGACCGCGCAGACCAGGCCGGTCCAGGCCAGGTGGCTGAACGGGGTGGTGAGCCCCCGCATGAACAGCACCATCCCCGCCTCAACGGCGCTGTCGTGCCTGATGCTCTTCCAGGCGTACGACATCGACTCCATGATGGCGAAGCCGGTCGCGCAGGACAGGCCGAGCGCGACGCCCGCGGGCTTGGTCAGGTGCGCCCCGGTCAGCGCGACCGCGAGCAGGGGGACGAACTTGGCCGCCTCCTCGATCCAGCCGACGCGCAGGATCGTGGGGTTGTCCTTCTCCGAGATGAGCAGGGCGTCGAAGTAGCCGCCGAGCAGCAGGGCGACACCCCCGCCGAACAGGAACATCCCCACCAGCGTGGTGCCCGGCACGCTGTCACCGATGCGGGTGCGGTCGTGGATGGCGAGGAGGAGAGCGGCAGGACCCGCGGCGGCGCCGTAGAAGAAAGCCGCTGGCATCACGGCGCGGTTGCCGACCATTTCCATCATGAAGATCAGGGAGGCGGACAGCGCCATCATTGCGATCCACACTTTGAACCATCTATGGCGATAGAACCGTAAATGTCCTCGCATGTGGGACTATTCCCCATTCGAGGCCGTGCAAATTCGGACGAATGGTGCATTATTCGCTAAAGAGCGTGCCCGCCAGGATGGTCACGCCGATCACCATGAAGATCACGGGAACGAGCCACCGCCCCCACCGATCGACCAGGTCGATGACCCTTCCGTGGGAGCCGAGCCAGGAGGCCGTGACGCACCAGAGCGCCACGAGCACCGCGAAGACCGCGACCGTGACGAGGCTCGCCGCGGTGCCGGCCGTACGGAACAGCGGGGTGTAGACCGAGATGTTGTCGGCGCCGTTGGCGACGGTCACCCCGGCGATCGAGACCACCCCGGAGGCGACAGGCCGCTCGTCGTCCGCCTTCGCCAGGAGCCCCCGCACCCCCAGGCCGAACGGCACCAGCCCCAGCAGCCCGACCCACCGGTCCGGGACCACGGTCAGCCCGAGCGCCGCGACGGCGGACACGGCCACCAGCACCGCGATGCCGGCGTACTGCCCCACGACGATCTTCCACGGTCTGGGGGTGGCCTTCGCTCTCGCCGCCAGGAACAGTACGGTCAGGACGACGATGTCGTCCACGTTCGTCCCGGCGAAGACGGCGGCCGCCGTACCGATCGTTTGCCACACGGGGGCATTATGTCGGCTGGGGCGGCTCCGGATTCGGGGGTTAAGATCGATTTAGTCGCGACTGTGCCGTACCGCCCGTTCCCGCCGGTTCCATACCGGCCCCATCGGCCCCCCGGAGGTTTCGCGTGGCCCACCCGCCGCAGTACGGCAGGCCACAGCGGGGCGAGACGGGCCGGGGCGTCGCGGCCATCCTGACCATGGTCATCGGAGTGCTCATCGCGGCGACCGTCGCACTGGTGATGGTGCTCAACCCTGTCTCGACGCCGAAGGACACCTTCCCCACCCAGGAGGCCGAGCGCTCCGAGTCATCGGCACGGCAGGCCGCCCAGCTCGCGCTCGACACCTACTCAAGCGGGTCCTACGGCGACTTCTGGGACCTGTGGAGCACCCAGTCTCAGCCGGTGATCAAGCGGGAGGACTACGTCAGGCTGTTCCAGCTCTGCCCGCCCCTCGTCCAGGACGGCCAGTTCACCATCTCCAGCGTCGCGGTCGAGGGCGACCACGCCACGGTGCAGGCGACCGGACCCGGGGACCAGAGCGAGTTCGGCTTCGTCTTCGAGGGCGGCCAGTGGCGGTACACACCTCCCGCACAGCAGGAGACCGACTACCGGACCAAGACCGTGGACCAGCTGGCCCAGGAACGACGGACCGCCGGCGGCTGCGGTACGGCCTCGGTCCCCGACCCCTCCGCCGCCCCCTCCTCCGACCCCTCCGTGACCCCCTCGTACAGCCCCTCCTACGGATCCCCGGCCGATCCGTCCGCCGTTCCCTCGTACGCCCCCTCGACGGGTCCGGATCCCAGCTCCGTGCCGACGTCGTTCCTCATGCAGGGCTGACCGTTCCGCATGGGGTCCGTTTCCCCCTTCCCGGCTTTCACTCTTAAACCCAGAAAAGTCCACAAAAAGCACCGTAAAGGCTTTCATGACCTGGGCGAAAAATGCACAACCATCCTGGTAAATCACCCCTCCTTGCCGAGGATGGCCCAGCACATCCCCATATCGCAAATCATCAGTCAACTCTGTGGTATCGCCGGTACGTCACGAATATCGTGAGATCGTATGCCTTGCCGCGCAGCCGATTCTCATGCCGACGACCAGTGACGGAGGCCGGGCCTGATGAATGTGCACACCGGGATCGCGATGCTGTTCGCCTTCGTGACCGGAGCACTCGGGCTGTACGTGCTGGCGACCAACCGGCTCCCCCGCTGGATCCGCAGCCGCGACGAGAGCCAGGCCCCCGCGTACGGCTGGGCGAAGCTGCTGATGGCCGTGTTCATCATCATGATCGTCGTCCCGCGGGCGATCGGCCTGCCGTACGGGCTGGTGGTCGGTTCGATCCTTCTGGGTCTGGTGGCCGCGGCGGCCTCCTGGTGGCTGACGCTACGGCGAATCCGCTGACCGGCCACTTTCCTGCCGGACATTCCCCGAAATAGCCGCCTCTATGGCAGAGTTTCAATGCGTGACACAAGTCCCGTTACCATAGACATACGAAACGGACACACTTTCGTGTTTTCCGCCCGGCCTGTCCCGGGGAAAGCCGTCCACGGGCCGATCAGCCCGGCGAGAAAGGTCACAAAAAATCATCACGCATATGTCAGATGCGGCCGGTTCGATATATTGACGATGTGTCGCCCAGCGAACGTCCTCTGTCCGCCGATGAGCAGGCCGTGATCCTGGCCCTTCTCACCCGGGACTTCCCCGGTGTGGAAGACCTCAGGAGACAGGTCCCCTCGGTGGTCGTGACAAGAGACTGCGGGTGCGGATGCGCGACGATCGACTTCCGCACCGAGGACGAGCCTCCCACCCTGGGCAAGGAGCTGGTCTCCTCCGCCTACGTGCGTGGGCGCGACGACGGCGTCCTCCTCTTCGTCAGGAACGGACACCTGTCCCACCTGGAGGTTTACTCAAGCGACGGCGACCCGGCCCCGCTGCCACACGTCGAGGACCTGGTCATCGACCCGCCCGACACCTGGGAGTGAGGACTCCGTACTCCCGCAATGTGAAGGCTTGACCATGTCCTGACACGGGAAAAACCACCCCCGTGATCAAACTGTGCCCGAAGGACTACAACGAGGCCCTCCATGTCGGCCACTACTTCCGCACCGGCAACCCCGTGATGATGGACCTCACCGGCCTGCCGGACAGCGAGGCCAGGCAGTTCGTGGACTTCGCGGCGGGTCTGGTCTTCGGCAGGGGCGGTGCCCTGGACCGCCTTTCGCACAAGGTCTTCCTCCTGGTGCCCCGGGGCATGGCCAAGACCCCACCCCCGGAAAGCGCCTGACCTCACGGAAATTCAGCTGAACTTCGCTCCGTGAACCATGACAATCCTTGATCATGACCACACATCAGGCAGTCAAGGACCTACGGCGCGCGCTGAGGTCCGGCAAGCCGGTGCGGATCATTCGCGACATCGACGGCGCCGACCGGCTCGACGCCTACGTGGTCGGTCTCGGACGCAAGTGGGTGCTGCTCCACACCATCTCCGCCGGGTTCCACCTCGACGGTCACTCGGTCGTACGGCTCCGCGACGTCGAGCACGCGACACATTCCGGCCGGAAGGCCGTGCGGGTCGCCCACCGGGCCCTCCGGCTGCGCGGGGAGCGTCCCTGGACGCCGCCGGGCATCGACCTCGACACGACGACCGGCCTGATCGACACGTTGACCAAGGCGTTTCCCCTGGTGAGCGTGCACATCGAGGAGATCGACCCGGACGTCTGCCACATCGGCCGCGCCCACGGGGTCACGAGGAAGAAGAACCTGCGGCTCCAGGAGATCAGCCCTGGGGCGGCCTGGGGAAACGCCTGTTCCAAGTATCGGACCACGGACATCACCAGGTTCGACGTCGGCGACGGCTACATCGACGCCCTGCACGCGGTCGGCGGGAACCCACCGGACCTCTGATCAGGCCGTTCACCCCCGGGAACCGGTCCGGGGGCCGCTGTACTCGGTGTCGCTGACGTGCTCGCGCCAGGAGACGTCGTCGTCCTCCCACAGCGCGAGATGGGACATGAACCGGTCCGGGGCGGCGCCGTGCCAGTGTTCCTCGCCCGGCGGGGTGTGGACGACGTCGCCGGGACGGGCCTCGATGATCCCGCCCTTGCGTGCCTGGATCAGCGCGACCCCCTCGACGATGAGCAGGGTCTGGCCCAGGCCGTGCGAATGCCACGCCGTACGGGCTCCCGGTGCGAAGCGGACCATGTTGGCCCGCATGTGATCGCCCCGGTAGACCACGTCCGCCCAGACGTCGCCGGTGAAGCACGCGGCGGGCAGCTTCGTGGTCGGTGGTCGCCTCAGGATCTCCATCAGGCACCCCCTTGCGCTCTCGGGGGTATGTTCCCCGGTCACCGGGGTTCAGAGCAGGCCGTACCGCTCCAGCTCACCGCGCAGGGCGGCGGCGTCGGTGAAGAGAATCGCTCCCATGCCGACGGCCTCGGCGCCCCTGACGTTCGCCGGGCTGTCGTCGACGAACAGGGCCCGCTCGGGAGAGAGGCCGAAACGGTCGAGCGCGTACCGGTAGATCTCCGGATCCGGCTTGATCATCTTCAGCTCTCCCGAGACGACGATGTCCCTGAAGATCTTCAGGACCGGGTAACGGTCCACGGCCAGCGGGTACGTCTCGGCCGACCAGTTCGTGATCGCGTACATCGCCGTCCCCGCCCGCTGGACCTCGGCCAGGACCTCCGACGTGCCCGGGACGAGGCCGTCGAGCATCTCCGGCCACCTGCTCCAGTAGGCCTCGATCAGCTCCCGGTGGTCGGGATGGCGTTCCACGGCCTCCCTGACGCCCTCGGCGAAGGGACGGCCGCGATCCTGCTCGGCGTTCCACGGGCCGTGGCAGACCTCGGTGAGGAACCACTCCATCCGGTCCGGGTCCTCGATGAGCTTGCGGTAGAGATGCCGGGGGTTCCAGTCGACGACCACCCCGCCGAGATCGAACACGACCGCCTCGTAGCGCTGCCCCATCGTTCCCCCTGTCGTGATCAAACGTCATGGTCAAACGTCGTGGTCAAACCAGGATCACCTCGACCCCGGCGGCTTCGATCTTCCCGATCTCTCCCGGCGGGGCACCGTCGTCCGTGACGACCGCGTCCAGCTCACCGATCGGGCAGACATGGCCGAGTCCGGTCATGCCGAACTTCGAGGCGTCGCACACCGCGATCTTCCGCTGCGCCGCGGCGATCGCGGCCTGCTTGACCGGCACCTCGGCCAGGTCGTGGGCCGTCAGCCCGTGCGCGGCGGAAAGCCCGCACACCCCGAGGATCACGGTGTCCACCCGCAGCGCGCGCAGCGACATCTCGGTGAGGTGCCCGGTGAACGACGACGTCCTGGGCAGGACCTGTCCGCCGGGCACCAGCAGTCTCACCTCGACCGCGCCGCTCAGCGCGTTCACCGAGTGGAGGTCGAGGGGCATCGCGGTGATCCTCCGGCCGGCCAGCGCGCGGGCGACGCGCAGCACGGTCGTCCCGCTGTCCAGCACGACGGACTCCCCGTCGGCCACCAGCTCGTCGATCTTGGCGGCGATCCGCCGCTTGACGTCCACGGCCTCGCGCTCACGCACCGCGAACGGCGGCGCCTCCCCGCGCAGCATCAGGCTCACCGCGCCGCCGCGCACCCGGCGCAGCACCCCCTGCTCGGCGAGCTGGTCGAGGTCGCGGCGGATGGTCATCTCCGAACAGCCGGTCCGCTCGGCCAGCTCGCCGACCGTGACCCGCTCCGCCGTACGCAGCCAGGAGGTGATCTCCAGCAGCCTGTTCGAACTCTCCACATGTGCTAATAAACGTGAATGATGTGCGAAAGTCAACCTTCCGCTCGTTCGGCCGGTCGGTTCCGCATGCCGAAGGAGTCGTGGACCGGCCGTATCTCGACCGCCACGACGTGGAAGTCGAGGACACGTCCGGCGATCTCACGCGCCCGCTCCGGGCTCGCGCAGTCGATCACGTAGTAGGCCGTCAACTGCTCGGTCCCCGCCGTGAAGGGACCGTCCGTCGTGTCGTCGCCCTCCCGGCTCCACCGGATGGTCGTGGTGTCCCTCGGGTAGGCCAGCCCGGCCCCGTTCAGCATCTCCCCGGTGCCCTCCAGGTCACGGTGGAGCGCCTCATGACGGAGAGCCACCTCGGCCCGTTCCTCGGCGGTCATCGCCTCGGTCGCCGTGGGATCGGCGTACATCAGCACCATGTACTTCACAGCAGGTGCCCGGGCAGCTTCAGCCACACGTCGTACTTTCCGGTGAGCGACCGGTCGTCGGCCGGCCGCAGGCTCGCCTCCGCGTAGCAGTAGGCCACGGCCTCGCCGTCGTAGAGGTAGGCGGCGAGGATCTCCTCCGGAGGGTCTTCGAAGGAGGCGTCGCCACCACCGGGATGGGTGTCCCACGCCTCGATGACCCCGTCACGGGCCATGGCCCCCTGGTTGCCGCTCTTGGGGTTGTCGTACAGCCCGTGGCAGACGGTGCCCACCGACAGCCGCTCCATGACACCGGGGTTGGACGCGACGTATCCCCACGGCTGGACGACGACACACCCGCCGGGCACATCCGTGACGCCGACGAAGGCCAGGCTTTCGCTGGAGTCTCGCACGGCCTCCTCGATCTCGGAGTCCGTGACCGGTACGGCCTCAAGGCGCCGGATCGCCTCGGCCGCGGTGACGCCCGCCGTACAGGCGATGCTGAAGCCGCCGTCGTCGTCATCGAAGCCCCCCAGTGTGGCGACCAGACGGCTGGCCTCGGCCACGGCGGCGGTCTCGGCAGCGGACAGACCGGTCTCGCCAGGGGGAAGGGGGAACAGATCCGGAGTGGGGGTGGCGAGGCTGAACCGTCCGGGGGACCAGCCGTTCATCATCGGCCGCCACGGGTCCGCCCCGGCCGCCGCCAGGGCTCGGGCGTTGTCGGGACGGTTGTTGAAGACGGCGTCCCAGAGCGCGGTGCGCCCCCCCGTGCTCGGCGTCGACGTCGTCGACGCGCCGGGCCAGCTCCGCGATCACCTCGGGCGACCCGAGCCTGGCCGCCATGTGCAGGGGCAGCCCCTGGAAGGGCATTCGCGAGTTCGGATCGGCGCCCGCGTCGAGCCGGGAACGGATCAGGTCGAAGTTTCCCCAATCGTCCCAGTCAACGCCGGACCACCCGGGCTCTTCCCTGACGACCATGGCTCTCCCTCACGACCAGGCGAAACACACGCTCGCCGATAATGGCCCACCGCACCGACAAATCCGGGCGCACGGCTGCGGTCTCCCGAGGCCGGGGAAGCCAAAACGGCTGTGATATGTGGACCATTCAGCCGAAATATAGGGAAATGTGAACTCCTCTGTTCCGGCGATCCATGGTCATCTTGAGGTGCCCTCCCCGCCCCAGGATCCCGTGAGGAGCCCCCGCAGTGAAAACCCGCAAACTGCCCGTCGTGGCGACGATCGCGGCGGTGCTGACCGCCGGCTCCCTGGTCGGCACCGCGGCCGCGACCGCCGTCACCAAGGGCAAGCCGCGCACGGAACAGCAGGGTCCCTACACCACCTCGGAGGAGTGCCAGAGGTGGCGGACGTACGCCGGCACGCACGGCGCGTTCACGTACCTCTCCCCCTGCTACTACCACCCGGGGGATTTTGTCACCGAATCCGGCAACTACTTCATCCTCGTCTACTGATTGACAAACGAGGAAAAGTCGGTTTTCGGAGAAGGTTAAGCATTGACCATAAACGGTGGTATGCGTACGTTCCGGGAGGGCCGTCGATGGGGCGCCCGGAGCTGAGAGGGGCGCCATGGCCGCCGATTTCACCCCGAACGACATCCCGAACGACATCGCCCCCGGGCCGCTGGGCACTCCGTCGCCCGAGTACGCGCGGCGCCACGAGGAGGGGCCGCTCGATCCGGCCGTCATGCCGAGCGGGGACGTGGTGCCGGTCGCCGTCAGGTACGAGGACGTCCGGACCCTGCTCGGCTCGGCGGCCTCAAGCCGTAACCTGCGCCTTCCCGGTCTGCCCCGGCTGGTGAGCGGCGTGGGCATCGACGACGACCCCGACGCGCTCATCAACCAGGACCCGCCGGAGCACACCCGCTACCGGCGGATCATGTACGGGGCGTTCACGCCCCGCCGTACCGAATCGTGGCGGCCGTGGGTCGCGGCGATCGCCGGTGAGCTGCTCGACGGGGCCGGCGAGGAGTTCGACCTGGTCGAGGCGTTCGCGGTGCGGCTGCCCGGCCGGGTCATCTGCCGGTTGCTGGGCGTCCCCTATGACGACTACGACCGGTTCGTGGCCTGGACGGACATGTTCCTCACCACCTCGACCGCCACCGAACAGGCCCGGTACCGGGGCTACACCGAGTTCATGGCCTATGCCCGGGAACTGGTGGCCCGCCACCGCGCCGAACCCGGTGACGACCTCATCGACCTGCTCGTGCAGGCCCGTGACGAGGCGGACCGGCTGAGCGAGGGCGAGCTGGTCAACACCGTGTTCGCCCTGATCACGGCGGGGCACGAGACCACCGCCTCGATGGTGTCCAAGGGGGTCTTCCGTCTCATGCTCCATCGTGGGCAGTGGGACGAGCTGGTCGCCCGGCCGGAGCTCGCGGCGACCGCGGCCGAGGAGATCCTGCGTTACGACGGGCCACCCGCCAGCGCGTTCATGCGCAGGCTGACCGAGGACGTCGAACTCTCCTGCGGCGTACTGAAGGCGGGGAGCGTCGTGATGCCCGACCTCAACGCCGCCAACCACGACCCCCGCGCCTTTCCCGAACCGGGACGGTTCGACATCCACCGCTTCGAAACGCAGCCGCCGCACCCGCATCTGGCCTTCGGGTACGGCCCGCACCGCTGCCTGGCCGCCGCGCTGGCCAGGGTCGAACTCACCGAGGCCCTCAGGGCGCTGGTGACCGGACGGCCGGGATTGCGCCTGGCCGTACCGGCCGAACAGGTCGAGTGGAGTGAGGGCCTTACCCGTCGTCCCGTCGCGCTACCGGTGACCGGGGCCCGCCGTGACAACCGGACAGGCCGGGTGGAATGACCACCCGGCCTGTCGGCTCGCGACACCGCCAGAGACTCACGCGTCCTGTCCCCACCCCCGCGAGGACAGGACGCGTCCCCTGATATCCCCTGGCCGCGACGCCGTCACGGACTCCGTCTCACGATGGAGACACGCCTTACTTCTCGTACGGCGCGGGCGGGGCCAGTGAGGCGCACTTCTCCTGGGCCTTCTCCCAGGCACCCGACTTGGGCTTGACCTCCTGGAAGTCGGCGGGCTTCTGCTCGTCCGTTTCGATGGGCTGCCAGACGCCGTTCTCCCGCAGGCACTTGGCCCACGTGGCGAACTTGGCGTCCTCCTCCGGGGTCGTCGGCCCACCGCCGAGGATCACCCAGTCCCACTCCTTGCACGCCTTCATGGCGGCGGTGAGCTGGGCCTGGGTGCTGTCGGTCACGGCGCTGGTGTCGAGGTCCTGGCCCTTGACCGGGTCCGGGATCTTGATCTTGTTCTCGCGCATGCATCCGGCGAACTTCACCGCGGCCTCGTGCCAGCTCAACGTGGCCGCGCCGGAGGGAGTCGTGGCAGGCTCGGCGGAGACGACGGCCGAGGGCTGGACGGGCTCGGCGGCGACCTTCGCGGCGGAGTTCGCCGTGCCGGCGAAGCTCTGTGCCCCGCACGCCGTACTCAGCGCCAGTGCGGGAAGGACGGCCAGTACGGCGAGACGCCGTTTGGTGATCAACACGATTCTCTCCAATGGGTCGGTTGACTGCCCATCACCTTGGCCCGTCCATATGAGCGACCTGTCCACACCATGTCATGAACGTGTAATAGCTTCCGAGACCGGACAAATCGCAAGTCATGGCCGTCGATACTGGAACGCATGGCACGCGTGTTGCTGGTCGAGGACGACCCGAGCGTCAGAAACGCCCTGACAATCGCCCTCAAGGGCAGGGACCACGAGGTCGAGTCGGCGGCTTCCGGGGAGGAAGGACTGGCGCTGCTGGCGCACTTCGCCGCCGACGTGGTGGTGCTCGACCTCATGCTGCCCGGTATCGATGGGTTCGAGGTCTGCCGCCGCATCCGCGCGACCACCTCGACCTCCATCATCATGCTCAGCGCGCGGGGTGACGACTTCGACGTGGTCGGCGGTCTTGAGGCCGGGGCGGACGACTACGTGGTCAAACCGGTGAGACCCCAGGTGCTCGAGGCCCGGATCAGGGCGGTGCTGCGCCGTACGGAGAGTGTGCCCTCCCCGGTCGAGACCTACGGCACGCTGTGCGTCGACCGCGCCTCCCTGACCGTCAACAGGGACGGGCGACGGATCGCGCTTCCGCCGATGGAGCTGCGACTGCTGCTGCACCTGTCGGCCGTGCCCGGACAGGTCTTCAGCAGGCAACAGTTGCTTGAGTCGGTGTGGGACCACGACTACCTGGGCGACTCGCGGCTGGTCGACGCGTGTGTGCAACGACTGCGCTCCAAGATCGAGGACGTGCCGGGGGAGCCGAGATACGTGCAGACCGTGCGCGGGTTCGGTTACCGCTTCGGGCCGGTATGACCTGGCTGCGAGGACTACGGGCCCGGCTGGTCATCACATTCGTGCTGGTCGGCGGGCTGAGCGCGGTCGGGGCCGCCGGGCTGACCTACTACAAGGCACAGAACAACCTGTTGGCCGGAGCGCAGAACCGGCTGCTGAAGGACTTCAGGTACCGGGTCCTGCTGCTCTCGCGCGACGTCGTACTGCCCGCGAACGACGAGGACCTCCACCAGCTGGCCGAGGACCTGGAGGTCGGCAACCGCGACGTGTACGTGGTCAGGGACGGCGAGATCCCCTCCGACAACCGCATCACCGGTGAACTGCGTGCGAGAGTCCTGCGGCGGGAAGAACTGGCCTGGCAGCGGGTGGTGGACGAAGGCGTGCCGTACCTCGCGGGCGGCAGCAGGGTCATGTTCAGCGCGGGCGGCGAACCATCGGGCATCACCGTCTACCTCGTCGAATCACTCTCGCAGACCGCCACCGACGAGACGGCCGTACTGCGCGCCGCCCAGACCGCCACATTGCCCGCCGTACTGCTGGCGGTGCTGGCCGGGCTGCTGGCCGCGCGTGGCGTGCTGCGCCCGGTCGCCGACCTGGACCGCGCGGCCCGGCGGCTGGGCGAGGGGCGGCTTGAGACCCGCCTGCCGGTGCGGGGCGGCGACGAGCTGGCCCGGCTGGCCGGGCAGTTCAACGCGACCGCCGCCGCGCTGGAGCACTCCGTCGGTGAACTGCGTGAGATGGAGGCCAGGTCACGGCGGTTCGTCGCCGACGTCTCCCACGAACTGCGCACCCCGCTGGCCGCCGCGACCGCCGTCACCGACGTCCTCGAGGCCGGAGCCGACCGGCTCGACCCCAACGCGGGAACCGCCGCCCGGCTGGTGAGCTCCGAGATCTTCCGGCTCACCAGGCTCGTCGACGACCTGATGGAGATCTCCCGCTTCGACGCGGGCGCCGCCGTCCTCAACCTCAACGACGTGGACGTCGGCGCCGCCGTGGCCGCCTGCCTGCGTTCGCGCGGCTGGAGCTCCGAGGTCGTCGTGGACCTGCCGCCGGACGTCGTCGTCCCCCTCGACCCACGCCGCGTGGACGTCATCATCGCCAACCTCGTCGGCAACGCGCTGCGTCACGGCGAACCACCCGTCACCGTCCGGGTGCGCGCGACCGACGACGTCGCCACGGTCGAGGTCTCCGACCATGGCCCCGGCCTTTCCTCCGACGTCCTTCCTTACGTCTTCGAACGCTTCTACAAGGCCGACGTCGCCCGTGCCCGCTCGGAGGGCAGCGGCCTCGGCCTGGCCATCGCCCGCGAGAACGCCCTCCTGCACGGCGGCGACCTGACCGTCGCCCCCGGCCCCGGCGCCGTCTTCACCCTCACCCTGCCGAGGAAACGCACATGAGAGTCCCATTTCTCACGATCTGCGTGGCACTTCTCGTGGCCTGTACGGCCTGCGGCATCAGTCCCAGCGAGGTGATCGGCGCCGGGGAGCCGGCCCGCGGTTTCATCCAGGGCACTCCCCTGTACTTCGTGCGGGACGGCGATCTCATCCTGATCAGCCGTCCCAACGCTCCGTTCGGGGCCGCCGAGGCCGTCGAACTGCTGCTCGAAGGGCCGACCGATCGGGAGCGGGAGCTCTCCCTCGGCACCCGGCTGCCCGATGGCCTGGCCGTCCGGGTGAGCGACTACGGGTTCACGCTGGACACGAGCGGTTCGAAGATGACGAAGCGCCTGAAGCCGTCGATCCAACCACAGAGCAAGGGTGTTCCGGCGATACCGGACCGCCGGTTGTCGACCCTCGACCTCGATCTGGTGGAAAAGCCGGAGGACCGGGCCGGTCTGGAGCCGCAGTCGTTTCCGGTAGTCGGCCGCCTCTCGCGGCTGGCCACGGGACAGATCGTCTGCACGATCGCCACCGCCACGGCCGCCAGGAACCACATGAAGGTGAACGACGTGCGGGTGACCGTACCGGGTGGGAAACAGGCACGCTGCAAGGACTTCATGTGACGTCGGGCCGGGCGTCGTGGAGCTCGTCGGCGCGGTCGACGTCGAACATGTGCTCCTCGGCCCAGGCCCGGACGGTGGCGAGGGACCCTCGCCGCCGACGCGGAGGCGCTCCTCGACGCGCTCGGAGAGCCTTCGGCGACGGTGGGTCGGCATCGACATGGGCACCCCGGTGGCGTTCCTCCTCGCGATGCGACGGCCCTCCCGGGTGCGGCGGCTCGTCCTCCTGGAGGCGATACTGGGCGAACTGCCCGGCGCCGGGGACCTCCGGCCGTGGTGGTTCGGCTTCCACACGGTCCCCGGTCTCGCCGAAACCGTGCTGACCGGGCACGAGGCCGAGTACGTCGGTGACCTCCTCGAACGTCAACTACGCCCCATCATCGACGACCTCACCGGACACCTCATCGACGACTGCGGCCACATCATTCCCCTGGACCGTCCCGACGCCCTTCTGCCGCTGTTACTCGCCTTCATCGAGTAGGGTCGCCAACCCATCGGGCGGCAACCTGGTGAGGAGTTCGTCGGTGAACTCCCCGTCGAGCACGACGAACAGCATCCGCAACGGCACGTCCGAACGGTTCTCCCACCGGTGGTCGGTGCCCCGCTGGACGACGACGTCCCCACGCCGCAGTGTGCGTTCGGACCCGGAGAGCACGAGTACGGCCTCGCCGTCGAGAACGACCGCGTAGTCGACACTCCGAGTGCGGTGCATCGGCGTGACCTCGCCGGGCGGCGTCACGACCACCCTGACCACCGTGCCACGCGGCCCGGGAGCGACACGCAACGGCCGGTCGCCGGGCTCCGGTTCCTCAGGCGTGATCGGCACGGGTACGGCGTCGGTCGCCCATATCTCGTGGAAGACCGTACCTCCCGGCAGGGTGTGCGAGACGGGTGGCGGCCCGTCGGTCAGGAAGACCGATTCACCGTCGAGGTCATGGCCGGTGACGACACGGCGCGGCACGGGGGTCATCATCGTCGGCGGTTCCGTTTCCCTGGGATGCTCCCCATCCTTCGCCGAAGAACCCCACCGAACAACGACTTCCCCACATAACGCCCCGCCGTACGGCACGGCATGCCCGGAACCGTCCCTGGCTGTGCGATCTCGGCACGTCGGCCACCAGAAACGGGCGGGAAACTTTCGCTATGGATCAGGCCTCGTCCCCCGTCCCTGTGAGCCGTCGTTCCGGTGCCGGGTAGGGATGAAGCCATGCTGATTGACCTCACCGGCAGGACGGCCTTCGTCAGTGGATCGACCCAGGGAATCGGTCGCGTGATCGCCGCGCGGCTGGCCGCCGCGGGCGCGGACACCACGATCAACGGTCGCAACGCCGAACGGGTCGAGGCGGTGGTCGCGGAACTACGCGCGGAGCTGCCGCCGGGCGCACGGCTCGACGGTGTGGCGGCCGACGTGTCCACAGCGGAGGGCGCCGCCACGGTCGTCGATCGGCTGCCGTCGGTGGACATCCTCGTCAACAACCTCGGCATCTTCGCTCCGCAACCGGTACTGGAGGTCAGCGACGACACCTGGCAGAGGTTCTGGGACGTGAACGTCATGTCGGCCATCCGGCTGACGCGCCACTATCTGCCTGGAATGCGCGACCGGGGCTGGGGGCGGGCACTGTTCATGGCGAGCGACTCCGCCCTGGTGATCCCCGAGGAGATGGTCCACTACGGCGTGACGAAGACGGCGCTGCTCGGTGTTTCGCGGGGCTTCGCCAAGGCGATGGCCGGTACGGGCGTGACGGTCAACACGGTGATCGCCGGGCCGACGCACACCGAAGGGGTGGAGGATTTCGTCCGCGCCCTCGTCGGCGACGAGTCGCCCTGGGATCAGGCCCAGGTCGAGTTCATGAGGCAGCACCGGCCCGGGTCGCTGATTCAGCGCCTGATCGAGCCGGACGAGATCGCCGCCATGGTGGTCTACCTCAGCTCGGACCACGCCTCGGCGACCACCGGCGGTGCGCTGCGCGTCGACGGCGGCTACGTGGACTGCATCGTCCCCTGACGAATCACCTCAGGTCGGCGGAGAGGTCGTGTCGCCGGGCCACGAGGACCGTCACCGGTTTCCCGGCTGCCGCTCGCGTTGGTCTGGCCTCGGCTCCGTACCGCGGGTGCTCTGGGGGGGTTGACCTCAACCCCGGTCGAGGTTGGAGACTGCTCCACACCGAGTCGAGTGCGGGGAGAGTGATCGACATGCGGGTTGTGCGGGTGACGCGTTTCGGGGGTCCCGAGGCGCTGGTTCCGGGTGAGGCGCCGGACCCGGTCGCCGGACCCGGCCAGGTGGTGGTCGAGGTGTCCGTCGCGGGCGTGACGTTCGTCGAGACCCAGATCCGGCGTGGTGTCGACAAGTGGCACGCCAGGCCCGCGCTGCCGTACGTGCCGGGCGGTACGGTCGCCGGGCGGGTGAGCTCGGTCGGAGAGGGCGTGGATCCGAGCTGGTCCGGACGGCGTGTCATCGCCGAACTCGGGATGACCGGGGGCTTCGCCGAACGTGTGGCGACCGGCGTGGAGAACCTGGTCCCGGTGCCCGAGGAGTTGGGGTTGCCCGAGGCCACCGCCCTGCACACCGACGGCAGCACCGCGTTCGGGCTGATCGAGGGGGCCGGGGTCCTTCCCGGGGAGTGGGTGCTGGTCGAGGCGGCGGGCGGCGGTGTCGGCACCCTGCTGACCCAGCTGGCCCTGGCGGCCGGTGCCAGAGTCGTCGGGGCCGCACGCGGCGCAAGGAAACTGGACCTGGTTCGCGACCTGGGCGCGGACGCCGTGGTCGACTACTCCGCCCCCGGCTGGGCGGAACGGGTACGCGAGGTGACCGGTGGCCTCGGCCCCACCCTGGTGTTCGACGGCGTCGGCGGAGAGATCGGCCGGACCGCGTTCGAGCTGACGGCGGACGGCGGCCGTTTCTCCGTCCACGGCGCCGCCAGCGGCGAGGTCACGACCATCGACCCCGTCCAGGCGCGACAGCGCGGGATCACGGTGATCGGCGTCGAGCAGCTCTTCGACTTCGGCCCGAAGATGCGAGGCTGGGCCCAGCAGGTGATGTCGGCCGCGGTCACGGGCAGGGTCAGACCGATCATCGGGCAGACCTTCCCCCTGGAGCACGCCGCGGACGCCCACGCCGCGATCGAGTCCCGCACCGCCCTGGGCAAAACCCTGCTCCTGCCCTGACGGCGCACCCCGGGCCAGACACTCCTCCGCCGTCACGACGTCGTTCCAATCCGTGGCCCCGCTTCCGTGAGACGGCGCAAGAAGCGAATCCGTTTCCCGCCCGTGGGCCGTGTGCCCTTGATGTTCCCGGAGGCTCAGGGAGACTGTCCTCGTGATCCTTGAGACAGTTCGCCCCCTCGCCTACGACGACGTCCGCCACGTGGGCCGATACTTCCGTGAGGGCATTCCCGTCGTGATGGACCTCACCTCGGTCGCCGACCACGAGGCGGAACAGTTCGTGGACTTCGCCGCGGGTCTCATCTGCGGACGCCGCGGCGACATGGAACGCCTCAGCCCCAAGGTCTTCCTACTGGTCCCCTCCGTACTGGCCGGACCCGGCACCATGACGAGCGTCGTCAAAAAGGTACGTCCACGCGACTACAGCGAGGCACTGTACGTGGGGCACTACTTTCGCAAGGGCATTCCGGTCGTGATGGACCTCACCGCGGTGACGGATGACGAGGCGAAGCAGTTCGTGGACTTCGCCGCGGGTCTCATCTACGGGCGCCGCGGCGACATGGAACGCCTCAGCCCCAAGGTCTTCCTGCTGACCCCCGCCGCGGCTCCCCGCTGAGGCGGTGCCGGCGGATCACAGCCAGTCCAGCGGCGCCTTCCACAGGCCGTACGCGGCGGGAAACAACCCGATCACGACGAACGGACCGAGCAACAGGGCCGCCGAGGCCGACCAGTACGGCTTCGCGGGCAATCTCGAAAGTGCCCGGACCGCGAGATTGAGCGCCGCCCACAGGGCGATGAAAATCCCCACACCGCCGAGCAGAATCAGGTGAGGCAGGATTCCGTCGTTGTCGGTGGGGTCCCGTTCTGTCAGGCCCAGTGCGGCCAACGGGTAGTTGGCCAGGAAGTACCAGACGAGCCCCAGCGGAAGAGGCGCCAGGTAGCCGAACAGGGCGTTGACAACGAACGGGACCAGCCACACGATCCGCTTCGGAGGTGCGCTGGTGTCGGCCATGGCCTCTTCCATAGCAGCGCACCGTACCGGACGCGCATCGTGGAACCACCGAGTGCCCTCGATCGGTTGGCGCTCGGACCACACCACCGGACGGTACGGCTTCACGCCTTTCGGTGGCAGCGGTTCCAACACCACCGATCAATCACCGATAAAACGCAACTGGAGACCCGGCGTCGCCAAGCAGGCCGCACCGAGCCGCTGGACTTCACGCACCATCCGCTGTTCCGCCCCTTCAGCGGCCACCTTGGCCAACCGAGGAATTTCAGCAAGAAGTGAACGGACCTGGGCCTCGTCGAAGACTACGTATCCATGCGGGTCGATAAGATCAAGGGTGGGGTTGTGCCCGGAGGTGTACACCCGGTCGAGCAGCCGCGGCAAAAGATCGTCCGGATCGATCACTTCATCGAGGACGGTGTACACGGGCCGCTTCTGACGCTTTCCCTTGGCCAAGGGCCGGGCAGGCGGTTCATGACGGACCAATTCGAAATTGATTCCCACGAGCGGGATGCTACTCATACGCGGGTCACCACATCAAAGAATTAACGGGCCTACGCAGGCTGTCCTCTTTCATCGTGGCTCACAGGTCCACGGAAAGACGCACTGGGAGCCATGCGTTTTCACCGGCCTGTCTCTGACGGAGATCGGATTCTGCGAGCGGAAAAGCAGCCCACCGCATACCGGCTTCAGGCCTCACCTCGTCGGCGTCAGGGCGCACCCGCAGCCGTACGGTCCTGGTGGGCCGGTGACCAGCGGAGGCGTCCAGATCCTAGGAGTCGTGCTCCCCAGCAGCATCGGCGCGGAGCTGAGCAAGCCTGCCTCCGATCGGCTTGTCCGTCTTCATCGCCTTCTCGATCTCCTCGGCCTGCCACATCGCCAGCGCCTTCATCGCCTGATCGGAGTCGGCGAGCCAGTCCATCGACTCGACGGCCGTGTGGACCGCGTCGCGCAGGTCCGGGGCGCACTCTCGCGCGGGCGGTTCAAGTGCCGCGGCGAGCCGACGACGAGGGGCCTGGTCACCTCCGACGGGCATCGCAGGGAAGGTGAGACCGATCGTTTTGTGCTGAGTGCTAAAAACCAGGCCATCCGGATAGGGCCGCACAGCTACCCCATTCCATATCGTTCTCGATATAGGGGTTAGGGGAAGTCGATGACTGAGCCACCACCGAAGATCCGCCTTACCACCACTACGCGTCTCGTCCTGGACCTGCTCTTGGCCACCGGGCCTGAAGACCCTTTGTGGGGATACCGGATCACTGAGGAAACCGGGCTGGGCCCAGGCACCGTTTACCCGCTTCTGGAACGCCTGGAGAAGGCCGGATGGATCACCGGTTCCTGGGAGACAGGCGTACCAGAAGACCGGCCACGCCGACGGTTCTACGTCCTGTCTGGCACCGGCCGTCAAGAGTACGCCGCACTACAAGCTGTACGCGGGCGGGGACGGCTACCGCGCTGGGGTTGGACTCCGGGAGGTGCTCAGCGTTGAAGGACGATTCCTATAATCGGCGATCTCCTTATGCCTCCGTTGCGGCCTCCGCCGCCGCCATCGCCGTCGTCTCCGTTGCCGCTGGCTTCTTTAATGCCTCTAAGTACAAAGCCTCAGCAGCAATCGCAACCGCAGCCGCAGCCACAGCGAGCAAGAACGACTACTCCATCCAGGTAGACGCTGAAACGGCCATCCAAGAGGCCGCAGAATACACCAATACAGCTGTTGCGATCGCCATAACCGCTGCCATCGTCATCATCATCACCGGCCCCATCATCGCCAAAAGCTACATCCCCTCGTTCCGGCATCCCCTACAGCAGAGAGGAGCTGCTATTGCGCTCACCTTGGCTGTCTGGATCGGGGGCCCAAGCCAAAGATGGAGGGCCGAGGATTGGCTAGCTGCTATTACTGAGAGCTCACGACCGATCTGTTACGGCCTAGGCTTGGTGGTCGCCGCAATACGGATACGCCTGCATAACCTCGGCGAGTTGCTGATGGTGAGCGCACGCTGGGTCCTCGCTTCCAACTGGCGTACCTGGGGGCCACTCGGTTCGATGATGATCTTCGCTGCGGTGAACGTTTACCGGTCGCAGGGATGGGGTTCGGTGTTCTACACATTGCCGACCATTATCAGCTTCAATGTCGGGGTGGAGTGGCTTCGTCACCGATGGGGCATCGAGGTGAAGCCAAAGCGCTCCGCCGAAGGTTCAGATAAGAAGCAAGACAACCGGACCTGACCGCTTCAGGAGACCCCCAGGCAGGGAGGCACCCCTAAGCCGGGGAGAGAAAAAGAGAGGTTCGTGCGCGGGTCTACCAATAACCACGATCAAAAAACGAACACCCTTACGTTTCCGCAGGTCAGACGCTTACCAGCGTCGCGACGTGGTGGGCTGGCGTGCACGGATGCGGTTGCCGCGCCCGCTGTTGCATCCGTAGTGCGCAGCGCGGGCGTTGCCCGGGTCGAGCGAGTCGCCCCCTTGGATGCCGATGTGGAATCGCGGATATCTGCGAACCGCAAACAGCGAACAGATCGAGGAGTGGACCTGGGTGACCTTCGAACTGGCTCCCGAAATCGCCGCGACGTACAGTGTCAGCCCGTTCACTTTGACGCCCGAGAGCCGGATGCGGGGAACGGAAGTGCCCGCCTTGACACCGGATCCCGTCGGCGGGCCTACGACATGAGTGACCCCGCGCTAACGGGGCAGCAGCCCACAGCCTTGCGGCCATGGAATGTGATCATGGTCATGTCCCCCTTGGGGTTGAGAAATTCAGGACCTTTGATCGCAAGGGCGGAGCCGTAACACCGACCGGCTTTGATTCTGACCTTGCTTCCCCCGTATCAGCCGACTGCCTGCCTCCAGCCCTCGCCGAGTCTGGTCAGAAGCAGTTTCGCGGCGGGACGATGTCCACCGTCTCCGGACGGATCATCGGCGACATGACGGAGCACATTCGTGGCGTGATGAACGCGGCTCATGATCCCTTCAACCAGGCCGACCGATCCGGTCAGCGGATCCTCATAGGTCTCGAACCCCGGCTCAGGGAAGCATCCCCACCAGTCCAGCAACGCGTTCAGCGCTTCCTGCCGGGGTGCCCCCGGTCGCTCGTCGATCGCCCGCAGAAGCACGCCCGTCGCGGGAACGGCGGCCGGATAGAGGGTTCCGGCGTGATCGTTCGTGACCGCGTACCGAAGATCGGCCAACGCACGGGCGGCCTGTTGAGCGGATGCGGATCGGGCCAGCGCCTCCACTGCGGCTTGCGCGTTCTCGGGGTGGTACCAGCGCGGCCCTGGTATCCGGCTCCAGTCCACCTGCTCCACCGCTGTCCTCCTGCTCCCGACGCGGAATTCTCGCGCGTGACCTGGTAAACGCGCCGACACCATTCCGCGCATATCCCGCAACGACTACTCATCGACCCTGGCGTGCCCGGTGCGCTCCCATGGTTTCATCCATGCCTAAGCCTTACTGAGGTTGAACTCATGGTGTCGTAGGTCCTGACGTGCCTTGATTGCCGGGTACATCGGCATCATGAGGTACGCACAAGGCGGAGGACTGTCCGCCGAGCGAAGAGCGTTCCGCGAAAAGCTGCGACTGCAGGCTGCCGAGAGGTTCGCCCGCGATGAATCCAGCACGACCATTGCCCGGGACTTGCGGATCAGCCTGCGGTCCGTTCAGCGTTGGAAGAGGGACTGGCAAGCCGGCGGTGCCGGAGCGTTACGCTCGCACGGGCCTGCTTCCCTGCCCCGGCTCAGTGAGCGGCAACTCGCCGTCCTGGAACAGGAACTGGTCAAGGGGCCCGTCTGGCACGGCTGGCCCGATCAGCGCTGGACCCTGTCCCGGGTCAAGACCGTGATCGGCCGGCGCTTTCATCTGACCTACACCCTGCAAGGGGTGCGCAAGCTGCTGATCCGCAACGGCTACTCCTGCCAGGTGCCGGCCCGCCACGCTCTGGAGCGAGATCAGGCGGCGGTGACCGGGTGGGTGAAGGAGACCTGGCCAAGCGTGGAAGATCCGCGGCGGCGCTCGGCGCCTGGATCGTCTTCGAAGACGAGACCGGCCTGTCGATGACGCCGCCCGTCATGCGTACCTGGAGCCCGCGCGGGCAGACCCCGGTCATCACCGTGCGCGGCCCGGTCGCGGCGCCGGATCTCGATCGCCGCTTTGGCCTGCTACAAACCCGGGCAGCGCTCCCGGCTGATCTACCGGCCCCGGCTGGAGGCCCGCCCGGACGGGCGCAAGTCTTTCGCCTGGAGCGACTACCGCGACCTGCTGATCGCCGCCCACCGGCAGCTCAGCGGCCCGATCGTGCTCGTCTGGGACAACCTCAACACTCACCTGACCGCCGGGATGCGTGCCTTCATCGCTGATCAGGACTGGCTGACCGTCGTCCAGCTGCCCACCTACGCCCCTGATCTGAATCCGGTCGAGGGCATCTGGTCACTGCTGCGGCGCTGCTTCCTGGCCAATATCGCCTTCACCAGCCCAGAGCACCTGATCCGCACCGTCAGGCAAGGACTGCGCACCATCCAATACCGCAGCGACCTCATCGACGGCTGCCTCGCGGAAACCGGCCTGTTCCTCACATCGGCATAGCCGCGCACGACATCACGAGTTCAACCTCAGTAACTGCGCCGCCAAGCGATAGGGCGTCTGCCCAAACCGCACTAGCAGCTCTGATCTCGCCGTCCCGATCGGTTCCACCTGGACCAACGATTGAAGCTGTCCGTGTGTGGGCGGAGCGAGGTGGCGCACAGCCTCCCGAAAGGATCTCCAGATTCCCTCGGCTGCTTCTCGGTCACCTCGACGGCCATTCATTCGATCATGTTAAGAGAAGACCACGAATGCCTGCCGTCGGACTCCTAAGCCTCGACGGTTTTACAGACCCGCGCCTATAACGCTCTGCCCAGCCCGAACAAGCCTGAAGCCATGGAAATAGGCATCAGATGGGCACCTCACGCAGGAAAATCCTCCGACTGTTCCGCCCCACGAACTTGGCGCGCTGGTACCAGGTCTGGCCCTTCTTCTCTCTCCGTGCTGATGTGCCGCTTTCCAATGAGTGGTGGTCGAACGCGACGCCCGCTCCTCCTGAAAGGGAAGAGCGGGCGTCGTCATGTCGCCCGGTGTCGCGTCAGTCGTACAAGGTGACGCCTCGGTACTGCACGGTGCCCGGGAAGTTGACCGACGATATCTCGCCCACCCCTACCCGAGGGCCGTCCATGGAGTATGGGCCCCATACCGGGTTCACGTGCAGGCCGCTCGCGTGAACCGCTTGCGTGCCTGTGCCACCCGTGCACTTGCTGTAGACCATGTACCCCACCTGCCAGGTGGTGCAGCCCGTCGGGGCGGCATGGGCGGGGGACGCGGAGCCCACCAGCAGCGACGCGGTGAGCAGGGCGGTGGCGGACACAGCCGCGGCCCAGCTTTTTCTCATGTGCGCTTCCTCCGATTCCGAAGGTAAATGGCACTTCCATTAAGAAACTTTCCTAAAAGGAAGATACGCTCTGGACGACGCGAGTCAAGAACATCCCGCGCCCTATCCGCGCCGATCATCATCCCAATGCCGCCGCGCCAAGAGTCAACGAAGTTGATCGAAAAGCGACGCGACAGGCGCCCTTGACGACTCGGTCGGTGATGTTGAGCGGGACCGTCATTCGCCAATAGCACCGACCACACGCCCTTGCCGTTAACCACGTGTTGATGCCGTCGGTATCGGCCTTCCAGCCGGGACATACGAGAAGGGTGGCTCTCCCCTCATATCGTGAAGACCTGACCTAAGGGGGAGGTCAGGGCATGGGAGAGACCAGACGCGGCTTCGATCCGGAGTTTCGTGCCGGTGCGGCAGGCACCGTGCGAGAGGCCGGGAAATCGATCGTCAAGGATCTGGGAATGAACGCGGGCACACCGGCCAACTGGATGCGACAGCCGTGAGACACCATGGTCCTGTGGAATCGATCATCATGCGGCGCTTCGTCGACGACGATTCGGTGGAAGAGCTGACCACGCTCCTGCATCGCGCGTACGCCGACCACGCGGCGGCCGGGCTCGTCTTCTTCGCCTCCTACCAGACCCCCGAGGACACGCGGCGCCGTCTGGGCAAGGGCGAGTGCTGGATCGCTCTGGAGCAAGGGACGATCGTCGGCAGTGTCACGGTGACGGGGACATACGACACCCCGCCGGGATACCCGGCTCCCGCCGCAGGCTCGTTCTGGCAGCTCGCGGTGGACCCGTCCAGGCGAGGCACAGGCCTTGGGAATCGTCTCCTGGCCCTGGCCGAAACCCGCATCGTCGATCTGGGCTCGTCAAGGGTGGTGATCGACACTTCCTCCCAGGCCGCCGATCTCCTCGCCTGGTACGGGCGGCACGGCTACGCCTCGATCGGAACGTGGAAGTGGGACGTCACCAACTACGTCAGCGTCGTCCTGGCCAAGAACCTCCTCCCCTGAACTTAGCCCGTGGCCGCCTTCCGACCGGAAACGAGCCTTCCGGCGGCAGCGGCCCGGGAAACGTGCCGACTCATCCCGCGTATGTCCCGCCCACTTCTCAGTCCTCGCCTACCAGGAACCTGCGGTGGTCGCACATGTTGCGGGCGAGGACTTTCCTCCCAGCTCTTGACCTGTTCCGCCCACCGTCCGGGAGCATACCGATCATGCTGTTTCTCCGCCTCTCAGCTATCGGGCTTCTCTGCGGGGTCGTGCTGGTCCCCCTCTTCTGAATCCAACGGGGCGATGAATTCGAGCATCTGCGCCTGTCCGCACTGATGGGCTTGGACATCACGGTCCCGATCGCGCTGGCGGTCGGAGCCTGGAAGGCTCGCCCTTGGAGCAAGCGCCCTCGGCCGTCACCTCCAGGCTTCATCAGTCAGCGAAGCTGATCGTGAGGCAACGGCGCAGGCGCCCTCGACTCGGCGAGCACGAGACACCTGGGCGGCAAGGAGGACGAAGGACCATCGGATTAGAAGTGGATGATCCTTCATGGGTTTCGCATAGCCTCTGATCTGCGGAATGAGGCGTCGGGGTCGGTCGAAGACGGAGATCATCCCGTGCATATCCCGCAACGCCTATTGAGTAGCCACGGCTCCCTATGAGCCCCTCATGGTCTCCTCACTGACGGGCATGCAACGGGCACGGGGCATGGCTTCTGCTTCCTCGCGGCATGCCCATGGTCGTATGGCCGGGCCGAGGAAGGAACGTCTCCACACGGTCCTTTGGACGCCGGCTCGGCCGAGCTAGACGCCGGCATGGATGTGCTCGCGCTGCGTGCTTTCCTGTATGACAGCGGTCTCAGAGTTTGTACAGCCTGTTGAACGGTGTAGTGATTCGTTGCTGCCGCGATCCGAAATCGACGAACACGGCGATCTCGTCTTCTACAGCGATGACGACGCCGAGACCATATCGATCATGGGTCACTTGGTCGTTCACGCTGAACCGCTCGGCAGGCGGGGCGGGGGGCGGAGGCTTGAAGGGACTTGTGGACAGGTGGCGACGGGGCGCGCCGCTGGCTGACTTCATCCCCACCAGTATGTGCCGCCTGTTAGAACGCTCGCAACGGGACATGGACATGGCCCTGAAATGACCAAGGTGCGAGACTAGGTCAGCGTCCTGACCTGGGCCTTCGCGCGTGGAGCGGATGACGGGAATCGAACCCGCGCTTTCAGCTTGGGAACTGCATCGATCATGGCCCACTGGAACCCTGAGCTGGGCAGCGAGCCGGTCCTGAGTGACCCTCCCCCTTATGGCTCCTAACTGAATGATCTCTGTTGTGGTTTGATCTCTCGCTGTAACGACAGCGAGAGGGGTGGGCCGGTTGGCGCGGCTGAAGCCGTGGGAGGTCGGCGACGAGCTGTGGGCGGTCATCGAGCCGTTGTTGCCCAAACATCAGCGGCGGGCCCGCTGGCCAGGGCGAAAGCGTCTGGATGACCGCCTGGCGCTGCAGGGCATCCTGTTCGTGCTGCACACCGGAATCTCCTGGGAGCACCTGCCCCAAGAACTTGGGTACGGCTCGGGCATGACGTGCCGGCGGCGGCTGAACGAGTGGCACAAGGCCGGGGTCTGGCAGCGCCTGCACGAGGTGCTCCTGGCCAGGCTCAGAGCCGCGGGCGCGATCGACTTCTCCCGAGCCTCGGTGGACTCCTCCCACATCAGAGCCCTAAAAGGGGGGCGCAGACCGGCCCGAGCCCGGTCGACCGCGGACGATCCGGCAGCAAACACTACCTGATCGTCGACGCAGGCGGCATCCCGCTGGCCGTCATCCTGACCGGCGGCAACCGCAACGACGTCACCCAGCTGATGCCGTTGCTGGAGGCGATCCCGCCGGTGCGCGGCAAGCGCGGCCGGCCCCGCAGGCGTCCCGACGTGGTCCTGGCCGATCGCGGCTACGACCACGACAAGTACCGCAAGCAGGTCCGCGCCTTGGGCATCCGCCCGCTGATCGCGCGACGCGGCACCGAGAACGGATC
>NZ_JBIAVG010000015.1:0-243788 GCF_042893955.1 Streptosporangium sp. NPDC001559
CGTCGAGGCCCAGCAGAAGAGCTCCGGCTCCCTCCTGCACTGGACCAAGCGCATGATCGACATCCGCAAGCGCCACCCGGTCTTCGGCCTGGGCGAGTACGTCCCGCTCGAAGGGGACAACCCCGGTGTCCTGGCGTTCGCCCGCCGCCTGGACGCCCCCGGGGAGCCGGAGGACCTGGTCATCTGCGTCAACAACCTGTCCCGTTTCCCGCAGGCCGTACAGCTGCGCGTCCCCGCGCCGCCCGGGTCGGTCCTGCGGGAGCTGACCGGAGGCGTCACGTTCCCCCCGGCCACCGCGGACTTCTACCGTCTCACCCTGTCCGGGCATGGTTTCTTCTGGTTCTCCGTCCTTCCCCCCGGGGATCTCGTGGAGGAAGGACGGTGACGACCTGGGCCGGCCCGCACCCGGATCTCGGGTCCCGCCTCGCCGGCCCACTCGCCGCGTGGCTTCCCACGCAGCGGTGGTTCGCGTCGAAGGGACGCGCCGTACGCGGGGTGAGCACCGTGTGGAGTACGGCGCTGCCCGGGGCCGCCGGCCGGGACGGCCCCGGTCGCCTGCTGCTCGTCGTTGAGGTGACCTTCGCCGACGGGGGCCCGGCCGAGCTGTACCAGCTCCCGTTGAGCCTGCGCGGGCACGCGCGGGAGGACATGGGCCCGATCGGTGCCACGGGGCCCGGCGGGCCGGTGGCCCACGACGGCCTGCGCGATCCCGAGCTGGTCGGCGGGCTGCTCGCCGGAGTCCTCTCCGGAGGGCGTGCCGGGGGGAACGGAGGGCTACGGCACGGCCTGCGGCTCACGGCCGTGGACCCGTCCCGCCTCCCGGTGGCCGATCCTGTCCGTCCCCCGGTGGCCAGGCTCGTGGACGCCGAGCAGTCCAACTCCTCGGTCGTGCTCGGCGAGCGGGTCATCATGAAGGTGTTCCGGCGGCTGACCCCCGGCCTCAATCCCGAGCTGGAGATACACCGTGCCCTGACAGGCATGGGCTCCCGGCACGTCGCCCCGCTCCTGGGGGCGGTCGAGGGTCCCGTGCGGGGGCGGCTCACCACGCTGGCCGTACTGCACCGGTTCGTGCCGCACGGTCGTGACGGCTGGTCGGCCGCCCTCGACGATCTTCAGGGCCTCCACCGGGGCGACGGGCCGCCTCCCTTCGCCGCGCAGGCACGCCGACTCGGACGCGCCGTCGCGGCGGTCCACGCCGACCTGTCCCGGTGCCTGGGCGGTGAGCCGATGGACACCGCCGCCTTGGAACGGCTCTCGGCGGGGCTGCGGGACAGGCTCAGGAACGCGCTGGCCGCCGTACCCGCGCTGCGCCGTCACGAACGCGCGGTGCGCGCGGCGTTCTCCGCGGTGGCCGACCTGCCGCCCGGGGCGCCGACGCACCGGATCCACGGCGACCTTCACCTGGGACAGACGCTGCGTGCCGCGGACCGGTGGCTCCTCATCGACTTCGAGGGGGAGCCGACGGCCCCGCTACGGGAGAGGACCGTGCCGCAGTCTCCGTTGCGGGACGTCGCCGGGATGCTCCGGTCCTTCGACTACGCCGCCCGGCACCACCTCCTCACAACGTACGGCTCGCCGGACGGCGACGAGACGGCGACGCGCCTCGCCGAGAGGTGGACCGCGCTCACCCGCGAGGCGTTCCTCAGCGGGTACGGCGAGCGCACCGGCGGCCCGACCGCCGGGCACCGGGACCTGCTACGGGCCTTCGAGATGGAGAAGGCCGTCTACGAGACCGTCTACGAGAGCCGGTTCCGTCCCCCCTGGGCGGTGATCCCGCTCGGCGCCCTTGACCGGCTCTGCTGAGGGGGCGTGAGACTCACCAGGGAACCCGCCGGCGGTCGCGGAAGAAGCCCCCGGTCGGCCCGTCGCCGGGCAGGGTCGCGGCCCAGACGATTCCGGCCGCCCCCTCGGCGACGGGCCTGCCGCCGGGGCCTCCCATGTCGGTCGCGACCCAGCCGGGGCAGACCGCGTTAACGAGGATCCGGCTGCCCCGCAGCTCCGAGGCGAGCATCCGCGTCAACGCGTTGAGCGCGACCTTGGAGATCGTGTAGGCGGGGGTCCCGCCGCCCATCTCGGTCAGGGAACCGGCCCCGCTCGACACGTTGACCACCCTGGGCCGCTTCCCCTCGCGCAGCGACGGCACGAGGGCCTGGGTCAGCCGCCACGCCCCGTAGAGGTTGGTCTCCAGCGCCTCCCGCACGACGTCCAGATCGGCCTCGACCGCCGACTGCCACGTGTCGTAGGTGATGGCGGCGTTGTTCACCAGGACGTCCAGCCGCCCGTACCGATCCTCGACCTCCCGTGCCACGGCCTCGATGTCCTCGGGACTCGTCACGTCCAGGCGGAGCGGAAGGACGTTCTCCCCCATCCTCCCGGCGGCGCCCTCGGCCCGCTCGCGGGAACGGGCCGTGAGGAGAACCGTGTAATCGCGCGAGGCGAGCTGCCGGCAGACCTCCTTGCCGATGCCTCGGTTTCCGCCGGTGACCAGCGCGATCATCGTGCGCTCCCCGTCGTCTCGGCGGCCCGGGAAACAGTGAATCCATGGGACATGTCCGCCATCCTCCCAGGAAACGACATGCGGAAACAGGCATCCCGTAGACCGGTAATGTTCTTGCTGGTAACGCCATTACCAAGCACGGGGTTCGGGATCGAATCCCCGAGTGCCGATTGGGCCGTTTATCCGATATTCACAGATTCCTTTTCCCCGGATCCTGCGATCACGACCACCCGGCCCGGCTTTCGTGACGGCCATTAGCCGGAGCCAAACGACACAATCACCCCATCCAGGCCCGTACGGCACGGCACGCAGCGGCCCCCATCGGCGAACCCGCCTTCACACATCGGCCCAGAACACAGGGAAACAGCACTTTCAACCCCTTTCTTCCGCCAAGCCACCCGGCCACCAGGGACTTCTCCGGCGCGCCGACCGCCTCCCCCGTCTTTTCCGGAGAGTGAAAAGCATCGATGTGATGCAGATCACACGAATATTTGAACGATCCGTGAAGGCCATTTCCCGAACCTTCGACACTGTGCGCTTTTATCCACCGACACTCCGCAGTGAAACTCGGCCCGCATCGGCGATTCACACGTGGTCCGGCAGATTTTGTCACCACTTCGTGAGATTAGGGCTTGCCAGCGGTCAGACGGCTGATGATGATTGCCAGGATCACTCGTTCGTCCAGGACATTTAGGAGTGACATGCCGGGGGAAGAAAAGTCGGAGGAAACCTACTCGTCAGTAGGCTGTGACGGCCTCACCCAATTCACCCGGACGGTGTTCGGCTCACTCCCACGAGCCGACCAGCGTCGCTGGGCCGAGGTGTACCTTCGCGGCCTTCTCAAGGTGCAAGGGAGGAAATCAATTCGGAATATCGCGGACGCCGTTCTCGCCGACACGTCGGCCACACAATCCCTGCAGCAGTTCGTCAACCAGAGCCCCTGGGACTGGGGCCCCGTACGCGCCCGGCTGGCATCGAGCGCCCACCGGCTGATACGCCCGACGGCCTGGGTCATCGAGAACTCGGTGATCCCCAAGAGAGGAGAGCACTCCGTCGGTGTCGAACCCCGCTTCGTGCAGTACCAGGGCAGGACCGTCAACAGTCAGTTGGGCATCAGTATCGTCGCCGCGGACGACTTCGGCTGTTTCCCGCTGAACTGGCGGCTCCACCTCTCCAACCGCTGGCTGGCGGACCAAAACAAACGCGCCCGTACCCGCATCCCGGACAGCGTCGAGGCGTGTTCGGAGATGGAACTGGCGCTGGAGATGGTCGACGAGCTGACGACGGAGTGGGGAATCTCCCCGGTGCCACCGATCGTCACCGGGGCCAAACCCGACGACGCACTGACCCTGGCCGAGGGACTGCTGCGCCGTTCCAGGAGTTTCCTGATCCAGGTCGAGGGCAACGTCGACACCCTTCTCGGCAGCCCGTCGCTGGCCGTGCAGACGGCGTGTTCCTTTCCCCCCATCCGTACGGACTCGCTGCGAAGACCCGACAGGACCTGCCAGGACCGGCCGCAGCGATCGCTGGTGGTGATCGGCTCGACGGCGAACACGCGGAGGCAGCCGCAGGTCCACCACGTCACCACGGCACTGTTGCGCCCGCAGTCCAGGGCGAACCGGAACCTTGAAGAGGCCTCCATCAGACTCATCAGGGAACAGACCGTGGGCCGGCGAACAGACCGCTCCTGGCTCACCAACCTGCCGGCCTCCGCCATCCGGGACATGACCACGATCCAGCGAATGCGTCACTACACCCGATCCGCCATCCGGCAGTTCGAGGACCGCTTCGGGCTGCGGGACTTCGAGGGACGGTCCTTCCCCGGGTGGCACCATCACCTCACGCTCGTCTCGGCCGCCGCGCTCTTCTCCGCCCTTGGAGAGTCCGCCCGCCAGTCGGCGTGATGGACCCGCCTCGGCGAACCCCGTCGCCGGTCGGTGCGCCGGAACCGCGTGGTCTGCCGTTCCACACGTACGACGGTCTGGCATCCCCACCGCCGGGCGACCTCCACCCCTGAACGGCCGCCGCGGCACGCCGCCGAGGTCGGCGAACGCGGTCGTCAGGACGGTGCCGGGCATGGACACCGGCCCGGCACCCATGAACTCCCGGCAGCCGGACATCCACACCGAGCCACCCCAGCCCGTCCTCGCACAGCCGTACGGCCGACGGCACGACCGCGAGGACGGCGAGGGTAGTCCGTCTGCCACCTGTTCACGCGCCTCCCCCGATCGCTCCATACCGTCAGCCGTCTCCCCGGTCCGTGCGAAGGTCCCCACCACCCGGGCTCGAAAAGCAGAAACGGAAAGCGCACTGCGCCAGAACACACGTTACAAGCCCTGTCTCCACAACGGATCAGGCGCCATCATCAGCGGGCCTACTACGTTAGATCCCACGCCATTCCACCCACCAGCCCCGCGGAAAGGCCGTCCCCTGCCAAGGCGTGAACCCATTCAGATGGGCTCAAAGGCCGCCAAGTAGGCCGTTCTCGTCGGCCCATCGCCTGAACCCGCCGCGCCGGAACGGCAGGCGACACCCGTGGCCGGCAGGTCACCGGCCGGTCAGCGTTCACGCCTGCGCTTGGCCTTGCCGCTCACACCGCCGAACAGCGCCAGACCCTTGACCACGATCACCGGCGCCGACGGGTCGATGTCCGGGCCGCCGTGCACGTCGAAGCCGCCGAAGATGCCCACCCCCTGGCAGCGCACCTCCACCCCCTCGGGCACGATGATCTCGGCCCCGCCGAAGACGGCGTTGATCGTGATCTCGATCTCCTTGGCCTCGAACTCGGCGTCGGTCATGTCGAA
This sequence comes from Streptosporangium sp. NPDC001559, assembly GCF_042893955.1. NCBI lineage: Bacteria > Bacillati > Actinomycetota > Actinomycetes > Streptosporangiales > Streptosporangiaceae > Streptosporangium > Streptosporangium sp. NPDC001559. The sequence continues at coordinate 5,302 of NZ_JBIAVG010000015.1, forward strand.
CCGCATCCCGCCGAAAAGGGCCAGACCCCTGATGCGCCGCCGTACCCGCCAGCGACCCTTGCGGTCGGTGCCGCCGAAGATGGCGATGACGTTCTCGGGTTCGGAGTTCGTGCCCGGGACGTAGGACACCGGGCTCGTGGCCGGACGGTGCCGCTCGACCTGCAGATCGCTGGTGAGAACCTCAAGTTCCCCAACCGTCTTGGCCTGGTAGAGCCTGTCCAGGCGTTCGGAGTACTCCTCGTAGGCCAGCTGGCCGGTGCTCAGGGCCTCACCGAGCAGGGCGGAGACCTGCTCCCTGTTGCTGTCCGAGGCGCGCAGGTTCGACGTCTGGGGGTCCCTGCGCTGAGGGAAGTTTTCCATGAAAGTCACGATAGTTCTCATTTATCACGACAGAGAGCGCGTAAAAGGGCCGAGTCTCCGTACCGGCCTGAACCCCGTCACCCTGAGCCCGGCGGCTGAAGCTTACGGCGCAGGTCACCGGCCTGGGGGCGGCCGAGTTCACTGAAGATCCGGTACGCCTCCAGCCAGTGCTCACGGGCTGTCTGGAGGTCGCCGACGGCCTCGCTCGCGTCGCCGAGGTGCCCGAGGAGCTGGGCCCGTAACTCGGGGCTCTCCGTCGCGCCGACCAGCCGGAGACCGGCCTGGTAGTGCGGGATCGCGGCCTCCGGGTCGCCCAGCCGCTGGTACAGCAGGCCGAGCGTGTCCAGGGTGACCACCTCGTTGGCCCGGTCCCCCGCCCGTCGCTGCAGCTCCAGCGCCCGCAACTGGAACGGCAACGCCTCCTGGTAGGCGCCGAGCTCGGAGTGGTACCAGCCGACCGCGAGGCTCGCCTTGCCCTCCCAGAGCGGAACGTCGAGCTCGGCGAAGAGCGACAACGACCGCTCCGCCTGGTCGAGCGCGTGCTCGCCGTCGCCCTGCAGCCAGTAGACGTAGCTCAGCACGAAGCGGTTCTCCGCCTCTCCCGCCCGGTCTCCGGCGGCGAGGCTCAGCTCAAGCGCCTCCCGCATGTGGGTGTGCGCGTCGTCGAACCGGTCCAGCCTGCCGTTCACGGCGCTCAGGAAGCGGTGCGCGTGCGCCGCCGCGGGCCGGTCGGTCATGGCGGTGGCCGCGCGCAACGCGACCGCCCACGCCGCCCCTTCGTCGTGCCAGCGCCGCTCGTCGTTCAGGAAGGTGTCCAACGCCCAGCTCAGCTGCCACGCGTGCCGGTGCATGCCCTCCTCCTCGGCCTGCCGCAGCGCGGTCAGCAGCACCGCGTGCTCGGTCCGCAGCCATTCCAGGGCGGCGGGGAGGTCGATCGTGTGCTTCGGCTCGGCCCCCTCGGCCGGCGTGCCGATGGTCATCGGGATGGGCGCGCGCACCGGGTTCAGCACCAGGTCGGCGTGGTAGGCGGTGTGCGTGTAGTGGTCGAGCAACCGGGTCAGCGCGGCCTGCCGTACGGCGTCGGCCTCCTCGGCCCTGGCCCGCTCGGCGGCGTAGACATGCAGCAGGTCATGCATCCGGTAGCGGCCCGGCGCGTGCTCGGTGACCAGGCTGGAGTGGGTCAGTTCGGCCAGCGTCCGCCGTATCTCGGGCAGCGCCCTGCCGGCCAGCGCCGCCGCGGCCGCCACCGAGATGTCGGCTCCCGCGGCGAGCCCGAGCAGCCGGAACAGCCGGGCCGCCTCCCGGCTCAGCGCGTCGTAGGACCAGGAGAACACGACGTCGATCTCAAGGGCCGCGAGCCGACTGCCCGGGTGGCGCAGCTCCGCGGCGATCACCGCGGGCGGGAAACCGGTCAGCTGCGCTCGCGCGCCGACCAGCGCCAACGCCAGCGGGAGCCGTCCGCACGCGGCCGCGATCGCGGCCACGGCGTCGCCGCCCGCGCTCCCTGGCCCCGGGCCGACCGAAGAGCCTTGCCCGGTCTCGGCCTTGGGCGGGGAGGCGGTGATGCCGAGGCGGTGGTCGAGCAGCTCGACCGCCTCCTCGATGTCCAGGACGTCCAGCGTCAGCGCGGCGGCGCCGGTCTCGGCGACCAGGGCGGTGAGCTGCCTGCGGCTGGTGACGACCGTACGGGCGGCGGGCCCGGCCGGCAGCAGCGGCCGGACCTGCTCGGCGTCGCGGGCGTTGTCGAGCACGACCAGCAGGCGGCGGCCGGCCGTCCAGCTGCGGTAGAGCGCCGCCTGCGCCGCGACCCCGGACGGGATGCGGTCGAACGGCACCCCGAGGGCGTCCAGGAACCCGCGGATCACCTCGGCGGGATCGACCGTGGCGTGCTGGGAGAACCCGCGCAGGTCGACGTACAGCTGGCCGTCGGGAAAGCCGGGCGCGGCCAGGTGGGACCAGTGCACGACGAGTGAGGTCTTGCCGACCCCGGCGGCACCCGAGACGGTGACCACCGCGGCCGTGGCCGCGTCGAGGGCGCGCAGCGCGTCGGCACGACCGGTGAATCCGTCGACGTCGGCGGGGAGTTGCGCGGGTACCGGTGGGGGTCCGGCCTCCGGCTGCGCGGCGAGCTGGAAGGCGGCCCGGTCCGCGGAGGACAGCTTCAGCGTGTCGGCGAGCACCCGGACCGTACTGGAACGGGGCACCGCGACACGGCCGGACTCGATCTCCCGGATCTGCCGCTCACTGACGCCGGACAGCTCGGCCAGCTCCTCCTGCGTGAGCAGTGCCCGAACCCGGAAGTCGCGCAGCACGCTGCCGAACATCGATTCCCTTCCCTCCGGTTCACGGTTCTCGATCATGTTCGCGCCGCCCATGGCAGAACCACCGGCCAAACCGCCGGTCAACCGCCGGTCACGCGCCTGCCGCCGGTCCGTCAGAGCTGGTTCGCTGGAGGGACCTTACCGGTCCTGCCTCCGGAGGAACCGGGAGGTTCCGCCCGCGCGGTCGGCGCTCGCCACGGGGGCAGCGCCGACCTGCGCAGGTCCGATCGCCAAGGGCCGGGCCGGTCTTCACGAATGACCGTCGATCAAACGTGACCGCGGCGCCCATCTGATCACCGAACAAGCCCGTTGGGCGGCTTGTCTGATAGATCCAAAATGTGATCATTGTCGGGATTTGTTGATCGTTCACCTTCACTACACGCACGCGCAGCGAGCCGTTCCACCCGCCGTGATTTCTGTGATCAGCACACTGGAATCACCTGGAACGGCAGAAACATGACGCGCAGCAGCGCACCACGACCCCCTGCCTGGCCCGGTGCGATCACCGCGATCGCACTCACGGCCGGCGCACTCGTCGTCGCGCCGGCCTCCCCGGCCTCGGCGGCCGAGAATCGGCCGACCTACCTCGGCAAGTCCCTGTACACCGGTGAGTTCCACGCGCACACCGGAATGAGCGACGGAGCCGAGAACCCGAGCGCGGCGTTCGCCTACGTGCGCGACAAGACGGACGCGGACTTCTTCGCCCTCACCGAGCACGACGTGATGTGGGACATCCGCAACGGCGACGACTTCATCAAGGACTGGCGGGACGCCGACTCGGACGAGTGGCGTGCCCTGCACGAACTGGCGGACAAGTTCAACGCGTCCCAGACCGACCTCACCGTGGCCCCCGCCATCGAGAACACCTGGTACGACGGCACCGGCCACATCAACCTCTTCAACACCGGCTGGCACGCGACGGCCAGGGCCACGGAGAAGGGCACCGTCGACGGGTTCGCCAACGGCTTCGGCGTCGGCGACATGAAGTACGACTACTTCACCTACCTCGCCCGCCTCAAGCAGGACCCGAACGCGATCGGCCAGTTCAACCACCCCTCACCCACGGGCAAGGGCGAGTTCTTCGGCTTCAAGGGCCTGGACAGGACCGCCGACGACCGCATGGAGCTGATCGAGGTCAAGTCCCCGGACCAGGCCAGGGAGTTCCAGAAGGCGCTGGACGCGGGCTGGCACCTGTCCCCGGTCTGGAACGGCGACGAGCACTCCGCGACCTGGGTCACGAGCAACCCGTCGATCACCGGCATCTGGGCCAAGGGCAGGAGCCTGGACGACCTCTACGCGGCGATGCGCGACCGCAGCACGTACTCCACAGGAGACGTCAACGCCGTCCTCGCCTTCGGCGGCAACGGCAGGCTGATGGGCTCGATCCTGCCCGCGGGCACCACCACCCTGGACGCCGAGCTCCAGCTGAGGGACCCCGACGCCAAGGACTCCTTCACCGGCGCGCAGCTGATCACCAACGGCGGGAAGGTCGCCCACGACTTCGGCAGGCTCAGCGGCAACGACCTGACGCTGAAGAAGAAGCTGGACGTCAAGGACGGCGACTTCTACTACGTCCGCGCCGACCAGGCCGACGGCAACTTCCTCGTCTCCGCCCCGATCTGGATCGGCGAGACGACGAGCGGCGCGAACTACGCCCCGCAGATCACCGTCGCCGACGTGCCCGCCACCGCCCGGTACGGCCAGGCGGTCACGCTGCCGCAGGTGAGCGCCACCGACGACTCCGGCAGGCAGCCGACCACCGCCCTTGAGGTGTGGGACTCCGCGGGCCAGGTCCCGGTCAAGGACGGCGCCTTCCAGATCCGCTCCTACGACGACACGTTCGTCGTCGCGAAGGCGACCGACGACAAGGGCAACACCAACGCCGAGCTGCGCCGGATCCAGATCGACCAGAGGACGCAGGACCCGGCGGGCGTGTTCCGCTTCACCAACAACGTGGCCGTGGGCGCCAAGCCCGGCACAGCGGGCATCGCCGTCACGACCGACCGGGACATCCAGCACGTCTACGCGCAGATCCTGCCGGAGGGCGGCGACGACTGGTCCAGGGCCCAGGTCCTCACCTCGACCGGCGACAGCCCGTACGAGACGTCGACCGTCGGCAACGACGAGCCCAAGTTCCAGCACTCCGTCACAGGCCAGACGCTGCGCTCCCACGAGTTCCGGCTGACCGGCCTGAAGGTCGGCACGTCCTACCGGTACCGCCTCGGCGTCACCAGGAACGGCGCCGCCCCGAAGGCCGCCGACCCGGCCGCCTGGACGGACGTCAAGGGCCGGTTCCGCGCGGGCGGGACCGACAGCGAGCCCGTCTACATCCTCGGCGACGTCCAGGTCCCCGACAGCAACGCCGACAGCCTCAAGCTGCCGGGCAAGGTCCTCGACCAGCTGAAGTCCAAGGCTCCCGGCGGCGGCACCGTCATGCAGCTCGGTGACCTCGTCGAGGACGGCGGCCGCACCAGGATGTGGGGCGAGATCAACGACGCGCTCCTGTCCGGCTTCGACACGCAGTACGCGGCCGTCAAGGGTAACCACGAGACCTACGAGGACCCCGACTACAACTCGGTCGCCGTCGAGCCCGCCTCGGTCTTCACCAACATGTTCGCGCTGCCCAAGAACGGCGCCGTGGGCGAGGCCAACTACTCGTTCGACCGCGGGCAGATCCACTTCTCCGTCCTCAGCTCCACCTCCCGTCTCGACGACCAGCTCGCCTGGCTGGTGAAGGACGTCCGGGCCTCGGACAAGAAGTGGAACGTCGCCCTCGGGCACTTCTCCTACTACGGCGGCCGCCACGGGGCCGACGCGGGCATGGACATCGACCGTGAGAAGGTCACGCGCGTCCTCGACCAGCTCGGCGTCGACATGTACATCGGCGCTCACGACCACGTCTACAAGCGCTCCACGATCTACGAGGGCCGGCTGGCCCAGACGCCGGCGGAGACGGCCGAGGGCACCACGTTCGTGACGATGGGCTCGTCCGGGCCCAAGTTCTACGAGAACGCGAAGCACTGGTGGGACGACAAGGTCGACGACGAGGACGTCCAGATGGGCGGTGTCCTGACGGCCACCGACGCGGGCCTGCGACTGACGGCGTACAAGATCGACGGCCGGGTGGTCGACGACTTCACCGTCACCAAGCCGCAGGGCACCTGGAAGGTCTCCTCCGCCGAGATCAAGAACCGCGAGCTGGACGGCGTCGGGCTCATCTCGTCCCCGGGCAGCCTCGACAGGCTGACCGTCATGGCCGCGACATACGACGCCTCGCAGCAGAAGATGATCGACGTGCGCTCGGCCGACGTCACGCTCAACCACACCGGCCGTGAGCAGTACATCCGTTTCGAAAAGCCGCTCACGGTCGCGCCGAGCTCGACCGTCAGGCTGTTCGTCTGGGACTCGCTGAAGTCCGGCAAACCGCTACGGCCCGCCGTGACCCTGCGCGAGGGCCTGGCCGGTGACGGCACCGCCCAGACTCCCTACCTGATCGACTCCGCCGACGACCTGGCGAAGATCGACAACGACCCGGCCGGGCACTACAGGCTCGCAGGCGACCTGAACCTGAGCGGCCTCGGCCGTTCCCAGATCGGCCGCACGATCGCCTTCACCGGCGTGTTCGACGGCGCCGGGCACACCGTCTCCGGCCTGTCCGCGATCCCCGGCCAGGGGCCCGGCCTGTTCGCCGACAACTACGGCACGATCGTGAACCTGGTCGTCAACGGCGACGCCACCACCGACCGCACCCCGGCAGGCCTCGTCGCCGACATCAACCACGGCACGATCGAGCGGGTCCGCGCCGACGGGTCGCTGACCGCCGCGAGCTATGTCGGCGGCATCACCGGCCACCAGTTCGGCATCGTCCGCGACAGCGTCTCGACGGTGAACGTCAAGGCCACGGCCCAGTACGTCGGCGGCGTCGTCGGCGTCGCCATGGGCGGCTCCGTCACCCAGAACGTGCTGGCCACCGGCTCGGTCACCTCGGCCGGGGCGTCGGCGGGCGGCATCGCGGCCTACGGGTACGACGCGACCGAGATCGGCCACTCGGTCGCGCTGAACTCGAACGTCTCCGGCACCAGCTACGCGCACGCCATCCTCGGCCGTGTGCTCGCCGGGCAGGCGGCCTCGCTGGAGGACAACCACGTCAGCCGGGCCGTACCGATCAGCGGGCAGACGCTGACCGACCCGCCCGCGGCGGGCAACCAGAGGGGCAACGTCGTCCCCCCTGCGGAGCTCCGCAAGCAGTCCTTCTACGAGGCGCGCGGCTGGGACTTCACCAACGTCTGGCAGTGGAACGAGATCGGCGCGCGGCCGACCCTGAAGGTGGCGCCCGAGACGCTGCAGGCCGGTGAGGCTCCCCAGCTGCCGAAGGACGACAGGGGCTTCCACATCGTCAAGAGCGCCGACGATCTTGCCCAGATCGGTACGCACCTCTCGTATGACTATGTGCTCGGCGCCGACATCGACCTGAGCGGAAAGCCGTTCACCACCCTGCCGGGCGCGTTCACCGGTGAACTGGACGGCGCGGGCCACACGATCAAGGGCCTGACCTCGACAGGCGGTCTGTTCACGCAGGTGTCCGGGAACGTCCACGACCTCGCGATCGTCGGCGCCAAGGTGACCGGAACCACCGCGCGCGCGGGCATCCTGGCGGGCGCGAGCACCGGCACCGTAGAGCGCGTGTGGGTCTCCGGCTCGGTGACCGGGTCCTCGCGGGTCGGCGGTCTGCTCGGCGACTCCCAGGGCGTCGTCCGTGACGTCTACTCCACGGCGGACGTGCACGCGCTGTCCACCGAGGCGGGCGGGGTCATCGGCGTCGCGCTGGCGGGATCGCTCACCGAGCGGGCCTTCGCCACGGGCGCCGTCCTCGCGGACGGCCGCAACGACGGAGGCGTGGCCGGGTACGGCTACACCGGCACCACGATCCGGAACTCGATCGCGCTCAACCCGACGGTCACCGCGCCGTCCTGGGCGCACCGCTTCCTGGGCCGGGTGCTGGCGAACAACGTCGCCACGCTTGAGGGGAACTGGGCGGTGGAGACCCTCCAGGCCACCACGCAGCAGGAGACCACGATCGGTCCGGCGACGCTCAACGGCGCCACCGCGACCAAGGCCGAGGCCCACAGCCAGGACTTCTGGACCGGCAAGCTCGGCTTCGACCTCACCACGGTCTGGAAGTGGGACGAGGACGGCAGGCGGCCCGTACTGCGCGCCGTACCCGAGGACGTCCCCGCCGTCTCCGAGCCCGAGCCCACGGGCCCGGCTCTGACGCGGGACGCCGACGGCTTCTACCTCGTGCGGAAGACGGCCGACCTGGGTCAGATCACCGCCTACCCGGCGGAGAGGTTCCGGCTCGCCGCGGACCTCGACCTGACCGGCGTCGCCCCGATCACCCCCGCGTTCACCGGCGAACTGGACGGAGCGGGCCACACCCTGAGCGGCTACGCCTCCTCCGTCGGCGGCCTGTTCACCTCCGTCACCGGCAAGGTGCACGACCTGACCCTCGCCGGAGCCTCGGTGAACACCACCACGGGGAACGTGGGCCCGCTGGCCGACCGTCTCGACGGCACCGTTGAGCGGGTCGCCACCAGCGGTTCGATCGTCGGCGCCACCACGGTCGGCGGCATCGTCGGCTACAGCTGCGGCGTGCTGCGCGACTCGTGGTCGGCGACGACCGTCTCGACGACCGGCGGCAAGTACGCGGGCGGACTCGTCGGCATCGCCGGCGGCGCCGCCCAGTGCTCCGCCGGCGGCAGCCTCATCGAGCGGAACTACGCCACCGGCGCGGTGACCGTACCGAAGAGCGAGTCCGCGGCCGGCATCAGCGGCTACGCCTACACCGGCACCACCATCCGGAACAACGTCGCGCTCAACCCGACGGTGACCGCGACCGGATGGGCCCACCGAATCGTCGCCCGCACCCTGAGCGGGGGCGCGCCGACCGTCGAGCACAACCTCGCCGTCGAAACCCTGGTCGCGTCGGTGCAGAGCATCGGCTCAACCGCGCCGGAGAGCTTCAACGGCACCACCGTCACCGTCGCGCAGGCCGCCGACCCGGCCACCTACGCGTCGATCGGGTGGGACCTGGAGAAGGTCTGGCGGTGGGACACCGGCCTCGGCCGGCCGGTCCTGCGCGCCGCCCTGACGACACCCGCCACCGCACCCACCACCGCGCCCACCACTGAGGAGACGGCGGCACCCACCACCGCGCCGTCTGCGGCACCCACCACCGCGCCGGAACCCGCGAGCCCTGCCGCCGAGAACCCCGCCACTGAGGAGGCCGCGACGCCTGCCGCGGCGGCTTCGGCGGCCCCGGCGCAGACCGTCGCGTTCACCACCGTGGTCCCAGCGGCGGCGGCCAAGGCCACCGAGACCGACGGCATCCGCCACCAGGCGGTCGTGAACGACAACGGCACCGTCACGGTGACGGTTTCGGCGGGGGCCGCCACTGCGGCCAAGCAGCTGTCGTTCCTCCTGCTGAAGGCCGGCGCCTCCGCGTCGGCTCCGGCCGGAGGCGACATCGCCTACCTCGGGGAGGCCCGCCTCGACGAGCAGGGCAACGCGACGCTGACCGTGCTCCTGAACCAGCCGGACGGGACGACCCTCGCGCTCAACACCTCCGGTGACACGAAGCGCTACGTCGCCCCGCTCCTGTCCCGGGTACCCGAGCCCACGGGGATGAGGGTGCTCCACGACACCGTCACCGCCACGGTCAAGACGCAGGGGAACGCCCCCGCCCAGGTGACGATCACCCTGATCTGCACGGGCAAGGGAAAGTGCCAGGAGGATGTCACCGTCTCCCACGGCGGCCGTCCCGTCGACGAAAAGAAGGTCACGCTCCAGCCCGGCAAGACCCGGGACCTGAAGCTCAACCTCCGCGACGAGGCCCGCGCCGCCCTCCGCGCCGGCAAGTCGATCGTCCTTGACGTCCGAATCGGCACGGCCCCGGCGGTCCAGGTGAAGGTCAACCCGTAAGGAGGCCCCGAAAACCCATGGCGCCCGCGGTCTTCACAACCGCGGGCGCCATGGCGCATCGGGCGACGCCACGACCAGGCTTCCCCGTACGGCCTCGCCCTCCGTCCGGGCATGGGCCGCGCTCCGGCCCGCCTACATCGGCAGATCTCACGTGGTGACGCCGATCCCCCACCCCACCTCGCAGCCGTCACGCAACAAAAGGTTGCGGATCGTCGACACGGCCACTAGGTTGATGCGCAACCGATGGTTGCATGTTGGAGGTCCGTGGTGGAGTTCGGAAAGCTGGAGCGTGAGATCCACATCGACGCGGCGCCGGAGGTCGTGTTCGATGTGGTGAGTCGTCCTGAGCACATCAAGATGTGGTGGTCCGACGACGCGTCGTTCGAGCCCGAGCCAGGTGCCGTCGGCGAACTGGTGTGGGACGTCCCCGACGTGGTCGAGTCGATCACGGTGGTCGACGTGGATCCGCCCCGCAGGTTCGCGATCCGCTGGATCGCCCCGGACGGTCAGCTGCCCGACGCGGACAACTCTCTCCTGATCACCTTCGAGCTCGAACCCTCCGGAGACGGCACGATCCTGCACCTGACCGAGAGCGGCTGGCGGGAGAAGGGCTGGGAGGCCGCCGTGCTCGAGAAGGCCTTCCACGAGCACGAGCACGGCTGGGACACGTTCCTTCCCCTGCTGCGGAGCTACGCCCCTTCCGTGGTGGCGCGATGACCGTCGCCGTCGACGACGAACTCTGGTCGGCGATCGGCGACCCGATCAGGCGCCGCCTGCTCGACCTGCTGCTCGCGGAAGGAGTCGGTACGCCGACCAGCCTGAGCGATCGTCTCCCGATCTCTCGCCAGGCGGTCACCAAACACCTGGGCGTCCTCGATCGCGCGGGCCTCGTACGCGCGACACCGATGGGCCGCGAGCGACGCTACGAAGTCGACGAGGCACAGCTCGCCCGCGCCGTCCGGCAACTGAACGAAGTCGGCAGAACCTGGGACGCGCGGCTGAACCGCATCAAGCGCATCGCGGAACAGATCCAGCGTCAGAAGCACGACTGACCAACGGTTCAACGTGCTCGTATGCCGGTGGCGCGGTGATCGGCGCCTTCGCCACCTCACCCGCGGTGATCACCGGCCTGACCACCACGGTGCTCTCCATCCCGGACACCTGGGCCCACGGTGACGGCACCGATCGACGTGCTCGTATGCCGGTGGCACGGTGCTCTCCATCCTGGGCCCCTGAGCCGACGGCGACGGTGTGCCATTTCGGAAGAACCAACCACCCTTGGGGGACAAACATGAGTGGATCGCTGCTCGGCGACAGGAACGCTGTCATCTATGGAGGCGGGGGCGCCATAGGCGGCGCGATCGCCCGGGTGTTCGCCCGGGAAGGCGCGAGAGTGTTCATCGCCGGGCGTACGCAGGAGAAACTCGACGCCGTGGCACGTGACATCACCGCCGCAGGCGGAACAGTCGAGACCGCGCAAGTCGACGTTCTCGACCAGCAGTCGGTCGAAAAACACGCCGACACGGTCGCGGCGACGGCCGGCGGCATCGACATCGCCGTCAACGCCGTGAGTGTCATGCACGACCAGGGCACCTCGCTGGCCGACCTCTCGCTGGAGGAGTTCATGCGGCCGATCGACGGCTACCTGCGGGCGCTGTTCATCACGAGCAAGGCTGTGGCACGGCACATGGGTCGCGAGCGCCCCGGCGTCATCCTGACGCTGTCCGAGCCGGGTTCCAAGCTGGCTGTGGGCGGCATCCTGGGGCACGCCGTGAGCGCCGCCGGTAAGGAGGCCTTCTCGCGGGTTCTGGCCGCGGAGCTGGCGCCCGGCAACATCCGGGTGATCGGCATCCGTCCGCACGCCGCCGTCGACGCGCCCGCGGCGGGTTCCTACACCAAGGGCCTCTTCGAGCAAGCCGCGGCGGCGGCCGGGCAGTCGGTCCAGGAGCTACTCGAAAGCGGAGCAATGGTGCAGGGAACGCTTCTGAAGAGGCTGCCCATGCTCTCCGAGATCGCGGAGACGGCCGCGTTCCTGGCCTCGGATCGAGCCGGCTCCATGACCGGAACGATCGCCAACCTGACCGCCGGCGCGCTTGTCGACTGAGACCCTACGGCTTCGCTCCCTGCGTATCCTGGGCGTTCCGTGGCAGCACCTCCAAAGGGGTGCGGGATGCCGATCCGCAGGGGCGAGTCATGCAAGGCCTGCTCCTTGCGCGGAACCGCAGCAGGCGGCAGCGGGCATTGGCGATCGTCCGCCAAAAGGGACTGACTTATCCCATGTGCTACTTCGACATCGTTTGGAGACCTCTCACAGAGATACCTTCAGGAGATCGAGCCACGAGGTATCTGGAGAACCGATCCGCCGGTGGCACCCTTGATTCGGCCTCGGGATGGTTCGCCTCACGCATCAAACCGTCCCGAGTCCAAGGCACGTCCTGGTGTTCCCTGGCTGCCCTCTACGGACCGGTGACGTTGCTGTATCGGAGATCAAAAAAGCCCCGAACGATGATCGTTCGGGGCTTCCCTACTGCTCAGCTGCTGTGGTCAGGGGCAGGGTCGAACTGCCGACCTTCCGCTTTTCAGGCGGACGCTCGTACCAACTGAGCTACCTGACCTCGGTGGTGGATCGAACACCTACCAGAGCGGTCCTGACGGGACTTGAACCCGCGACCTCCACCTTGACAGGGTGGCGAGCACTCCAAACTGCTCTACAGGACCTTGCTTTTGTCGGAAGTTTTCGCTTCCGTCTTTCTTGCCTTGCTTAGCTTACCAGTTCTTCGGAGGTCTTCGACCTGCCGTTTCCCCGGTGAGCTTTCGCTCAGCAGGTGCCCCCAACGGGATTCGAACCCGTGTCGCCGCCTTGAAAGGGCGGTGTCCTAGGCCACTAGACGATGGGGGCTCGGAACTGGCGTCCCGCTCCGTTGCCGTCTTCCGCTGGAGACCTCTGAAGCATAGGGGACTTTTGACCCCGATGCCAAAGCGGCGTTCCGGCTAAGGCGGCGTGGCGCCGACGGTCGCCCCCGTTGGAGACGGGGAAACAGTCGGCCCAGGAGAAATTGTACGGCCAGGGGCGCTCTCGACGTGACGTTCGATCTGGACGGATTGTTCTCCCAGCCCTCCCAGGGTGATGTCGTCCCAGGCCCGCAGGCGGTGTGACTTGCGATCGAAGTACAGCACCGAGGCCGCGACGGGGGTCGGTTCGTCGTGTTCCAGGGCCCGCAGGCCCGCCCCACCCGTGGAGCCCTGGACGAGCAGCCGGGTGCCAGAGGGCAGCAGTTCGGTCGATCTCTCGTGGGAGTGCCCCGCGAGGATCATGGGCGTCCGGCCGGAGAACTGCCTGGCGATCGTCGGGTCGTGCACGGCCACCAGGTCGACGGGCTTGCCCTCCAGGGCGAGTCTGGCGGCGTGCTCGCGCCCGGCGGCCGCCAGCGCCTCCAGGTCCGAGTCGACGGAAACGGACTTGTCCGGGGTGAACCGGGGGTCGCCGAGCCCGTAGATGCGCAGCCCGGCCACGGTCTTGACCTTGTCGTCGAGGACGACGGCGCCCTTCTGCTTCGCGACCGCCTTCTGGGTCGAACCGGAGTCGTGGTTGCCCCTGACGAACACGTACGGCAGGCCCAGCCGGCCGATCTCCTCGGCGAACTTGTCCTCGGGGCCCGTCCCGTGGTCGGTCAGGTCACCGGTGTCCACGACCGCGTCGATCTTGAACTGCTCGGTGAGCGAGCGGATGACGTTCCAGGCGATCGGATTGAGGTGGATGTCCGAGACGTGGAGGATCCTGATCGAGGCCGGATCGGAGTCGTAAAGCGGCAGGGCCGAGACCGTGTCGTAGAGCTGGGAGACGTTGTTGACCAGCTTGGCGAGCTGCGTCCGGTACGACTCGAACCGTGTCACGATCGACTCGGCGTCGCCGACCAGCGAGGGCGCCCCGGCGAGCAGGCCGGTGTACTTCGGCTCGACCACCGACCTCGGGTGGAAGGTCAGCGCGACGGCCGCGCCCGTACCCGCGATGGCGACCGCGGCGCTCAGCAGGCCCGCCAGCGCGGGGCCCGGCCTGCGGAAGACGATCAGCGAGCCGAGCAGCCCGCCCGCGAGGCCGCACACCAGAGCCCTGATGACCAGGGTCTTGACCCCCTCGCGCAGCTCCTTCTCCATCATGCTGGGCAGGTGGGAGGACATCCGTGGGTTGTCCAGGATCATGGCGACCCTGCTGGTGTTGATGTTCTCCAGGGTGACGCGCAGGCCGACCGGCGCGTCGTGGGTGTCGAACAGCAGCGTGCCGAACGGATGCGCGTCGAGGACGGTCTCCCCCGTCCAGGACGGCTCGGCGGTCATACCGAGTTCCACGGGGCCGACATTGGCGCGCACGGGGCCACCGAGCATGATGCCGAGCCAGGCCGAGGCTATGGCCACCGCGACGACCGCCACGCCGCGCGCGACGCGCCCTACGGCGAGGCTGCGAAGCCCTCTCCGGGCCCGCTTTGTGAGACTTCTGAGCTTGCTGAGATCCATCCGCTCCGCCCTCTACCCGGAAACCGGGGGCACAATGGCGGGTGTGATCGAAGTCTCGCGAGAAAGGTTCGAGGAACTCGTGGCCGAGGCTCTGGACACGATTCCTCCCGAACTGACGAGAGTGATGAACAACGTGGTCGTGGTGGTTGTGGACGACCCGCCCGAACCCGATCTTCTTGGGCTGTACACCGGGATTCCACTCACCGAGCGCGGGGACTGGTACGCAGGAGTACTACCCGACCGCATTGAGATCTACCGTAACTCCATACTTTCTATATGTAAGTCCGAAAGTGACGTGGTGAACGAGGTCCGCATCACGGTTCTCCACGAGGTGGGCCATCACTTCGGCATCGACGACGACAGGCTGCACGACCTCGGCTGGTGACCGAAACGACACAACCTCCCATACAGGGAAATATCGCAATATTTCGCCACGCTATGCATGGGCTTCGTCGCTTTCGGTTGCGCAACGGCGCTCCAACGGGCACCGTAGGTTACATACTGACCACCCACAGTCAATGTGCTTGCAGCCCAGCGGAGTCATATGGCGGCCACCCGGCCCGGTCGGCTACCCGGGCGGCACCGCCGCCCCACCGAAGCCCAAGTGACATATGGCGAGATAATCGCCATCGGAGAGTTTCGCGCGCTCTGGATGGCCCAAGGGCTTTCCCTCCTGGGTGACCAGCTCTCCCGAGTCGCGTTGTCCGTGCTGGTCTTCCAGCGCACGGAGTCGCCTCTGGCGACGGCTTCGGTCTATGCCCTGACCTACCTTCCCCCGATCATCGGCGGGCCGCTGCTCTCAGCGCTCGCCGACCGGCACGCCCGGCGACACATCATGATCATATGCGATCTGATCAGGGCACTCCTGGTCGCGCTCATGGCGATCCCCGGCACACCGTTCGTGGCGCTGTGCGCCCTGGTCTTCTGCGTGGTGCTGCTCAGCGCCCCGTTCTCCGCCGCCAGGGCCGCGCTGTTACCCGAGATCCTTGAGGGCGACCGCTACGTCGTGGGTTCCGCCCTGCAGAACATGACCAACCAGGGGGCCCAGATGCTGGGCTTCGCCCTCGGCGGCGCCCTGATCATGGGCATGGGACCGTACCGGGCGCTGGCTCTCGACGCGGCGACCTATCTGGCCTCGGCGCTCATCCTGGTCTCCGGCATACGGCGCCGCCCCCCTCCCGTCCGCGACGACACGGCCTCACCCTCGATGTGGACCATGACCCGTGCGGGCACAAGGCTCGTCTTCGGCGACGGACGGCTGCGTACGCTCGTCATGTTCGCCTGGTTGTGCGGCTTCTACGTGCTTCCTGAGGGGATCGCCACCCCCTACGCCGCGACGCTGACCGACGATCCGGAACGGATCTCCTTCGTCGCGGGCCTGCTGATGGCCGCGATGCCCACCGGGACGGTCGTCGGCGCCTTCCTCTTCGGCCGATACGTCACCCCGTCGAGCCGGCTGCGTCTGATGGGCTGGCTGGCGATGCTGACCTGCGCGCCACTGATCGCCTGTGCCGTACGGCCGCCGCTGGTCGTGGTGCTGGTCCTGTGGTTCCTGTCGGGGGTCGGCGGGGCCTACCAGCTCGCGGCGAACGCCGCGTTCGTGCAGTGTGTCCCCGCCGAACGGCGAGCCCTGGCCTTCGGGCTCGTGCACTCGGGCCTGCTCGCGTCGCAGGGCGTCGGCATCCTGGTGGGCGGCGCCGCCGCCGACAGACTCGGCCCTGAGATCGTGGTGGCACTGGCCGGCGCGGCCGGTCTCCTTCTGGCGGCCGCGCTGGCCGTGCTCTGGGTCCGATCCCGCCAGGAGATCATCGAGATGGCTCGCACGGAGACGTCCGCCTGACTCACGCCTGAGGGGCGGGGCCGCCGTTGTCTCGCTGGGCCGTACCGGGGGCGGGGTAGGGAGCGACCGGGTCCTGGTGGGTGGGGTACTGCGGGGCCTGCTGGTAGGGGGCCTGCTGGTGCGGAGCCTGGTAGGAGCCGTTGTGACCGGCGTTCCTGCTCCAGTTCTCGGCCTTCGCCCAACCCTGCTCGGCCTTGGCCTTGGCGTCCAGCCACACCGGGTTGTCCTTGTTCTTGGCGACCAGGTCCTGCAGGATCGAGGAGTCCTTGCCCTCCTCGGGCAGCAGCAGCCAGCCGACCGCGTAGATCCCGACGCCGAGACCACCGAAGAAGGAGGCGACGGCCAGGGCCGCGCGGATGATGTTGGGGTCGACTCCGACGTAGTGTCCGAGCCCGGAGGCAACACCCGCGATGACGCGCCCGTTCCTGGTCCTGCGGAGCTTCTTGACGCTTGAGAACTCGTTTTCGTTCATGTCTTCAGAATGCCCCTGAAGGGACATCGCTCACATCGGGATTCCCCCTGGGAGGACCCTGACATCCTTCCTGAGACGCCAGCAATACCCTGACAGGGGCCGACGAGAGAGGAACACCCCATGGACGATCTCCTGCGCGTCGACGACGCGTTCTCCGAGGAACAGCGGCTCATCCGCGACACCACCGGTGAGTTCGTCGCGGACAAGGTGCTCCCCCACGTGGGCGAGTGGTTCGAGGAGGCGGTCTTCCCCGCCCGCGAACTGGCACCGCTCCTCGGCTCGCTCGGCCTGCTCGGCATGCACCTGGACGGGTACGGCTGCGCGGGCCTGGACGCCGTCTCCTACGGCATCGCCTGCCGGGAGCTGGAGGCGGGAGACTCGGGGCTGCGATCCTTCGTCTCCGTGCAGGGCTCACTGGCCATGTTCCCCATCTGGAAGTACGGCTCCGCGGAGCAGAAGGAGGAGTGGCTGCCCGGGATGGCCTCCGGCGAGGCGATCGGCTGCTTCGGCCTCACCGAGCCCGACCACGGCTCCGACCCCGCCGGGATGCGCACCCACGCCAAACAGGACCCATCGGGCGACTGGATCCTCAACGGCTCCAAGATGTGGATCACCAACGGCTCCGTCGCCGACGTCGCGGTGGTCTGGGCCCAGACGGAGGACGGCGTCCGCGGCTTCGTCGTCCCCACCGGCACTCCCGGGTTCTCCGCCCCTGAGATCCACAGGAAGATGTCCCTGAGGGCCTCGGTGACCTCCTCCCTGTATCTCGACGACGTCCGTCTTCCCGCGTCAGCCGTACTGCCCGGGGTGCGGGGGTTGAAGGGGCCGCTGTCGTGCCTGTCGGAGGCGCGTTTCGGCATCCTGTGGGGCGTCGTGGGCGCGGCCCGCGCCTGCCTGGAGGCCGCCGTCGACTACTCGAAGACCCGTGTCCAGTTCGGCAAGCCCATCGGGGCCTTCCAGATGACCCAGGAGAAGCTCGCCTGGATGTACGTCGGTCTCGGCCAGGCGCAGCTCACCGCGCTCCACCTGGGCCGGCTGAAGGACGCGGGCACCCTCACCCCCCGGCAGGTCAGCTTCGGCAAGCTCGCCAACGTCCGCGCCGCGCTGGACATCGCCCGTCAGGCGCGCTCGGTCCTGGGCGGCAACGGCATCACGCTGGAGTATCCCGTGATCAGGCACATGAACAACCTGGAGAGCGTGCTGACCTACGAGGGCACCCAGGAGATCCACACCCTCGTCCTCGGCGAGGCCCTGACCGGGATTCCCGCCTACCGCTGACCTTGGAGTCGTCGGCCGAGCGCGGGGCGTTGTGGCCTGCCGCTGGGGCTCCAGAGGGGAGTCCGCGAGGCCCTGGCCAGTTTCTCCTGCCAGGAGACGCCCTGACGCATGTAGAAGCGGAGCAGTTCGGCGGTGGCCCTGGCGTCGGCCAGCGCGGCGTGGGCTCCGGAGAGCGGTATGCCCGCCCGTTCACAGCAGGCGGCCAGGGTCCACTTCCCCGCGGAGAGGAAGTCCGGGGCGAGTTTCTGCGTGCACAGGGTCTCGGTCAGCCAGTGGCTTTCCGGAAGAACCCGGAGGAACCGGAGGTCGAAGGAGGTGTTGTGGGCCACCAGGACACGCCCGGCGACCCGCTGCCAGACGTCGTCGAGCACCTCCTCGATCACCGGCGCCCGCGCGACCATCGCCTCGGTGATCCCGTGCACGTGCACGGCCCCGGTCGTCCGTCGTGGGTTGACCAGCGAGTGCCACTCGTCGAGGATCTCGCCCTCAGTGCTCAGGGAGACGAGGGCGATCTCACAGATCTGGTCGCCCTTCGCCGGGGAAAACCCCGTGGTCTCCACATCAACCACGACATACCCTTGCCGGGAGGACACGCGGACCCCTCCGGCGGGCTCAAGCCCCGAGCTCGTCATGAGTGCCACTGTATGATCCATCTACCCCCGTCCACACACGGTTCGTCCAACCACCGCCCCTTCCGGGCCTGGCAACGGACGTTGGTGGACACTATCCTCGGTACGCTGTCTCAAGCGGGGCGTTAGCTCAATGGTTAGAGCTGCGGACTTTTAATCCGTAGGTTCTGGGTTCGAGTCCCAGGCGCCCTACCACTCCCCACCTGGCGAAACTCCCTCCCGGAGATCGCCAGGTGGGGGCCCGTGACAGCATGAGTTGACAGCTTGAGAGGTCGCGGAAGTACGCGGCCCCTGGACCGCCTCGGCTGGTTGATCTTCAGAACGACCTTGTCCGCCGGCCCCTCGATGTCCATCGGCACCCGACGTTCCTTCCGGACGTAGGACCCTCCGCGGCGCTTCGTCGTCACCAGGCCCTGCCCGGAGCTCCCGCAGCGCCGCCCGCACCGCGATCCGGGCGAGATCGAACTCCGCCATCGGCTCCGTCTCGCTCGGCAGCTTCTCCCCCGCGGGAGGCTTGTCGATTCGAGCGCGCAGGATGTCCGCCGGCTGATGAAAGGCCGGCGTGAGGGAATCGCGATCCATGGACACGACTTGAGGATATAGATGCAGGTCAGCGCCTGTGTAAGTGACCATAAGCGCTTGTACTCTTGCGCGCTTGTCAGTACCAGGACTTCCGTGTGCCCTTCACCCTGCCGCGTGCCGTCGCGGCGGGTAACCACCCTGGTCCCGCCCGAGCCGCAAGTATGCCGCTCGCTCACGGGAAAGAGCCCTGCACCCTCCAGGGCGTTCCCGGTCCTCCCGGATCTCGAAGTCCATCGCGCCCCCTCATCTGGGGTGTTGCGACGACCACTAGAAGGAGGGACAGGGAGCGGACCTTCGCCTCGCAATGGAGAGGGACGCGCCGGGCTGGCCGCGGTTTGCCCTAGGAAGCCCTAGAAGAGCCCCGGAGATTCCGAAGGAGGCTCGATCGTACGCTTCGCTCTCGGCTTGGCGGACTTATGCTTCGACGCTCGATAGGCGTTGATCGACTTACGGGAAGACCTCCACACACCGTCTGTGCCCTGAACGGCGTTGAGGCGTCCCCGTTGGGCCGCCTGGCGGAGGGCGTTGATGCTGAATTCCTCATCGACCAGCGCGGCAAGCGGAACAAGCCGTGCGGGACCGGCGATGTTGGGGACGATGAAGCGGTTGAGGTTCTCTTCCATCGCCCTGGCGATGAGTTCCCCAAGCGCCCCATAGTCGCCCGCGTCGGCCCGCCGGAGGGCCTGCAGGTAGGTGTCGCGCTGTTTCTTGAGGACGATGATCGGCGGATAGCCGAGACGCACCAGGATGAGGTTCAGGACTAGCCTGCCAGTGCGGCCGTTCCCGTCGATGAAGGGATGGATGCGCTCGAAGGCGTTGTGGATCCTCGCGAGTGCTTCGGGCAACGGATGTCCGAACTCCTCCTTGGCCTCGACTTTTCTGCCGATTTCGCAGACGTCGTCGACCCACCGTTGGATTTCGCTGGGGACGAGTGTCCAGGATGGCGGTGTCATCCCTTCGGCGAAGGGATGAATGTCGTGTTCCCGGAAGTGGCCGGGCCCTTCTCGCTCAGTGGCGTCCGGGTGGGGGTCGACGTCCCAGACAGGGGTCATGGCGGTCTGGTGGATGCGGCGTAGTTCGGTCAGGTTGAGCAGGCGGCCGTCGTTCCAGGCGTCGGGTTCCAGCGCTTGGCCGTAGACCCACTTGGCGGCGTCTCCATACCCCTTGACCTCGTTGTACTCGCGGAGAGGCTTAGCGCCCACCGCACGGCCCTGGTCGAGCAACGCCTGAACTTCCTTGAGCACCAGCGTGTTGCCTTCGAGGGCGGTGGAGTGGTGCGCCTCGAGGTGCCAGATGTCAGACCAGATCTCCTCAGCCTCGGTTGGGCTGGGCAGTCCTCCGAGGCGGTCGTTGAGCTCTTTCAGGGCGCGGTGAAGTCGTTCGTAGACCGTGGCCCGGGTTGGGCGACCTCTTCCTGCCACCGGTTCCCCTACGTAGACGCCAACGACGAAGTTTGATAGGCCATCTTAAGAGCTAATTGAACTAATCAAACTAGCGTCGCTACACCCGTAGTGTCCTGGGATGCCGCGCTCTACGGCTGGACGTCTTCAAGACGTGCCACGACGCGGGCTTCGACGACTTCCGCAGGCTCGGCCCACTCGGATGCGGCCAGCCGGGCCTTGGGTGCGCTGTAGCCCACCAGGCCGCGCGCGTCGGACAGCGCGAACGCCTTGGGGTGCAGCGGGATGAGCCACCTCTTCTCGACGAGAGAGTCCCTCACCCGCCCGATCGTGCTCATGGAACGGATTTTGCACTGCTGCATGAGCCGCTCGTTCGTCACCCAGGCACGGTCGTACGGCGCCTTGTGAGCATGGTTGGCGTAACACAACGCCATCGCCGGCTCGGCCTGGGCCAAGTCGTTGGGGTCGGCGTCCCAGACAGCGTCGGCGTAGACCTCGCCCAGCCCTGCGAACCCGGCGCCCCCGCTGCCCACGCGCTCGTTCGGCGCCGTCAGCGCTTGAGGTAGGCCAGGACGGCCAGGACGCGGCGGTTGTCGTCGGCGGAGGGGGCGATCCTGAGCTTGCCGAAGATGCTCGCGGTGTGCTTGGCGACCGCGCTCTCGCTGAAGTGCAGGGCCGCGGCGATGGCCACGTTGGACCTGCCCTCGGCCATCATCTCCAGCACGTCCAGCTCACGCGGCGTCAAGCTGCCGATCATCCCGCGGGCCTGGCTGCGGGACAGCAGCTTGGTGATGACCTGCGGGTCCATCACCGTGCCGCCCGCCGCGACCCGGCGAACGGCGTCGATGAACTGCTCGGTGTTGGTGACCCGATCCTTGAGCAGGTAACCGACGGCGCCGTCACCGCCTGCCAGCAGCTCGTTGGCGTAGAGCTGCTCGACGTACTGCGAGAGCACCAGGACAGGCAGCCCTGGACGCCGGCGGCGGGCTTCGAGCGCGGCCTGCAGACCCTCGTCGGTGAAGGTGGGTGGCAGCCGGACGTCGACCACGGCGACGTCCGGCTTCTCCTCCAGCAGCGCGCGCAGTAAGGACGGGCCGTTGTCGACCGAGGCCACCACCTCGCAGCCGTGTTCGCGCAGGGTCCTGGTCAGCCCGTCCCTCAGCAGGAAGAGGTCTTCGGCGAGGACAACACGCACGGAATCTCCATGGTCGCAGTGGTCGGCCCGCCCGGCGGGCTGTGCAGGGTGAGAACGCCGTCGAAGGACTCCAGCCGGTGCCGGAGGCCGCGCAGCCCGGTCCCTCGCGCGGGGTCTGCGCCGCCGTGACCGTCGTCGGTGACGCTGACGCGCAGCGTCCGGCCGTCGTGGTCGAGGATGATACCCACCTCGCGCGCGCCGGAGTGTTTGGCGGCGTTGGTGAGGGTCTCGCTGACCGCGAAGTAGACAGCCGACTCGACCGGTGCGGGCAGGCGGCCGGCCAGCCGTACGTCGACGTGGACGTCGAGGAAGCTGTCGAGCGCCAGCGACCTGACGGCGTCGCCGAGACCCCGGTCGGCCAGGATCGGCGGGTGGATGCCGTGCACCAGGCTGCGCAGGTCCTCCAGCGCCCGAGCGGAGGTCTCACCCACCTCCGCCAGCAGCCTGCGGGCCGCCACCGGGTCGCTGTCCAGCAGCCGGGTGGCGCTGTCCAGAATCATGCCGAGGGAGACGAGCCTGGCCTGGGCGCCGTCGTGCAGGTCGCGCTCGATGCGTCGCAGTTCGGCCGCCTGCACGTCGAGCACCTGAGCCCGCGTGTCGGTCAGGTGCTCGATCCGCCGGGTCAGCTCCGTACGGCGCCGCGCCGACAGCAGCAGCCTGGTCCAGCGGCCGTGCAGGCGCAGGATCCGCGGGGCCATCAGGACCCCGGCGGCCATGAAGCCCACGCCCAGCGCGAGGGCGGCCAGCATGGTCGGCGTGCTCCGCACCGGGACGAACGCGTACCAGTTGCCGTCGCCGAGATACCGCCATACGAAGGGCTGCACCAGCACGCCGAACGCGCCGTACCAGAGGAACATGAGTGGGATCGCGACGAGGAACCCCCCGGCCCACGGCTCCAGCCAGGCCCAGGCCAGATCCCGCCAGAAACCCTCGTCGGCGAGGATCGCACCCGCCCTCCTGCGCCTGCTCCAGGAGGGGTCATCGGCGAGCGGCTCGGGCGGGCTGATCCGCGTCCCCGTCCACCGCGCGGCACGCTCGCGCGAGCGCTCCGACAGCGTCCGCAGCGCCGTCGCCGCGAACACCAGCAGCCGGAAGCCCGCGCCGACCGGCAGGAGCAGGAGAGCCAGGACGACGAGCGAGCCGACCGCGGACACCGCCACCGCGAGCAGCCCCGCCAGCTGGCAGCGCCCCACCGCTGCCAGCGCCCCGTTCGACCTCATCGGAGGTGGAGTTTAACGGGTACCCTCCACGCCCAGAACAGCGCCGCCAGCAGGCACGACATGCCGAACAGCGCCATCGGCGCGACCGCCCCGCTCTCCTCGTCCATGAACAACAGCAGGCCGAGGTTGATCAGCGTGTGGAAGCCGCCCGCCAGCAGCAGCCGGTAGGCGCGCACCCGCTCCAGCGCCAGTCCCATCACGACCGACATCGACACCGTCGCCAGCAGGAACGCCGCCGCGTGCGCCGGCGGCCTGCCGAACACCGGCACGTGCCACGCCCCCCACAGCACCCCAACCACGATCGACACCGTCAGCGGGCCGAACCGGCGGCGCAGCAGCGGCTGCAGCAGGCAGCGCCAGCCGATCTCCTCAGCGCACGCGCCGATCAGCTGCGCGACCACGATCAGTGCGAACGGGCTGCCCAGCGTCCCCGGCCCGGTGAACCTGACATCGCCGGCGAGCAGGCCGTGACCGCCGACGCAGAGCGCG
This sequence comes from Streptosporangium sp. NPDC001559, assembly GCF_042893955.1. Taxonomy (NCBI): domain Bacteria; kingdom Bacillati; phylum Actinomycetota; class Actinomycetes; order Streptosporangiales; family Streptosporangiaceae; genus Streptosporangium; species Streptosporangium sp. NPDC001559. Next base: position 28,578 of record NZ_JBIAVG010000015.1, read on the forward strand.
ACGATCAACGGGGCCGTGGCGAGCAACAGCCACCCATGACCGTCCACCCCGCCGTCACGACTCACCGCTCCGGACAGCGCCGACCGGGCGATCCTCGGCCACAACAGCGCGACCGCCCCTACCGCCAGGGCCGGCCCGAACTGGGTCAGCTGGATGACCTCGCCGGGGATCGGCGTGAAAGCCTGCGCCGCGCCCAGCATGCCGGACGCCACCAGGGCGACGGCGACGAACACCCCTGCGGGTGCCAGGACGCGAGGGGTCGTTGGTGTCTCTGTCTTCAGCATGGGTCGACGATCCCGTCTGGCCGGGCTGCGATCACTGCACCTGACAACCGGACGGGGGTGGATCCAGGTACACCCCCTCGATCCTGAGTTCGCCGCGCCCGCGGCCACCGGGAGCTGCCGAAGCCTGCTGACCAGAGCTGGCGTCATCACGTGTATCGGGTGTCGGCCTTGTCAGCACGTCGACCAGATCGCGACATCGATTACGCGGCTGCGTAGGAAGGCCCGCAGGTGAGGGTAGTCGTAGCCCTTGTCGCCGTGGAGTTTGGCGGGTTTGCGGCGTCGTGGCCCGCGCCGGGAGCGGATCGGCGGGACGCTGCGGATCAGCGGTCGCAGGGCCAGGCTGTCGTGGGTGTTGGCGGCGCTGATCCGCAGCGTCCGACGACGACCGCTGAAGCGACCTGAGCCCGAAACTCTTGCACGCCGGGGAAGTCCTGCGTGAGCAATGCCAGAATGACGGCCTGCTCATCGGTCGATAGATGACGTTCGCCGTCTGACACATCACCAAGGTAGCGGGACAGGTGGGGGACATATACGGGGTGATCTTCGACGGCCTGGCCAGGAAAAGCCCTTCGCCACTTGTCAGAGCCCTATCGCCCCTCGGAGCGCAGTCGCCTTGAAAACCGCCGCCGAGGCATAACCACCCCTGCGGTGGATGATCGCCGTGCAGAGCTGGGGGCGATCGACGGTCTAGGGCTTCGTTTCTCGGCCTTGACCACCAGGCGCCGGGGTTGCGTACAGGGATATTCGGCGCTGTTCAGGATGGACCGCTCATACCCTCTGATCTGCACTGAACCATCCGGAACAGCCCGAGGGCGATTTTTTAGGGTTCGCGTTCCCGGGTGCCCTCCCTCAACGAACTGGGCAGGGCCCCGGTCTTCGCGGTCGGGGAACCTGCCCGGAGGCGCAGCCCGGGCACGTTCAGCCGTCGAACGGTGCCCGTCCCGACTGCATCGCCGCCGCTTCCGGCCCGACACCGTCACGGGTCAGAAAGAGGCGCCGGGGATGGCGGCGCCGAGGATGGGGCGGCGCAGGTGTTGGGGGCCGATCGTGACGCCGGTGATGCGGCCGGCGAGGGCCAGGGCAGCCGGGATGGGGTTGTCGACGCTGTCGTCGGCGGCCGGATCGATGCCCAGCTCGCGGAGGTGACGATTGAGCCGGTCGGGATCTACGCCCCGCCTGTCGATGGGAAACCCCGGGTTGATGTCGGTGACGAGTCGGCCGTCGACGGCATGGGTGACGTGGTGCTGGGCGTAGTCATGCCGATGCACCGTCACGGCCTCTCCTCCGTCGCGTGACAGGGCGCTCAGAACCTCTCGTCGTGCGCCGCGCCAGCCGCAGTCCTCGATCGCGACGGTCCAGTCCCCGATTCGCCTCACGGTGATGATCTGAGGTCCCTCTGGACAGGTGTGGTCCCAATCTTCGATCAGCCGGATGTCCTCGTCCGCGGCGCCGAGCCGGCGCAGCGCCTCGTGCTCGTCGAGCCCACGGACGAAGACGATCGTGTAGATGTCCCCGAGTTGGCTGTTCCCCTCCCACACGTAGTCCTCCGGCGACGGGCCGGGGGTTCTCGCGGTGGCGTGGACCATCTCGAACGTTCCCACCTGCTCGTCGACCTCGGGATGGGCGGTGAGGAAGGCCTCGATGATCTCCGGCACGACCCGGCCACGCTCACTGACGGCGTAACCCTTCGCCTTCGCCCACGCGCGCATGCGGAGGGAGGTTTCGCGGGGGAGCCCCGCACGGTGGGTGACGCGGAGGGGCGTGAAGCCGGCATCGGACATGATCAGAAACTACCGACGGGGTAGGTGCCCTGCATGGCCGTCAAGGCGACGTGCCCCGCACTGGTGGCCAGGGCACGCCTGTCAGGCTCAGGGGATGTAGACGGCGTAGTAGTAGCCGTCCTGCCACTGGTACGGCCGGTCCTCGTAGTGGCAGGCACGTGCCCCGTTGATTCCGCCGTTCTCGGCTTCTCTCTGCAGGCGTGCCTTACAGATCTCCAGGGTGGCGAAGGGGCCTCTCTCGTACCAGTCCGGCGGCAGCGTCGGGGCGACGGCGGGTTCGGCACCGGACGGGGTGGCGGGTGCGGCGCTGGCCAGGGCGGCGGATGTGGCGCCCGCCAGAGCGGCGGTGCCCAGTGCCGCCGCGAGCAGTGCTGCGGCTGATAATCGGCGGAACCTCACGGTGACTCTCCTCAGTGGTCGGGTGGGAGAACACCTTCAGATGAGCACCGATCGGCCAGGGTGGGGAGCTCTCGGTTTTCCATATTTCGGCTGCATGGCGTGCCGTCCGAGAGGCGTTTCGCCTGGCCTGAACAACAGGACGCCCCGTCGTCCTCCGTGCAGGAGGGCGAGCGGGGCGCTCTTACTAGTCCTTCTTCAGGATGTTCACGCCGGTGATCTGCCTGCTGAAGGGGATGTACGCGATGGACGTGCCACCGACGGGCGCCCACTCTCCGTGCCACTCTCCAGACTCGGGCATTTGCGGGTTGGGGTGCTTCCAGCCCACACCGATCATGTGGTAGCCGGTGCCGCTCGCGCAGTAGCTGGTGTACGCGGGCGGATCGTAGAGGCGGCCGATGACGCAGTCGGAGGGTTCGGCCTGTGCCGGTGTCGCCCCGGTGACGACCGTGGCGGCACCCAGTGCCGTCGCGAGCAGGGCTGCGGATAATCGGCGGATTCTCATGGGGTGGCTCCTTACGACTGGGAAGGAGGACATCCCAAGGTGACCATCGATCTGTGTGGGCGGGGAACTCGCATTTCTTCATATTTCGGCCGCATGGTCCCGCTTCAGCGCCTGCTGGATCGGACCCGAATCAGCTGCTCACCTGGTCGGCTGTCACGCCGCCCTCGTGTCCGGCCGTTGCGGCTTTCAGCACCGCCTGGCGCGCCTGCTCGGCGGTCCGGTCTTTGATCGGGACGGGCGAGCCGGTGAGGGTGCACCGCACCCGCACGAGGGCCTGGTCATCGCCGGCTTCGCTCACGACGTCCTCCCGGGGTCGTGGTCGGGGTACGGGTCGGCGGTCACCCGGCCCCGACGGTAAGACGCCCCGTCTCCACACGGAGGACGGAGGCGTCGGCCGGGCACGGTGCCGACCGAGTGAACGCGGGTCCTTGGCGAGGCCGATCTCCGATGAGTGCGAGAACCCTCGGCCGTAGCTCCTGGAAACCGCGCCCGGCGACGCCCGCCAAGGTTGGCCGTGCGGGAAGAGAGCGAGTGTCCATATTGGGACACATCCGTGCCATCCGGTCCTCCACTGGGCAAGGCGTCTAGGCCGCCCACGCTGGGCCGGTGCCCAGCCGACGACGGTGCAGACCAGGAAGCAACGCAAAGGGGAGGATTCATCGTGAGGGTGCCCATATCCGCCGGCCGGAAGGTCGGGTTCGCACTGCTGGGGACGACGCTGGTGGGAGGGCTGTTAGCCGCCACCCCGCCGGCCGGCGCCGCCAACTGGAACTGCCGGGTCGTCACCGCACAGGACGTGCGGTGGTTCGCCTCCTCCACCGGGACCACGACCAACCCCCCGCACGTCCTGTACAACGGCCACTTGTTCAAGAGCTTCGGCGTATCCAACGGCCGGTACAGCGCGCAGATCGTCTCCCCCTACGCGGCCGCCGGCTGGGTGACCGCCGACAGCCAGTACGTGTCGCAGGTACCTGACAGCTACTGCAACTGGTGACGTCGGCCCGTTCACGGCGGGCAGGATGATCGCCGTCTCCCTGGCCACCCGGGCCGCGTCCGGGCGGCCAGGAGACGCTCCTGTCGACGACGGGTGAAAACGCCTCCTGAGGCGGCGGGGCGCCGCTCGTTCGTCAGGCCGGGGACGTGGTCGCCCTATACCGACAGACCGGCGTCGTCCGGCCTGCGTACGGAACTCACGTCTTGTGCGGGAGCCTTGCCGATCCCTGCCGGGTCGAGAAACATTACGTCTACCCGATGGAGGCGAATCTGATACGACTATGAAAATTCACAGAGAACTGATCTGGCGCAGGGCCGCCCTGATAGCTGCGACCCTGCTGGCCTCCCGCTTCGCGCTCGACATCTCCGAGGGCAAGAGCGGGTGGAATATGCTCGCATCCTCCGCTGCCAGCATTGTGATTTTCATCCTTTTCAGTGTCCTCGCGGTCCGAGAATATCGCGCAGGGCGCCAGAGGGAATAGTCGCGCGATCCATCGTGGTCAGGCTTCGCGATGGTCATTGGTCATGTCTTTCGAGAAGTCGGGCGAGGCGGACGACGCCGGTTCTCACCCCATCGGGGCGTCACGAAGGAGACGTTGCCGGCCATGAGGCGAAGCGCGCGTCCGGAGGTGAACTGAGCCGATGAGACCGGGCCGGCTGTTGTCCGGTCAGTTACGGGAGCCGGATTCGGCGGCGGTTTTGAGGTCGTTGAGCCACGTTTCCAGGCCCATATCTGAGGTGGGGTCGGCTTGAGGGCCGGTGTGACTTTCTTCGGTGCGGACGAGAACGCCGCCGGGGACCTTGACGAAATTCCAGACGTGGATGCCGTCGATGTGGAATCCGGCGCCGTCGGCGGGTCCGGTCCAGCGGACGCACTTGCCGTACCGGAGTTGCCGGACAGTGGAGGTGATGACCACCGTGGAGGGCGGGGACGGGGGGTTGGGGGGTAGGTGAACGGTCGCCTGGAATCGTGAGCGCTCGCGCAGTGGACCCGGGTCGAGGCGCTTTATGGTCATGGGTGCGACGGGCTTCTGCCAGGAGGGCCAGTCTTCCACGTCGGTCTGCAGATCCCAGATCGTGCGGAGCGGGGCCTGGATGAGGATTTCGGTCCGGTAGCGGGCCTTGGCGGCCGGGTCGACACCTCTGCCTTGGCAGGTCAGCGGGGCCGGACCGGTGCCGGGACCGTGGGTGACGGCCTGGACGGGCACGGCAGTGGTGCCGAGGACACCGGCGACAGCCAGCGGAACCGCGAGCAGGGCGGCACACGTGCCGATCCGACGGCGAGAGGTTCGCGAGGTGGTCGAGCGGGTGCGGAACATCCTTCTCCTCTGTTCATCGACCGGCCCAAGCGGTCGAATTATCGGCACTAGCGGCAGTTAGACCATATAACGAAGCATTGTGAGCGGCAATAGAGAAGGCGAGAGGCTATAACTGCCGTGAGCGGCCTTATCGGAACCGCGTACGTGGCGGCCGTGCACTCCGTCGAGCGCCGCCGAAGCCGCTGCTGGGCCGGGCCGCGTACGTGGGCACCACCCGAGGCGGCTTCGAGGGGGCCGTGAGGGGTAGGCACGGGTCAGAGGGGCCGCGGAGGCCGCTGTCACACCGATCGTGACCGGCGCGCGGTCAGGTGACGGAAGGTGGCGGGACGCGTGAAGGACCGGGTTGTCCGCGCCGTCGGCGCTGGGTTGGCGGCCGTCTCGGAGAAGGCCGCGCGACTGCGACATGGGAGGCCGTTGCACCCTGACGGGCTCGTCCTCCACGCCGCCCTGCGTTTGCGGGGCGTGTCTCCACAGATGGGCGCCGCCTTCCTGGACGAGCCCATGACCCTGACCGGGGTGGCTCGCCTGTCTCGCGCGGCCGGTCTGCCGCCGCCGCTGCCGGACATCCTCGGCCTCGCCGTCCGCTGGTCCACGGCCGGACCGCCACGTGACGCAGGCGAGGGTGTCTGCGACCTGCTGCTCGCCACCACGGGACACACCGTTCTCGGCCGGCGCGCGCTGCGGCCCACGAGGCGGTGGGCGCCGGGCATGTACGGTTCGCTGCTGTCGTTCGCCGTCGGCGGCCGGAACCGGAAGGTGTTACTCGGCGCTGTCGCGCGGCCGTCATGGTCCTCGTGGGCCGACCTTGACGAGCTCGCGCTGGCGGTCGAGCGTGAACCGCTGGCGCTGGACCTGGTGGTCGCCTACCCGTTGACGCCCTGGCGGCGCTTCGGCCTGCTGGAACTGACCGGCCCGCCGCTACCGGACTCCGCGGCGCCGGTACGGTTCGACCCGGCCCGGCATCCGATTCCCGGCCTGCCTCCTGCGGGTGTGATGCAGTGGGTACGCGGACCGGTGTACGCCGCCGCCCAGCGTGTACCGCATGCGGGGGCACGGGACCGGGATCGGGATCGGGTCACTCTCGGCTGACCGGTCGGGCCGGGTTCGAGACCCCTACCGCCGGTCACGACCGCTTGTCCCTGTCTCCGCTGTGCCTCCGTATGCGTCTCCACTGTGTCTCCACTGTGTCTCCGCTGTGTCTCCCGTATGCGTCCCCGCTGTGCCGAACGTGCGCACCAGCGAACTCCAACCCGGGCGCAAGCACGGGGCGACATGGTGCTCTCATGCGGAAACCTCGTTCGCACGGCCAGTACCGGCGTTCCGGCTGACCGACACCCGGTAGGCGGCTGTCGTCACGGCGTTCGAAGTACGGCAAGCGCGATTCTCTGGGTTCTCATCTCTGGACGGCGTGCGTCACCGTGTCCGCGACCCTCGCGGTCGGGTATCTGGGGTACCAGGCGGTGACGGGTCTGATGGACGCCGCGCTGTCAGCCGGTCTGGTCGGGGAGCCCGGGACGCTGCTGGTCACCGAGTGCCGCTCGGGCAGCGGCCGCAGGAGCCTGCGGAACTGTACGGGGGTCTTCACCTACGCCTCCACCGGTGAACGTGTGATGGTCAAGGCCTTCTCGTGGGCCGAGAGCAGCGCGATCTATCCCGCCCAGATCAACGCCGGTGGGGCCCGGGCCACCCTTCGGGGTGTGCTGGGGGTGGCGTCGTCGTTGCCGTTCTTCTGGTTTCTGCTGGCCCTCTGCAGTGGCGGGCTCTGGATCTGGTACCTGGACGAACTGGTGGGGCGGGTGGCGGGCCGGGTCTGCCTGGTGGCGGCGGCCGGGTTCCTGGTCGGCCTCTTCGCGATGGTCGCCAGCTGAGCGGCCGTACCGGTCTACTGTGCCGGCCGTCGGCCGACTCGACCGGCGCTCCGTCCGGTCGCTCTCATGACCGGCGGGTAAGCGTCTGAGTCGATGTGTCGGCCGTCTCAACCGGCCATGGAACGGTAGCCGCGGACGTAGTCGATCGTGAACTCCCGTGGATACGGCCGTGCCGGCTCCGGGCCCGTACGAGGGAACTCGTAGATGCCGAGCATGAGCTGCATCGGGTAGCGCGGCGACTGGGGCACGGTTCTGACGCGCTCACCGTCGATGAGGAAGGTCACCCGGTCGGGTGTCCACTCGGCCGCGTACACGTGGAAGTCGCGGACGTCGATGGGTACGGACTTCACGGTGAAATCGTCGGTGATGTCCGGGTCGCCGAAGGGGTGCAGACCCATGCCGATCCGTGCGCCGTCCGGCCGGACGTCCCGGCCGAAGATCTCACAGACGCAGATCTCGGCCGAACGTTCTGGCTCGTCCTCGTAGCCGATCATCCACAGCGCGACCATGGCACGGGGGTCGTCGGTCGCCTTGGCCCGCATCTCGACGAGGCCGTACCGGGGGGTGTAGAGCCTGACGTTGGCCTGCGCCTCGCGGACGACCATGCCGGGCCCGCGGCCGTGCTGCCCGACGCCGCTGCCCACGGGTCCGGCGAAGAGGCCGGTCTGCAGGGAGGAGACACGGAGTTCCCCCTCGACCTCGGGGCACCACGGCGGCTGGTCCTCCTCGATCAGGAGCCGCAGCAGACCGCCGCCGACCCGGTACCGGGCAAGGGACGCCGTGCCGGTGGTCCACTGGGGTAGGTAACGGGGCACCCATCGGTTCTCGTCGAGGCGATCGCCGTCGAAGACGTCCTCGAACTCCAACTCGTAACCGTTCTTGGTGACCGGGTCGGGCATGCCCTCCACGGGTCTCTCCTTCCGAGGGAACAGGACGGGGTTCAGCGGACGGTCCAGCCACCGTCCACGACGAGCGTGTGCCCGGTGACCAGCGAAGCGGCCGGCGAGGCGAGGAACAGCACCGCCCCGGCGACCTCCATGGGCTCTCCGATGCGGTGCAAGGCCGCGATGCGCTCGATCACGTCGGCTTCGAACTCCGGGTCGGCCAGTGCCGCGGCCGTCCCGGGAGTACGGACGAAGGTCGGGGCGACGTTGTTGACCGTGATCCCGTACGGGCCCCACTCCACCGCGAGACAACGGGTGAGGTGGGCGACAGCGGCCTTGGTCATGCAGTACACGGACTCGCCGGGCAGGGCCACCTCGCCGGCCTGCGACCCCAGGTTGACGATCCGTCCGTATCCCTGGCGGATCATGACCCGGCCCGCGGCCTGGCTGGTGAGGAAGACGCCCTTGAGGTTGATCGCGAGCGTCCGGTCGAAGTCGGTCTCGGTGACGTCCTCGGCCGGGTTGCCCGGCGCCACACCCGCGTTGTTGACCAGGATGTCGATCCGGCCGAACCGGTCCGTCACGGCCTCCACGGCCCTGGCGATCTGGCCGGGGTCGGCCAGGTCCATCTGCAGGGGCAGCGCCGTACGGCCCAGCGCCCGGATCTCGGCGGCCAGACCGGAGTCCGCGCCGACGTCGCGCAGTCCCAGAGCGACGTCGGCGCCTGCGTTGGCCAGTGCCAGCGCGATCGCCCGGCCGAGGCCACGCGCCGCACCGGTGACGAGGGCGACCCGCCCAGCCACGCCGAAGTCGGGAAACGATGTCACGGAGCCTCCTGTCGACGGCGGAAGCCCGCACGTTCGTCATTACCGTAATGGTTTAGCTCATGACATTACACCGCTGCCGACGAGCCCGTAGGCTGCCACTGTGTCCACCGTTGTGCCCGCTGCGCCCGCCGCGACGACGGGCGGCAGCCCGCTGACGCCCTCCCCTGCCGCCGAGCTGGTGCTGGCCTTCGTCAACACCCGGGCGCTGCGCGGTGAGCGGGAGCACCTGGCGGACACCGGGTCCTTCCGCGACTGGCTGGTCGCCGCCGGGCTGGCGGACTCCGACGTCCGCGTCACCGCGACCGACCTGGCCGCGGCACGCGAACTGCGCCAGGCTCTGATCGGTGTCCTGCTCTCACACGCCGGCGCCCCGGTCCGCGACGAGGACGTCGACCGCCTGCGGCGCTTCGGGGAGCTGCATCCGGTCCGCCCCGTCGTCGGCGTCCTCGACGCCGCGCTGTGCCCGGTCGCCGGAGGCGCGGCGGGCGCCTTCGCCCGGGTGCTCGCGTCCGCCGCCGAGCTGGCCCTGCGCGGGACGTGGAGCCGGGTGAAGGCGTGCCGCAACCCGCCCTGCGAACTCGGCTACTACGACCGCTCCCGCAACCAGGCCGCGGTTTACTGCGACGCCCGCACCTGCGGCGCCCAGATGGCGACTCGGGCGTACCGGGCCAGAGCCAGGGCGAACTCCGATCCGTAGGTTGAGGCCGAAGGCCCTGAAGGCCGGCTGTCCAGGCGCCGGCTGAGCCCGTACCACGATGCCGCGGCGGCTTTCCTCCGCGCGAAGGCCGGCCGTCAGAAGTGCCTCCGGCAGCTTCCGCCGATCACCTGCCCGTTACCGTCGGCTTCGCCGGTCGCGCAGTGCCAGGTCTCGCCGGTGCGACCATCGCTGATGTTGAAGTCGATGATGTATCCCTGCCGCTTGGTGTCACAGCGGGTTCCGACGACGCTGGTTCCGTCAACGGACACCTCGTTGCAGGTGATGATGAAGTTGTGGGCCGCCGAGCCGGCAACCGAGGTGGTCGCGGTGACCGGGAGTGCGGTGAGGACCGCCACAGCCGAGCCCACCGCCACAGCGATGCTCAGGGACACGTTCATGATGTTCTCCTTGGTTTCGGGACGCCGCCGACCGCACGCGAAGGGAAACCGTGGACATTCCCATTCGCCACCAAGAGTGAAGGTACGATTACCGATCGTTTCATCACAAGGAAAGGGGCCGTCACCTTCGGGAATCGAATTGAGACTTTCGGTGACAGCCTGAGGGTAAGGTCCCTCGTATGTGCCCGCCGGGTGTTCAAGGGGGAATCGGCGTTCACCGCGTGCTCAGGCCGTACGGCCGCCGCGTCGGCCGTGAGGTGACCGGGTGGTCAGGTGAGCGAGGCCGGGGGCGACGTGCATGCCTGTAGGGCCTGGTCAAGGACCTGGGGGCGTGGTTCGCCGTCGCCCTGCCAGCCGTCGGTCCTGAGCTTTTCCAGGAGCGGCAGAAGCTCCGGGTCACCCAGCTCCGCCGCGGCCTCGACGTAGAGGTTGCCCACGTCCGGGGTGGCGAGCACACGTTTCAAGACGGGCAGGATCCGGGGGTCACGCCGTATCGCCAGCGCCACCGCGGCCTCACCGGCCGTGTCCTCGCCCGGGTCGTCCAGACGTTCGGCGAAGGCGTCCCGGATCTCCTCGGTGTCGTTCTCGGCGCGAGCACCCAGAGTCATGGTGGCCCAGTCACGCACCATGGCGTCCGGGTCGCGCATCAACGCCAGCAGGGCCCGCACCACGTCCTCGGGCAACGGATCGACGCCGACGGGAATCCCACGAGCCACCTGCCGGCGGACGAACGCGTCCGGGTCGGCGGCGAAGCGCAGGAGCGGATACAGGACACGTTCGTCGTCGCAGACGGTGGCGAGCGCCTGCGCGGCGGCTTCGCGTACGTGTTCGGATGTCGTGTCCAGCGGCAGGGCGTTCGCCGCCTCGATCAGGGGCGGAACGTGCCAGCGGAAATCGAGCGCCTGAACCGCGAGCAGGTCGAATCCGAGCGCCCGCACCTTCTCGTCGGGATCGGCCCACCAGGCCCGGGCCAGGGCCAGGACCTCCTCAGGATCGGAGATCGATTCGAACAACCTGTCCATGGCGTCGAAATGCTCTTGGGGAGGTGTCTCACCACGGTCGAACAGCTTGGCGAGCCGGCTGCTGGAGGTCATGTTCTCCCTTCTCCACCGGTCACGAGAAGTAAGTATGTCGAGGCGGCACCTGCGAGGTCGATCGCGTTTCCGGAGCCCCATGTGGACGGCCGTGAACTGAGCCGAACACCGTCGTGTGGAGGTGGGCGTGGGTACGGCTCCGCTTGGACGAGGAGCTTCGGTCGGTCCTCAGAAGGACGACGCCCGGTGGTTCCGGCGCCTACCTTCCCAACCTGACCGCCCTGTTCGTCGCGGTCTTCATGGAAGGGGAAGGTCAATGTCGGTGCTCGCGGATCCCCGCGCCTTTCGCAGAACGGTGGCCGGGCTCAGCCTGGTCGTCGCGCCGCTCCTCTATGTGGTGGCCGTCGTCGCCGACCCGGCGCTCAGACAGGGCGGCGACACCGTCGGCGTCTACGGCCGATATCCGGAGCAGGTCTCGGTCAGCGCCTCGCTGCTCCACTGGAGCTGGGTTCTGCTGCTCCCGGGCATCGTCGGGATGGTCCACCTGATTCGGGGGCGTGGCGTCGTCTTCGGGCACATCGCCGGAGGGCTCGCGTTCTTCGGCGTCGTGAACTTCTCCGGGCTGATGCTCGGCGACTTCTTCTACTCATACCTCGAAAGGGCCCTGCCCGCCGCGCAGGGCGCCGCGCTCGCGGACCAGGCGATCACCGACCCCGGTGCCCGGTACGCGTTCCAGATCCCGGGGTTCGTCGGGCTCGTCGGCCTGCTCCTGCTCGGGCTGGCCCTGGCCTACGCCCGGCGGGGGCCGTGGTGGGCTCCCTTCGCGATGCTGGCCGGCATCCTGACGGGGCCGATCTTCCCGTTCGGCACGATCGCGGGCGGGGCGCTCTACATCGCCGGTGCCGGGGTCATCGGGCTCAGGATGCTGCGCATGAGCGACGAGGAGTGGTCGGGAGAGGCGGTTCAGCCGACCCCCACCGGGTCGCCGAGCGGGAACCTCGCGAACACCCGGTAGTGCCCGCCCGGGATGGGGCCGACGGACAGCTCGCCACCGTGCATCTCGATCCGCTCCCGCATCCCGATCAGACCGTGTCCGCCGTCGGGCGGGCGGCGGGCCGTGTCGTCGGCGGGGCCCGCCCCGTCGTTGATCACGAGGATGCTCAGCTCGGCGGGGCCGTACGCGATGGTGATGTCGACGTTGGAGGCGCGCGCGTGTTTCAGCACGTTCGTCAGGGCCTCCTGGATCAGGCGGTACGCGGACAGGTCCAACCCGGACGACAGGGGCGTCGGGGTGCCGATGATCCGCGGCTCGATCCGCGGTCCCGCCTCCCTGACCTGGGTGATCAGCTCGTCCAGACGGTCCAGGCCGGGCTGGGGGGCGGGGGCGTCGCCGTCGCCCAGGGACCGCAGCATTCCCAGCATGAGCGTGAGTTCGGCGACGGCCTCCCGGCCCGCCTGTTCGACGCCGAGCAGCAGGGTGCGTTCGCGTTCCCTTTCCCGGTCGTCGCCGAGCATCCTGCGTACCCCGCCCACGTGCAGGGTCATCAGGCTCACGTTGTGGGAGACGATGTCGTGCAGTTCGCGGGCGATCCGCGCGCGTTCCTCGGCCACCGCCCAGCGGGCCCGCTCCTCACGTTCCATCTCCAGACGGGTGGTGTGCTGGGCCAGCCGTGCCGTCCGGTCCATCTGCCTGCGCAGCAGGATGCCGCTGGTGTACGCCACCCCCACGAAGATGGCGCTGATCAGGACTTCCGGGATGTCGACCAGTCTCAGGGTCTGCAGGTGGCCGTAGGCGATCAGCAGGCAGACCAGCCCGGCGATCCCCCGGCGGCTGCGCAGCTCGGCGGCGCTCGCCACGCTGTGCAGAAGGATCAGGGTCGAGTAGAAGTGCCACGCGGCGTAGTACTCCGGATTCGTCGTCCTCTGCATGGTGAAACCGAGCACGGTCAGCATCAGGAGAGCCGTCATCGGAAACGCGCGCCGGAAGAGCAGCAGCACCCCGGAGACGATCGCCCCCACGGCCATCGGCAGCGGGTTTTCGATCTGGCCGTATCCGGCCCCCTGACGGCCGTAGGACTCCACCAGCCCGGCCACGGTCACGGCGAGGGAGAGCAGCAGGTCGGGCCAGGTGGGCCGTCGGCCGTGGAGCAGTCGCGTCAGCACGTCCCGTCCCTCACGTCGTCCCGCCCCCGCCCTGGCCGTACGACCCCGGCCTCGTAGGCGAACACGACCGCGTGGATGCGGTCGCGCAGGCTGAGCTTGCGCAGGATGTGCCCGACGTGGGTTCGTACGGTCACCTCGCCGATGCGCAGGTCCCGCGCTATCTCGGGGTTGGACATCCCGTCCGCGAGCAGCCGCAGCACCTCCAGCTCACGTGGGGTGAGCGTGGCCAGTTCGGGCGCCGGGACCGGCTGGGACTGCGTCGCGAACGAGTCGATCACCCGCGGGGTGACCGCGGGGTCGATGACCGCGCCTCCGGCCGCCGCCACGCGCACGGCCTCGATGAGCTGCTCGGCCGGTGAACTCTTGAGAAGGAAGCCGTGGACCCGCGCACGCAACGAGGCGTGCAGGTTGTCGTCCGTGTTGAAGGTGGTCAACATGATGATCTTGGGCGGTTCCGGGTCTTCGAGGAGTTGCCTGGCGGCGCTCAGCCCGTCCAGTCCCGGCATGGCGATGTCCATCAGCAGGACGTCCGGCCGCAGCTGACGGGCCGCGGTGAGAACCTGACGGCCGTCGGCCGCCTCCCCCACGACCTCGATGCCTGGCGCCGTCTCGATGACGAGCCGCAGCCCGGTACGGATCATCGCCTGGTCGTCCGCGATGACCAACCTGATCGCCACTGGATTCTCCGGTCTTTCAGCAGGACAACAGGTAGAAGGTACGGGAGGCGAGGGCGGGGCGCCTCCTCCACGTGGCGGACCCCGCCTCCACCACGTGCACGACCCGGTCCCCGCCAGAACCCCGCACGCCTTTCGGCCCCTACCAATCCGGTGAGCGAAATGTCTCGTACTTTGGGCTGATTGTGGAGGGTGGGGGCTCTCGTACCATGACTTCGTGTACGGCCTTATTCGCTCCGTGTGGCATGAGCCCCGTTCCCCCGACGCGCCACGACGGGTGTGGCGAGACTGGGTGCTCGTGGGGGTGTTGCTGCCGGTCACGCTGCTCGAAGGAGTGGTACGGCCGGACATGCCCTCGCGGGTCGTCTCGGTCGGCCTCGCGGTCGGGCTGGTGCCCACCCTGTTGTGGCGCCGCACCCGGCCTTTGCCGATGGTCGTGATCGCGTTCGGTCTGTCGGGTGTGGCCCAGGTGCTGACGGGTGGCGTCTCACCCGAGTCGAACACCATGGTCTACCTGCTCCTCCTGCCCTACGCGCTGTTCCGGTGGGGGTCCGGGCGGGAGGCGATCGTCGGGTTGGCGGTCATCCTCGTCAAGGCCGCGTTCTCCGCGGTCGTGGACTACCGAGGTCCCGCCAACACGGCCGCCTCGTTCGCCGTCGTGTTCTCGGTGGTCGCCGTGGGAGCGGCGTTCCGGTACCGGACGAGGGCGCGGACGCGGGAACTCGACCAGGTCAAACTGCTCGAACGCGAGCAACTGGCCCGGGATCTGCACGACACCGTCGCCCATCACGTCTCGGCGATGGCGATCCGGGCGCAGGCGGGACTGGCGATGGCGGCGTCGCAGCCGGACGCCGCCACCGAGGCGTTGCGGGTGATCGAGGCCGAGGCGGCCCAGGCGCTCACCGAGATGCGCGCCATGGTTCACGTCCTGCGCAGGAACACGCCCGCCGACCTGGAGCCGGGGCGCGGCATCGCCGATCTCTCCCAGCTCGAGGGTCCGGGGCGGTCCGGGCCGTCCGTCAGGGTGGAGGTCGAGGGAGACGTCACCGGCCTTCCCCCTTCCGTCGAGGCCGCGATCTACCGGCTCTCCCAGGAGTCGGTCACCAACGCCCGGCGGCACGCGCGGCACGCCACCCGGGTCCTGGTCCGGATCAGCGCGGGCGACAGGTCGGTCCGGCTGCACGTGAGCGACGACGGCGATCCCGTCCGCCCCGCCGGGACACCCGGTTACGGGATCACCGGCATGGTCGAACGGGCCGACCTCCTCGGGGGGACCTGTGTCGCGGGCCCCAATCCCGACCGGGGGTGGAGCGTCACCGCCGTACTGCCGCGCACCGGGGTGGCCGGGTGAGCGTCCGGGTGCTGGTCGCCGACGACCAGGAGATCGTCCGTACCGGACTGGCGATGATCCTCAACGCGCAGCCGGGGATCGAGGTGGTCGGCGAGGCCCCGGACGGGCGGCGGGCGGTCGACCTCGCCCGGCGGCTCCGGCCTGACGTGTGCCTTCTCGACATCCGGATGCCCGTGCTCAACGGCATCGAGGCCACCCGGATGCTCGCCGGGCCCGCCGTGGACGACCCGATCCCCGTCGTGGTCATCACCACCTTCGACCTCGACGAGTACGTCTACGCGGCGTTGCGCGCGGGGGCCAGGGGGTTCCTGCTGAAGAACGCCGGCGCCGAACTGCTCTCCCAGGCCGTTCACACCGCGGCGGCCGGTGACGCCCTCATCGCTCCGAGCGTCACCGCCCGTCTGCTCAACGCCTTCGCGCACGCCGGGCCCGCCGCGCCGCCCGCGCTTCCCGTCGAGGCGCTCACCGAGCGTGAGGAGCAGATCCTCGTCACGGTGGCCCGGGGACGTACCAACAACGAGATCGCCGACGAGCTTCACATCTCGCTCAGCACCGTCAAGACCCACATCGCCAGCCTGATGGCCAAGCTCGGCGCCAGGAACCGGGTGGAGATCGCCATCTGGGCGTACGAGACGCACCGGGTCAGGCCCTGACCCGACTGGCGTGACCGGAGGTCAGAGGAGGTCAGTGGCCGAGGCCGGCGTCGCGGGCTCGGATGATCGCCTCGGCCCGGTCGGCGACGTGCAGCTTGGCGAAGATGTTCGAGACGTTGTTACGCACGGTCTTCTGCGACAGGAACAGCGTCGAGGCGATCTGCGCGTTCGACCTTCCCGCCGCGAGCAGCGACAGGATCTCCCGTTCGCGCGGCGTGAGCTGCGGGAACACATGACCGCCGGATGCCGCCGGTCCGTTGGTGAGGAACTCCGCCACGCGGCGCGCGACCGCGGGACCGAAGATGGCCTCCCCGTTGGCGACCGCGGTGATCGCGCGCCCGATCTCGGCCTGGTTGGCGCCCTTCAGCAGGTAGCCGCGTGCCCCGGCCCGCATCGCGGCGAACAGGGTGGCGTCCTCCTCCGACATCGTCAGCACGACCACCGCGATGTGCGGGCTGTGCGCGGAGATCCGCCGGGTCGCCTCGATCCCGTCCAGTCCCGGCATCCGGACGTCCATGACCACCACGTCCGGCTGTGTCTCCGCGGCCAGTTCGACCGCCTCCAGCCCGGTACCGGCCGTGCCCACCACCTCGATGCCGGACATCGAGCTCAGCAGCGCCGCCAGGCCTTCGCGGTACACCGGGTGGTCGTCGGCGAGGAGCACCCGGATCGGTTCATGGGACACCTTCCACCTCCACCGCCTGTTCCAGCGGAAGTCTCGCACGGACCAGCGTTCCGCCGTCGGCCATGCGGGTGATCTCGCAGTCACCGCCGAGTTCGGCCGCCCGTTCCCGCAGCGAGGACATCCCCACACCGGCTGTGACGTCCGCTCCGATTCCCGCGCCGTCGTCGCGCACCAGGACGTCGAGGACCCCCTCGTGCACGCTCAGGGCGATGTCGCAGCGCGAGGCGCCCGCGTGCCGGACGACGTTCGTCAGCGCCTCCGACACGATCCGGTACGCCGCCACCTCCACCGCGGCGGGCAGCGCGCCGAGCGCCCCGCCGCCGGTGACGACGACCTCAAGGCCACTCGGGCGGAAACGGTCCGCCTGCTGCCGAACCGCCTGGACCAGGCCCAGCTCGTCGAGTGCCGGTGGACGCAGGTCGTGCACTATGCGCCGGATGTCCGCCATGACCGTGGCGACCTCGGCGGCCGTCCGGTCGAGGATCCGCTCTGCCTCGCCGGGTGACGTGCGGGTCAGGTTCCTGGCGGTCTCGATCCGCAACGCCACCGCGCCGAGGTTCGGTCCCAGCCCGTCGTGCAGGTCGCGCCGCAGCCTGCGGCGTTCCTCCTCACGGGCGACCACGAGCTGGGCGCGGATGCGCTGCAGGTCGGTGCTGAGTTCCGAGGCGCGTGCCGCGGCGGCCGCCTGCCGTACCAGGTCGCCCAGGAGCCGCTGGTCTCGTTCGGTCAGGTCGGTCCGGCACAGCACCAGCCGCCCGACCAGCTCGGAGCGGTACGCGACCGGCAGGGAGAGCGACGGCCCTCGCGGTGATCCGTACTCCACCACGGAGCGCTCTCCCCCCGGGCGTTCGATCTCCACCCGCACGTAGGACAGCCGGAACGCCTCGGCCAGCGTCCGTGCCACCGCGACCAGCTGCTCCTCCGGGTCGGTGGCCAGTTCGAGCCGCTTCGCCAGCGTCGAGACCGTCGCGTACGGGTCCTCCCGCGACCCGCGCACCAGCACGCGGACCACCCGCATCAGCCAGGCCCGCAGCGGCACGTAGACCGCCGCGACGATCACGAGGGCGGCGAGCGCGGCGTTCCGCTCGTCGATCACGGTGCCGACGACGGTGAACACGGCGATGTCGACCAGGATCACCAGTGCGGCGAGCATGCCGTACAGGGCCGTCGCCGAGAGCAACCGGTCGATGCCGTACAGCCGGTACTTGGTCACCGCGACCACCACGGCGGAGGAGGTGAGCGCGATCGCGAGGCCGAGCGTGGCCCCGGAGAGCTCCGGCGGCAGCATGTACCCCAGCAGCAGAACGAACATGTCCACCAGCGCGGCCCACATCAGCCAGCGGATCTGCGCCCGCCGGTCGGGGTCGGCGGCACGGTAACGGCGCACCATGACCGCGAACGGCACCACCAGGCTCACCACGATCCCGGTGTAGGCGATCTTCAGGGCCGGGTGCCAGAAGCCGTACGGCAGGTCGACGCCGAACGGGTCGGACGCGATCCGCGCGATCTCGGGAGGCAGCGGCGTGGCGAGGTAGCGCGTCAGGACGGCCTGCGGCACCACCATCATCACCGTCGGCAGCAGCGCGGTCAGCGCGAGGCTGACGACGGACAGCCTGCGCCACAGCCCGTCCTTCGGCAGGCGCCCGTCGGGGAACACCAGGATCAGCAGCGGCAGGCCGAGCAGCAGCGTCGCGCCGAACCGGGCGTAGAACCAGTGGGCGGCCGACGCGCCCGGTGTGCCCGGCGACACGTGGACCGCGTACGTGGTCCAGGCCGCGGCGAAGCCGTCCAGGACCCAGACGAGGCCGGAGACGGTCAGCACCCAGGCGACCGAGTGCCGTGGCAGCCGCCGGAGCAGGAGAACACCGGGGAGCACCTGCGCGAGGCCGGTCAGTGCCAACGTCCAGCCGGGGTCGAGGCCGCTCGGTACCTTCACCCCTCGGTTCAGGACGTCCAGAACCACCGCGCCGACGGCCAGCGCGACGGCGACGGCCGGTACGCCGACCAGGAGGGATCTGCGTGTCGCCGTCGGACCACGTGGGGTCACGTTCTTCACGAAATGCATTCTCACCAAGAGTGTCCCGATTGTCGCGAGACTGCCGTCCCGCCGGGATCGGGAACTTCGAGGGCCTGGATCGGGACGGCCGGCCCTGCTCAGCCGGGTCCGAGGACGCCGATCGTGGAGGCCGGGCGGCGCACCGGCGGCCCTCGTGGAAAGGAGCCGACCGACGATGGATGCGCAGGGGCGTATGGATACGAGGGCCGTCGGCACCCCGCCCGCCGGGCACCTCGACACGATCCGCAACCTCGGGCTCGGGCTGACGGCCTGCACGCTGCCCTGGGTGGTGAGCAACGTCCTGTTCGGCCCCCACGGTGACGGGCCGGGCTCGCGGATCAACGACCTGACCGCGCTGCTCTTCCAGATCGGCCTGTTCGCGCTGGTCACGGCGCAACTGCGAACCCGGGCGACCGGGACCTCGCGCGCCTCCGTGACCCTGCTCAGGGTCGAGACGGTACTGCTCGTCCCGGCCTGCCTGTGGTCGCTGCTGCACGGGATCCTGCCCGTCGAGGCGCGCGGCGCCACATGGCTCGCCGTGCTCGACGTCTTCTGGCCGCTGTCGATGCTGGGCATGTTCACGATCGGGGTGAAGCTCGCGTTCGCCGGCCGGTGGCGGGGGGTGCTGCGGTGGTGGCCTCTGGTCGCGGAGAGCTGGGCGTTCGTGGCCATCCCGTCGCTCTGGCTGCTCGGCGAGCCCGTCGGACGATGGATCGGCGCCGGTCACCTGGTCGTCGGGTACGCCACCCTGGGACTGCTGCTCGCCCGGAGTCCGGAGCTGACCGTCGCCCCGCGTGAGCGGGGTTAGGGCCTGCGGATGATCCACTCGGCCACGGCGAGGTTGATGACCCATCCGGCGCCCACGAGCAGGGCCCTGGGGATCTCGTCGAGGGGGCCGACGAGGAGCATCCAGGGGAGCTGGGTGAAGGCCTGGGTGCCCGCGGCCACGCCGATCGCGTAGCCGCGGACCATCCAGGCGCGGTGGCGGCGGAGGTCCCTCCGCAGGACTGCGGCGAGGCCGAGCACCAGGGAGACCGTCATCGCCGTGCCGAACACGAGCCGGAACAGCGCGAGGAGGTCGCCGTCGCCTGGGGGGCGAGGGTAGAACACGGTCATCCACAGGCCGGAGAGCGCGGCGACGAGTCCGCACACGACGAGGACCCGCCCTGCCGTACGGTGCCAGCCCGGCCTGCGGCGCCGGAACCTTCCCGCGAACTGGAAGGCGCCCACGATGCCGTAGACGGACGCTCCGATGATGTGCAGCACCACGGGGAGCGGTGTCGCGAGGAACCGCGCGTTGGCGGGGGTGACCGCCGCGCCTCCCGCCACCTCTCCCAGCCGGAGCGCACCGGCGACCACCGGGATCACGCTGAGCATGATCAGGCCGGTCGGCCCCACCCATCCGGGGACCCTGGAGTCCCGCCGGACCTTCTGGGGCCCGGGGCCCCTCACGCTGCTCTCGGTCATGAGGGGATCGTGACTTCTTCGCCTATGTCAACTCATCGCAAGAAAGGCCCGATCCGAGTCGGCCGATCGTCCGGGGATCGGGCGTACTTTCGGCTGAACCGGCGGCGTGGAGGGCCTTCGCGCGCCGCTCAGTCGTCGTCCCCCTTCCGGACCCTGGCGTAATGCCGGGCCGCTCGCGCCCGGTTGCCGCAGCCGGGTGAGCACCACTCGCGCCGGGGGGTGTCGCGGACGAAGTGCAGCACACAGCCCGGACCGTGGCAGGCGCGAAGTTGACGGCGCGACGGCCCGGCGAACAGGTCGGCGGCCTCCTCGGCCAGCGCGGCGAACACGGCGGCGACGGGACGGCCCTCGAAGCGCACCACCGTGTACGGCTCGGGAGCGGTGCGCAGCTCACGCCAGCGGGGGGTCCGGCCCGCGTGCCGGTTGAGGGTCGCGACCGCGTCCGGATCAAGGTCGCGGCCGTCCACGGTCGCGGCGGAGAGTGCCCCGATGACGTCCCTCAGCTCCCTGGCCAGGCACAGGTCACGGTCGGTCACGCCGTGGATGTCGGCGTCGGTGAGGTCGACCGCGAGGCGCGGGCGCATGTCGCGCAGCCACGCGCCCAGGTGCTCGACGCTTCGCAGACCGTCCTTGGGACGGCCTCTCACGGCGTACGCGGTGTTGCCCAGCTCGACGGGCGGCGGTTCGCCGAGGAGCGGAGCGCCACCGCTCGCGAGGTCTGCCACTTTCACCCTTCTAACGGTACATCCCGGTTGACAGCGTTAGAGACGCCAGGCATATTCTAATGGCGTAAGAGGAATTTAACCGTTAGAACAGCGCCTTGGAGGCATCCCATGAGCACACCTGCCCTGCGAACCGGGCACGTCGGCCTGAACGTGACCGACCTGACGCGCTCCATCGCCTTCTACCGTCAGGTCTTCGACTTCGAGGTCCTGGACGAGCGGAACGACGGCGAGCGCAGATTCGCCTTTCTCGGCCGCGAGGGAACCCTGCTGGTCACGTTGTGGCAGCAGAGCGGCGGCGTCTTCCCCGTCGACCGGCCCGGCCTGCACCACCTGTCGTTCCAGGTGCCCGACATCGAGGCGGTCCGTCGTGCCGAGGCCACCCTGCGCGCGCTCGGCGTGCGGCCGGTCCACGACGGGATCGTCCCGCACGGCGAGGGGGCGTCCTCCGGCGGTGTGTTCTTCACCGATCCGGACGGCATCCGCCTGGAGATCTACGCGCCGAGCGGCGCCGACACCGCGCCGGCGCCTACCCAGGGCGCACCGACCTGCGGTTTCTTCTAGAGGGATCGTCATGTTCCACCAAGGCGAACACGTGGTGCAGCGCCACGCCGGGGTGACCGCCGACGGCTGGGGATCCGCCGGTGTGGGGACGGGCATCCCGCCGGTGGCCGCGGAGTTCCTCGGTCTGCAGCGTCTGGTGGTGCTCGCGGCCCCCGACGAGACAGGCGCGGCATGGGTCACGATGCTCACCGGCCCGCCCGGATTCACCACCGCCGCCGACGACCGCACCGTCGCGGTCGACCGGTTGCCCGGGACCGGCGATCCCCTCGAAGGCCTCTTCGACGGGCTTCCCGGCACCGAGCGGCAGGTGGGGATGCTCGCGATCGAGCCCGCCACCCGGAGACGGATGCGTGTCAACGGCCGGGGCCGCCGGCACGGAGACCGGCTCCTGATACACACCGAGCAGGTGTACTCCAACTGCCCGAAATACCTACAAACCCGCACCTACGTCGAAGACTCGCTTCCGGCGCGCGGGACAGCGCTCGTCACCGAGGAGCTCACCGCCGGGCAGCAGCGGTGGATCGCCGCGGCCGACACGTTCTTCGTCGGCACGTACGCGGCGGGGCTGGGGGCCGACGCGTCGCATCGCGGCGGCAACCCCGGCTTCGTCACGGTGACCGGCGGCCGCCGGCTGACCTGGCCCGACTATGCCGGCAACTCGATGTACATGACGTTGGGCAACCTCGAACTCGAACCGCGCTGCGGGCTGCTGTTCCCCGACTGGGAGAACGGCAGGACCCTGCACCTGACGGGCCGGGCCCGTGTCGACTGGGACCCCGACCGTGCGACCGCCGTACCGGGCGCGCAGCGGCTGATCGATTTCGACGTCGAGCGAGCCGTCGAGATCGCCGGTGGTCTCCCCCAGCGGTGGTCCTTCGGCGGGCTCTCCCGTTTCAACCCCGCCTGAGACGTCTCACAGCTGGAGGAGAACCATGCGCGTCCGTGTCGACATGACCCTGTGCCAGACCCACGCCCAGTGCGTGTTCGCCGCCCCGGAGGTGTTCACCCTCGACGACAACGACGAACTGGTGTACGACGCCGCGCCCGCCGACGC
This sequence comes from Streptosporangium sp. NPDC001559, assembly GCF_042893955.1. Lineage (NCBI taxonomy): Bacteria > Bacillati > Actinomycetota > Actinomycetes > Streptosporangiales > Streptosporangiaceae > Streptosporangium > Streptosporangium sp. NPDC001559. The sequence goes on from NZ_JBIAVG010000015.1 coordinate 50,953, forward strand.
GTCGTGGCCCGCCGTGGAGCAGGCGGCCCGCGCCTGCCCCGTGCAGGCCATAATCCTCTGATCAAGGAGTACTCATGACCCGTCCACCCGTCCCGCCCTTCACCGCCGAGACCGCCCGCGCCAAGGTCCGGGCCGCGGAGGACGCCTGGAACACCCGCGACCCGCGGCGCGTGGCACTCGCCTACACACCCGACTCGGTCTGGCGTAACCGCGACGAGTTCGTCACCGGCCGGGATGAGATCATCGCCTTCCTGACCCGCAAGTGGGCGAGAGAACTCGGCTACGCGCTCCGCAAGGAGCTCTGGGCGTTCACCGGCGACCGGATCGCCGTACGGTTCCAGTACGAATGGCACGACGCCGACGGGCTGTGGTGGCGCAGCCACGGCAACGAGCTCTGGGAGTTCGACGCCGAAGGACTGATGCGACGACGCGAGGCGAGCATCAACGACCTTCGGATCACCGCCGACCAGCGACGTATCCTCGGTCCGCGCCAGGCCGGCGAACAGGACCTATGGCGTTGACCGCGCTCGCGCCGGGGTGGTGAGACGCCGGGTCGAGAGGGCGGTGAGGAGTCCGAGCGCGGCGTAGCCTGCGCCGAGCAGGCTCGCGGCCGGCCACCCCGCGACGCTGTGGGCCCAGGTCGTGGTGATCGCGCCGAGCGCGGAGCCGAGGGAGTAGAAGACCATGTAGGCGCCGATGACGCCGCTGCCCCGGTCGGGGTGGGCGGTGGTGAGCAGGTGCTGGCTGCTGACGTGCACGGCCTGTACGGCGAAGTCCAGGACGACGACGCCGACGATCAGCAGCCACAGCGACGTCCCCGCCTGGGCGATCAGCAGCCAGGAGGCGGTGAGCAGGGCCAGCGACCAGCCGGTGACCGAGGACGCCAGGCCCCGGTCGGCCCATCGGCCGGTCCTGACCGCGCCCAGCGCCCCGGCGAGGCCCGCGAGCCCGAACAGGCCGATCTCGGTGGTGCCGAGGTGCCACGGCGCGTCGCCGAGCGGGAGCGCCAGTCCGCTCCACAGCGTGCCGAAGGAGGCGAACAGGAAGAACGCGACCAGTCCCCGGCTGAGAAGAAGCCGGTCGCCGACGACCAGACGCCCCAGCGACACCAGCAGCGGGCCGTACCGGGCCCTGGGGCGCCGGGTCTCGGCCCCGAGGGTGAAGCGGGCGGCGAACGCGAGCGCCACGCAGAGCACCGCGATCACGAGGTAGGCCGTACGCCAGTCGGCCAGCTCTCCCAGCGTGCCCGAGAGCACGCGCACGCCGAGGATTCCGACGACCACGCCCGAGGTGACCGTCCCGATGTCGCGGCCACGTTCACCGGCCGGTGAGACGGCGGCGACGTAGGCCACCGTGGTCTGGACGACCACGGCGAACAGCCCGGCCAGGGCCAGGCCCGCGATCGCGACGCCGCCGTTGGGCGCGATCGCGGCCACCCCGGCGCCCACCGCCGTGAGCAGCAGGTGCGCGGTGATGAGTCCGCGGCGGTCGAACAGGTCACCGAGCGGGACCAGCAGCACCAGTCCCGCGAGATAGCCGATCTGCCCGGCGGCGACCAGCCGGCCCAGCTCCCCTTCCCCGAGCCCGAGGTCCTCGCCCGCGGCCTCAAGGACGGGCTGGATGCCGTAGACGGCCGACACCGCCACCGCGCACACCAGCGCGAGCACGGCCCGCTGCCTTCCGGTCAGTCCTGGCGACATGCCACCCTCCAAAAGGTTTCAAAATGCAACCTATTCAGATTGGGGCATAATGGTTTCAGATTGCAACTCATCATGGAGGGGCCGGTGGACGTCACACCCGCTGCGGGAAGCGCCTGGACGGATCCGGCCTGCCCGGTCGCACGGACCGTCGACCTGGTGGGCGACCGGTGGAGCCTGCTGATCGTCCGCGACGCGATGGACGGGGCGACGACCTTCACCGAGTTCCGCCAACGGCTCGGGATCGCCCGCAACATCCTCACCGACCGGCTCCGCAGGCTCGTCGAGTACGGCATCCTCGACCGGAGCGCCACGACCGACGGCAGACGGCACACCTACCGGCTCACCGAGGCCGGGCAGGACCTCTTCACGACCGTCGTCGCCCTTCGCCAGTGGGGTGAGCGTCACACCTTCGCCCCGGACGAGCCGCGCTCCGTCCTCGTCGACGACCGTGGGCGGGAGCTCGCCCGTCTCCATCCGCTCAGCCAGGACGGCGCACCGCTCTCCGCGGGAACGTCACACGTCAGGAAGACCGGCTGAACCGGCCACCCCGAACGGTTCCCTCCCGGCGCGCGGCTCGGTCACCGGCTCACCGGTGGCCCGGGAGCGTCACCCGCGTTCCGCGGTCTCCCTGGGCGTCTCCGACCAGTTCGCGGGCCATCGCGGTCACATCGTCCCTGCTCAGGCCCTGACCGGCGGCGAGGGCCCGGCGGAAGTCGTCCTCAGGAAGCGCCGAGCGTACGGCGGCGACGTTGCGGCGGCCGTCCACCGGGTCCATGATCTCGGGGGAGTAACCGACCCGCCCGCCGATGGCCTCCACCGCGCCGAGCAGCATGGCGCCCTCCTTCGCCTTCCCCGCCATGCCGAGCGCGCCGCCCAGCACGTGCACGACGGCCAGCCAGCCGGTGACGTCGAGACTCCGGTCGAGTTGGACGACGGCGTGCGCGGCCTGCCGGATCGCCCGCTCCGTGTCGCCCAGGTCCATGGACACCTTCGCGGCGATCCACCACGCCGAGATGGACGCCCAGTCGTGCCCGCACAGGTCGCTGATGTCCACGGCCTGGATGAGCTGCGCGGCGGCGAGCGGGAAGTTCCCCGTCGCCCTGGTGATCTGGCCGCGGATCATCATCATCTCCGCCTCGATCCACGGCAGGCCGACGGCCTGGACGAGCCGGGCCGCCTCCTGGATCAGCTCCTGCGACAGCGCCGGGTCGCCGGTGAGCTGCTGGAAGTAGGCACGGTACGGCAGGCTGCGGGCGAGGACCTCGATCTCGCCGGACCGCTCCGCCTCCTCCGAGGCGCGGGAGGCGTCGTCGTTACCGCCCACGGCGTCACCCACGAGGTAGCGCAGCACCGCCCGGCCCAGCAGTGCCTGCCCGCGCCCCGGGTGGCCGGGCCCGGCGGCGTCGAGCGCCCTGGTCAACCAGCTGATTCCCTCGTGCGCGTACCCGGTGCGATACCAGTACCACGACAGGGCGCAGGCGAGCCGCAGAGCGCGGTCGACGTCGCCCGTGACCATGGCGTGGCCCAGCGCCGCCCGCATGTTGGCCTGCTCGTGCTGGAGTCTGCGCATCCAGGTGTCGGCGTCGAACGACCTCAGCCGCCGGCTCGCCGTCTCGGCCAGCTCGGTCGCCCAGGCGAGGTGCCGATCCGCCCAGCGACCCCCCTCCTCGCCGGTCAGCAGACGTCCCGCGTACTGCCTGATCGTCTCCAGGATCCGGTAGCGCCGAGGGGTGTCCCCGCTCTCGGTCCTGACCAGCGACTTGGAGATCAGGGCGCTCAGGTTCGGCAGTATCCGGGACCGGTCGGTCAGCCACTGGGCCGCCTCCAGGTCGAAGCCCCCCTCGAAGAGGGCGAGGCGGCCCAGGAGTTCCCTTTCCTCCTCGGTGAGGAGACGGACGCTCCACTCGATCACCGCCTCCAGGTCGCGGTGTCGTGCCGGGGCCGTACGGGATCCCGTGGAGAGCAGGCCGAACCGGTCGGCGAGACCGTCGGTGATCTGCTCCAGTGACAGGACGCGCGTCTGCGCGGCGGCCAGTTCGATCGCCAGTGGCAGTCCGTCGAGGTCGCGGCAGATCTCCGCCATGAGCTCCCGGTCGGAGCGGCTGGGCCGCCAGCCCGGCCGCAGGGCGAGGGCCCGTTCGACGAACAGTTCGACGCCGGGGCCTTCGGGGTCCAGCGGCGGGATCTCCCAGGTGACCTCCCCCGTGATCGCCAGCGCCTCCCGGCTCGTGGCCAGGAGCCGCAGGTGCGGGCAGCGCGACAGCAACGTCTCGGCCAGGGCGGCGACACCCTCCACCAGGTGCTCGCAGTTGTCGAGGACGAGCAGGACCTCCCGGTCGCCGATGATCGTGATCAGTTCCTCGGCGCCCCTGACGAACGGCGCCCCCATCGCGGCGCCGACGAGGCTGGGCAGGAGTGCCAGGTCGGTCAGGTCTGCGAGGAGCACCGCCCATGGCCCATCGCCCGAGCCGTACCGCCCGGCCGCCTCGAACGCGGTGCGTGTCTTGCCGGCCCCGCCGGGCCCGGTGATCGTCACCAGCCGATGGGTCCCGAGCAGGTCCCCGACGGCCGCCACGTCGTCGTCCCGGCCGATCAGCCTGGTCAGCGGTGTGGGAACCCGGATGCCCGGTGTCGAGTCCGGAAGCGGCCGTGCCATGACGGAACGCGAGTCCGACGGTGGAACGCTCCCGTCCAGCGCCGAATCCTGGTTCAGGATCGCGGCCTCCATGGCACGCAGCGCGGGGCCGGGATCGACTCCCAGTTCCTCCAGCAGATGGTCGCGGGCGGTGCGCAGCGCGCCCAGCGCGTCGCTCTGCCGTCCGGTCCGGTAGAGGGCGAGCGCGAGCAGTTCCCAGGCGCGTTCGGCCAGGGAGTCCTCACGGACCAGCGCCTCAAGCTCGACGACGGCCGAGGGCGCCGCACCCGCGGCGATCAGAGCGGAGGCGTGGTTCTGGCGGGCCTCCAGCCGGGCGCTCTCCAGCCGGGCGATCTCGGCCGCCACCACCTCGCTGTCCCGCAGGTCGAGATAGGCGGGGCCCCGCCAGAGGGAGAGGGCGGCCGACAGGTCGTCCACCGCGTCCGCGGGATCGCTGCCCAGCGCTCGGGCGCCGCGTTCGGCGAGTGAGACGAACCATTCGGCGTCCACCGACTCCGGACGTGCGCGGAGCACGTACCCGGGGCCCTGCCGGTCCACGATCCCGTGTACCGCCCTGGGGAGCCGGTCCGGCTCGATCGCCCGGCGGAGGTTGGTCACGTAGGAGTGCATGGTGGAGACGGCGGTTTTGGGGACGTCCTTGTTCCACAGGGCGTCGATGATGCGGTCGACGGAGACGACCTTGCCCTGGGCGACGAGCAGTGTGGCGAGCAGGGTCTTCAGCCGGGGGGCGAGATCCAGTTCGACGCCTTTCCGCGTCACGGTCAGCGGACCGAGAACGGAGAACCGAATATCGGGGCTCGTCACGTCTACACCGACCGTTCCCATGCGCTGTCCCTTAATTACGCAGAATATTGGCATTTATACCTCGCTTCCCTGCCGTGCGCACGGGTGGCCCACGTCCCCGGCGGAGGTCGGCGCATGGATCTTCCCAGCTGAACGGCGTGACGAGGGGGGACGAGGGCGGCCGCCGCGTGCCCTTCCGTGCCCACGGCCCAAGACCGAAAAGAAGGCGCGCGCCGGGGGTCGTCCCACATCCGCCGAACCGACCTGTCCGGGTTCCCGGGGGCGGATCTCCCTGCCGGGCGGCCTGGCGGACGCGCCTCCTGGACCCGCGCGGCGGCGGGGAGGTACGGACGGTGCCGCCGGGTCCGGGGCGTCCATCGCTACAGCGCCGGAAAAATCATTACAAAGTATGCTGTTCATACGTGGAAGACCACGACCAAGGCAGGGGCCTCATATGGGCAACACACGGCTTGTCTCAGTGGACGACGCACCCTCGCTGGTGGAACGGCTCAGAGAGAACCGTGATTTCCTGGCCCCGTGGGAACCCGCCCGTGATGACGACTTCTTCACCGTCGCCACACAGCGCGACCTCCTCGAAACGGCGCTCAAGGCGTACTCCGACGGCACGATGCTTCCGCTCGCGATCCTCGACGACGCCGGAACACTCGTCGGCAGGCTCACCATCAGCGGCATCACCCGGGGCGCCTTCCAGTCGGGCAGCGTCGGTTACTGGGTCGACAGAACCCACAACGGCCGGGGAATCGCCACCAGGGCCGTGGCCGAGACCAAGGAGATCGCCTTCACAGAACTGGGGCTGCACCGCCTCCAGGCCGAGACGCTCATCCACAACACGGCATCCCAGCGCGTCCTGAAACGCAACGGATTCATCCCCTACGGAATCGCTCCGCAGTATCTCAAAATCGCCGGAGAATGGCAGGAACACATTCTCTACCAGGTCCTGAACCAGGCGCCTGAGAAAGCCGGAGGCCGGTGAGGTCGCGTGCGACCGACGGGTCGGCCGAGCCGGCGTGGGCGACCGCACCGACCCCGAACCCGGCTGCGACCTCGGCAAGGGTCTCTCCTTCACGGAGATGCACGAGAACGAGCGGGACTTGCGGCCGGGGTCGATGCGGTGCGGGAGAGAACCGATCGCCGGGCGGTGGCGACCGGCCAGGCCGGACGACGTCCGATGTGACGACGAGGCCCGGCACGATATGAAAGCGGCCCGAGGCGTCCGGCACAGGATGATCTTGATCGACGATCGGACGCGACTCACCACACCGCGTCCATACCCTGCGGCCTCAGGCCGAGAAAAGGCTCAGCGGAAAAAGCTCAGGGTCAATAGGGGAGGTGCACGTCCAGGTAGTAGGTGCCGATCCCGCCGTAGCATCCGTCCACCCAGTAATTGATCAACTGGTATCCCCGCTTGTCCTCGTTGCACTGGTCCCAGCTGTTGTACCAGTAACGCTCCCAGTGACCCTCTTCACTGACATTCGCCGTCGCGGCGTTGACCGGCGCCGAACCGCTGTTCACCTGGGCCGCCTGGGCGGCCGTTCCCCACAGGGTGATCGCCGCGGCCGCGACCACACCGATCGTGGAGACCTTTCGTGCGACGCGAATCATGTTGCCACCTTTCTCTGAAAGCCGTACGGGGAGAAGTCGCGGCGCACCGTGAAACGCGAGGTGAATCCTCCCTGACGGCAGGTGCGATGAACCAAAGACTTTCACGGAACCCACGCCGGGCCGTGAGCCGGTGAACTGCCAACATCAGCGGGTTTCCTGCCACGAAAATCGAGATCACCACGGTGGACAGGAAACGCTTTCACGCTTACTGGAGTGAGGACGAAAACCAGGGCGCGGACCTTGTCCAGGAGCTCACGAAGGCCCACCTTCCGGGCGGCCACTCGGTCGAGGTTCCCGTATCCCGGCGGTAACTCGACGCGAAACCGGGTTCGCCGACCCGGTGGAAAGGGCCGCCGACCTCGATCATGGGGCTTCCTCGGGGACCAGGTCGAAGCGGCCGTCGACGAGTGCCGTGATCGCGGCTTCCATGTGGGCACGGGTGACCTGGTCGATCACGATGAGGTTGGACTCCCTGAAGGCGGAGCCGTGTGCCAGTTCGTCGGCGATCTCCTGCGCGAGCCTGACCGGGTCGTAGAACACCGGCCGGTAGGCCCGCCCGTTCCACTCCACCAGGACGTCCCCGAACCGTCCCTTGGCCTCGATCACAGGCGCGTCCTCGTCGAAGTAGTCCGGCCAGCGCATGGTGAACACGGCGCGAGCGTACGCCAGGCGATCAGCCGTCCGTCACGGACGGCGGGCACGGCGCCTCCGGCAGAGGCGCGCGGCGTGGAACGGCGACCGCCCCACGAAGGTCGGAGGCTCATCTGACCCGGCCACGGCGCCGTGGCAGAGGAGGAAGTTCGCCTATCGGGGCCACCGTGTGTCCTTCCTCCGCCGTGCAGCGCCATACGGCGGTCTCGTCCTCCACGTCGGCGTACAGGCCCCGGTCGTGCACCGGACAGACCGGCCACGCCCTCCAGATCACCTCCATGACCGCCTCCTGGGCGGCGTCGGCCACGTTCAGGACTCCCCCGGCTCCTGGCGGGAGGCCGTTGCCCTGGAAGGCGCCGTCGAACTCCACCCACGCCATGCCCATGAAGTCCCAGTCGGGGACGACCATCCGGATCGTCCCGGTGACCCCCGTGGCGCGAAGGTCGCGTTCCACGACCTTCAGGTCCTCCTCCAACTCCGCGAACAGGGCCGGTTCCAGCGCGTAGGTCGGCACGAAGCGGGTCTCGTCGAGAAGGGCCCCGCCCAGCCGGAGCACGTCGGCGGCCGTCAGCTCGGCGGTGCGGCGTTCGAGGAGTTCCCGGGTGGCGGGAGTGGACACGGTCTGGTCCTCGACCAGGCAAGCCAGCTCGACGAGAAGACCGGCTTCGAGGCCACCGTCACGCAACGCCGTGTAGACGCGGGCACCCAGCTCTTCGAAGGTCTGACGTAACTCGTCGGGATCCATGCCGCAGTGTCCCCCGCCCCGATGATCGCGGCAACGGATATACGGCCGAACCGGTCGTAGGCGCCCACGGCGTTCAGCGGTCGTACGGCGGGCGCCCCCATGGCCCGCCGTACGGCGAGCGGCGCCCGGTGACCGTGCCGGGCCACCGGGGTTCACTCCCCGGGAGCCCGGCCCAGGCCCACGACGATGACGGCGCCGACGACCAGGTGCATCAGGAGCAGCACGGGCATGGTCCCGGCGCCGACGGAGCTGCCCAGCGGGCCGAGGAACGACAGCAGCCACACGGTCACCGCGACGATCGTCCAGGTACGGCGCGGCCGGGAGACCCGGCCCCGTAGGACGGCCAGGAGCGCCCAGCCGGCGAGCCCGGCCACCAGACCGGCCACGACCACCGGCACCGGGCCCAGAATCTGTGTTCCCTCGCCCATCCGTACGGTCACCCTCGTCCCGCTCACGGGAACCGCCAGGATCCAGACGGCCAGGGCGGCGACGGGGGCGACGAGCACGGTGCTGAGGTGTCTTCCACCGGAGATGTTCATGCCGAGGAGGATGGCCCGGCCGGGTGGTCCGCCACATCCGGCGCGTGGTCGCTCCCGGCCCTCCCCCGGCAGGGCCGGGGTCCTCCTTTGGTAGGTGACGGCGCCGCCGTACCCGTGGTTAGCCTGAGCCGATGAGCGAGATGTTGTCCCCATGGTCGGCGGCGGTCGCCGGTGTGGTCCTCGGGATCGGCGCACTCACCGGCGCGACGTTGTGGGGGCTGAGCGGCGGGGCCCTGATGTGGCTGGACGTCGCGGTCGCGGTGGCGAGCCTGGTCGCGGCGCTCGCCCAGCTGCGGTGGCCGGTCCCCGGGGCGCTCGCCGCCACGCTCCTGGCCGCGGTCTCCCCCGCCGGGACGCCCGCGGCGACGATGGGCGCGCTGCAGGTGGCCCAGCGCGGGCGTTTCCCCCTCGCCGCCGGGGTGGCGGTCACGGGTGCCGCGGCCCATCTGGTCCAGGGCCTGTGGCGGCCCAGTTCCGGCATCTCCCTGGGCTGGTGGCTGCTGCTGATCTGTTCCTCGTACGGCGCGCTCCTCGGCTGGGGGACGCTGGCCCGCTCTCACCGCGCCCTGCTCGCCTCGTTGCGCGAACGCGCCCACCGCGCCGAGGCCGAGCAGGGCAGGAAGGTCGCCGAGGCGCGGACGGCCGAGCGCCGCAAGCTCGCCAGGGAGATGCACGACGTGCTGGCCCACCGCCTCTCGCTGGTGGCCACCCACGCCGGGGCGTTGGAGTATCGCCCCGATTCCTCCCCTGAGCAGCTCTCCCGGGCCGCCGGGGTGGTCCGCTCCGGGGTGCACCAGGCGCTTGAGGAGTTGCGTCAGGTCATCGGCCTGCTGCGTGAGGAGGACGACTCCTCGGACGAACTCCTGGGCGGGCTCTCGGACCGGCGGGAGCCCTGGCCCACGCTGGCCGACCTGCCGCGGCTGGCCGACGAGGCGCGGCAGGCGGGCCAGAGTGTGTACCTCAGCGACGAGACCGCCGGTGACGTGCCGCCCGCCGTCGGGAGGACCGGCTACCGCGTCGTCCAGGAGGGGCTGACCAACGCCCGCAAGCACGCCCCCGGCCGGCCGGTCGAGGTGTCGCTGGACGGTTCCCCGGGAAGCCGCCTGACGATCACCGTCACCAACCCGCTGCCCTCCACCGACGCGCCCCCGGCCCCTCCCGGTGGCGGTGTCGGCCTGGTCGGGCTCACCGAGCGGGTACGGCTGGCGGGCGGGCGGCTCGACCACCACGAGAGCGACGGGCGGTTTCTGCTCCGGGCGTGGTTACCATGGCCCGCGTGATTCGTGTGCTTCTGGTCGACGACGACGCTTTGGTCCGCGCCGGGCTGTCCATGATGCTGGACGGCGCCGCGGGCATAACCGTCGTCGGTGAGGCGGCCGACGGCATGCAGGCGATCACCGAGACCGACGCCCACGCCCCCGACGTCGTCCTGATGGACCTGCGGATGCCCCGGGTGGACGGCATCACCGCCACCCGCCGGTTGCGCGCCAGGTCGCGCCCGCCGGAGGTGATCGTGCTGACGACCTTCGACACCGACGAGAACATCCTGCACGCGCTGCGCGCGGGCGCCGGCGGGTTCCTGCTCAAGGACACCCCGCCGCCACTGATCGTCGAGGCGGTCACCCGGGTCGCGGCGGGCGATCCGATCCTGTCGCCGGGCGTCACCCGGCGGCTGGTGGAGCGCACGCTCACCCACGCCGACTCCTACGAGCGGGCCCGTGCCACGCTGGCCGGCCTGACCCCGCGCGAGCACGAGGTGGCCCTCGCGATCGCGCATGGCCGGTCGAACGCCGACATCGCCGCCGAACTCGCCATGGGCGTCACGACGGTGAAGAGCCACGTCTCCAGCATCCTCACCAAGCTCGGCCTGGACAACCGCACCCAGATCGCGCTTCTCGCCCACGACGCGGGTCTCATCTGAGGGAGGCGCCGGGCCGTGGGCCGCCCTTGAACCAGGTCGCGGAACCCGGCCTGCGGGCCTCCCTGCGGATCCTCGACATCGCGAACCTGCAGGTGAACTCCTTGTACATCGCCGCCATGCGGCCGTCGAAGTAGAGGTTCGTCGCGGTGTCGTCCTTGCGGGAGAACTGCCGGACGCCCGCGTGGCGGCCGAGGCTGACGCACGACCCGACGAGGGCCAGGTCGATCAACGCCGGGGCGGCCCCCTCGACGCGGCTCAGCACCGTGTCGGCGGCCTGCGCCCCGAGCGGCCCGGCGGCCTGGCAGCTCATCCGCAGCGGCTGTCCCGATGGGGCCGCGGCGTCCCCGGCGGCGACGACGCGTTCGTCGTCGAGGCTGGTCAGCGTCTCGTCGGTGAGCAACCGGCCGAGCGCGTCGGTGCGCAGTCCGCTCGCGGCGGCCAGCCCCGGCACGCCGAAACCGGCCGCCCAGATGGTCAGCGCGCTCGCGCGCACCCCGCCGTCGTCGAAGACGACCGCGTCCCGCCGTACCTCGCTCACCGTGGCCCCCTCGATCACCGCCACGCCGTGCCGCGCCAGCCATTTGGCCGTTGACCTGCGGCCTGGCTCGCTCAGTGAGGGCGCCAGCGTCCTGCCGCACACCAGCGTGACCTTCCGTCCCTGTTCGGCGAGTTCGGCGGCCGTCTCGACGCCGGTCAGGCCGCCGCCGACCACGGTGATCGGGGCGTCCGGGGTCAGCTCCTCCAGGCCGGCGCGCAGCCGTCGTGCGGACTCCAGTTCGGCGACGTCGAAGGCGTACTCGGCCGCGCCGGGCACCGAGGCCGGGATCGCCCCGGTGCTGCCGACCGCGTAGACGACGTGGTCGTAGTCCAGCGACCCGCCCGAGGCCAGCCGTACCGTGCGGGTGGCCGTTTCGATGCGGGTGGCGCTGTCGACGACCAGCCGGACGCCCTCGCCGAGCAGCGTGTCGTAGCCGGCCGTGGCCTCGCCGGTACCGGCCACGAGCTGGTGCAGCCGGATCCGCTCGACGAACTCCGGGCGGGGGTTGACCAGCGTGATGTCGATGCCGGGGTGGACGCGCAGACGGTTGGCCGCGAGCGTGCCCGCGTAGCCGCCTCCGATGACGACGACCCGGTGGGAAGGTGTGGACATGGGGAGGTTTCCCTTCTCGATTCCTGACCTGCCCCGTTCGACAGCGTGGGGGCCCGGTGTGTGAGGACCTCACAGTTCGCCACGCTGTCCTGTCGGACCGGTGAGGACGGAAACGAACGAAGGGGGTGCGGCGACACCATGACCATTCCGTCGGAACCGGCTGATCCCGGCCTGAGCGTGATCATGGGTGAACGGCGTCAGCTGATCAATCTGGCGTACCGGATGCTGGGTTCCCTGGCCGACGCGGAGGACGTCGTCCAGGAGACCTACGCCCGCTGGTACGCCATGTCCCGGCCGGAGCAGGACGCCATCGTGTCGCCGGGGGCCTGGCTGACCAGGGTCGCCAGCCGGATCTGCCTCAACGTGCTCTCCTCGGCGCGGGTCCGTCGGGAGACCTACGTGGGTGAGTGGGTTCCCGAGCCGCTGCCCGAACCCACGGAGTGGATCGGTGGCCGGCCGGGCGGCGTCGATCCTGCGGACCGGGTCACCCTGGACGAGTCGGTCAACATGGCCTTCCTCGTCGTGCTTGAGTCGATGACCCCGGCCGAACGGGTGGCGTTCATCCTGCACGACGTCTTCCGCTACGCCTTCACCGAGGTGGCCGAGATCGTCGGCCGTACTCCGGCGGCCTGCCGCCAGCTCGCCTCGTCGGCCCGCCGCCGCATCCGCGACGCGCACACCCCCGCGACCCCGGTCTCCCGGCAGGCCCGGATCGTCAAGGACTTCAAGCACGCCCTGGAGGCCGGGGACGTCACCGCCCTCATCGGCCTTCTCGACCCCGGCGCCACGGTGACCAGCGACGGCGGCGGCCTGGTCAGGGCCGCGCTCCACCCGGTCGAGGGCGCCGAGCGGATCGTGCGCTCCCTGCTCCGCCTCCGGGACAGGTTCCACGGCCAGACGCTTCTCGAACGCACGGTCAACGGCCAGCCGGGCCTGGTCGCCCAGGAGGACGGTGTCACCATGACGGTCTTCGCGTTCGAGATCACGGACCACCGGATCACCCGCATCTGGGCGGTCCGCAACCCCGACAAGCTCCGGCCGTGGGGCGTGGACGTCACTCAGGGGGGAAGGTGATCTCGGCGTTCGTGTTCTCGGGGAGCAGGAAGTATCCGAGGAAGGTCACGCCGTTCTCCTGGGGGTCGAAGCGGGCGATACGCGCCCCCTCGGGTTCGTGGAACACGTCGCCGGGTTCGCCCTCGATCCGGTAGGCCACCGAGCCCGTCTCGACGCTGCCGAAGACCGGACCGTTGTGGACGTGGAGCCCGGCGGCGTAACCGGGGGCGACGGTGATCCGCCGGATCTCGACACGCGGGGTGGCCGGCGGCTCGGGCAGCTCCCGGTCCAGGACGACCACGCGGCGGAGAGGGGCGGCCGGAACCCGCCTGGCGGGCAGACTGATGATCACTCGCATTGGGCCGGGTCCTGGCCCTGGCGCTTGAACTCCTCCGAGGAGACCACGACGTCGCCCCGATCGGGGGAGGGCCATCTCTCGTCGTATGCCTGGAGCAGTACCGATCCCGGCTTGAGCTTCGCCACGCTCTCGGCGGAGAAGGTGAAACCGCCGATGTTGACCTGGCTTGAGCCGTACCCCCGATGGCCGAACGCGCTGTAGACCACCCCGGGGCGCAGCACGAACGGCTCCGGCTCGACCGTCCAGCCCTCACCGGGGGCGTCCAGCCGGACGGACGCGATGTTCCCCTCCAGAGACGGCGCGACGAAGTCCACGTCGTCCACGGACGTCAGAGCCGGTGAAGGGTCTGGCGCGGCTCCCGGCGAGCCGGGGACTTCCTCATGGTGGGAGATCCTCACCCCCTCGGGGGCCTCGTCACCGCACCAGACCAGGACGATGAAGGGACGCCTCTGCTCGTCGACACTGATTCCAGCCATCCCGACCACGCGGGGCGTGCAGCCCGTAACGCTCATGACCCCGATGATCAGCAGGACGATTCCACATAAGCGCCGCATAACCGCACCGTAGATCGCCCTGGGTGAAGATCGAAGATCTCCTCCCGAACCGTGATCGGAACGCCTTCCAACCGTGGCGGGCCGTACGGCTCAGGCGAGGACGGCGGGCCCGCGCGGACCGTACGGCCACAGTGACGGGTCCCTCCCGGCCCCGTGGGACCGGGAGGGACGTCAGAGGCGACCGGTCATCGGCCGCCGGGCAGCGTGAACCAGTACCTTCCGAAGGTCGCCGACGTCACGACGCCCACCCCCGTCGGCGGGGGCAGACTCACGACGCCGAGCTCGAAGGCATGCTGACTCGGGTCGGCCACGGAGGCGACCCCGGCGGCGGCGATCCCGAACAGGCGGTGGGCGGGCACCGCGATCCCGGCGCTCACGGCCTCGCCCTGGACGAAGCCGTTGACCGACGCGGGGTCGTTGCCGCCGTTCGTCCAGCCCAGCCGTGCGCTCCCGCCGACGCCGGGAGTGCCCAGGCCGCCACGTGGTTCGTTGACGGTCACCTGGCCGTACCTGGTGAGCGTGAGCCCCGCCGTTCCCCCGGCTCCGCCCATACGGCCGGTGGGCAAGATCACCGTGTAGTCGACCGAGATGTAGTCGGGAGTGAGGTCGTGCCCCATCTGCTTCAGGATGTGGTTCGAGGGGGGAAGTATGTTGGCCCAGGCGCCCTCCCATGCGCAGTTGAAGAGGCCGTCGACGCAGAAGGGCGCCGGCTCCGAATTGTCGATCTTCCGGTCCCAGCCCATCGGGGCGACCTCGTACTCCTGGCAGGGCCGGGCACCGCACGGGCCACCGTTCAGAGGCGACATGTTGTCGCCGCGCGGGCGGGCGCCCTGCGGCCCCCAGTCCGCGTTGTCCGCGGTGGGACACGGCCTGGCGCCGCACGGACCGCCCGCGAAGCCGGGGTTGTAGGGCGGGTTGTAGTCGTGCGCCGGGTTGTGGGCGCGGTTCTGGTGGGCGCCTCCCTTTCCGTCGCTGCACTCGCCGTCGGGACACGAACGCTGGATCAGCCCGTCGGGGTCGGTGAAGGAGAGCGGGTTGTTGTTGGCGTAGGTGTAGCCGTTGACCTGCTGGGAGTCCTTGATGTCGATGAGCGGGTCCACCGAGATGAACCGGCCCATGGCCGGGTCGTACTCCCGGGCGCCGAGGTGGGTCAGCCCGGTCCCGTCCATGGTCCCGCCGACGAACCCCTTGTTCATGGAGGTCGGCCACGTCCCGGTGAGGCCGCGCGCCTCGCCGAACGGGGTCATGCGGCGTACGGCGACCGCCTGGGTGTCGGTGTTGGCGATGACGTTGCCCGCGGTGCCGTGCTGGTCGCCGCTGAGCCAGCTGACGGTCGTCGAGGTGTTCCCCGAACGGGTGGCGACGACCTGCCCGCCGTGGGAGTAGTAGCGGGTGCCGGTCTTGACCCCGCCCGAGGTCGTGTAGCGCAGTTCCTGACCCGGCAGGTACAGCGTCGCCCCGGTCGGATCACGCTGGATCAACCGGCCGCCGTCGGCGTCGTAGACGTAGCCGGTCGTGCCGGTGCCGTCCTGTACGGAGCTCAGGCGGCCCTCCCTGTCCCAGGTCATCGTCTGGGTTCCGGCGGCCGACGAACGGGTCTTCATGTTGCCCGAGGCGTCGTAGGTGTGGGCGGTCGAGCTCGTGCCCACGCCGTCGGTGGTCGAGGAGGCGCTCAGCCGGTGCGCGCCGTCCGGCACGGTGTAGGTGGTGACGGCGTCGCCGGAGGTGGTGCCGTGCTTGACCATCTGTGTCCGGTTGCCGATGTCGTCATAGGTGTAGGACTGCCAGTACGGGCTGGTACCACCGACCACCCCGGCGCTGACCGTCTGCGCGCACGTCGTGGACGTCTGCGTCCACGCCTGTTCGAGCCTGCGCAGGAAGTCGACGCTGAAGCACTGGGTGTCACCGCCGGCCAGGTCCGACATCCGGGTGACGTTGCCCCCGGCGTCGTAGGCGAGGCTCAGCTCGGAGACGACGGCGGGAGAGCTCTCCTTCACGGTCTTGATCGTCTCCAGGCGCCGGGTGTCGCCCTCGTAGACGCGGGAGACGTCGGCGGTCCTGCCCGCGTTGTTCCTCAGTTTGATCTTGGAGACCTCGGCGAAGCTGGTGTGGTCGGTTCCCGTCACGTAGCTGCCGCCCATGGTGGTGCCGAGCGTGGTCGGCAGGTCCAGCGCGTCGTAGCCGTGGCTCAGTTCCTCCTGGCCGAGGGTGCCGACGGCGGGCAGGCGGGTGGTCCTGGGCAGGCCGTTGGGCCAGTAGGTGTTGACGTAGGTGTAGGTGTTGTTCAGGCCCGCCTGCGCGGCCGGGATGCCGTAGACCACCTGGGTCGGCTGGTAGCCGACGGTGTACCCGGTGATCGTCCTGGTGTACTGGTCGGTGCCGTCGTACCTGGTCGACTTCGAGAGCTGTCCCTTGGCGACCGTGTCATAGACCCATTCGGCACGCTTGTCGCCGGTGACCGAGTCGTCCCGGACGGTTGTCCTACGTCCAAGGTCGTCGTAGGTGAAGGCGGTGACCTGACCGCTCGCGTTGGTCGCGGTGACCAGGTCACCGGCGTCGTCGTAGGTCTTGGTGACCGTCCCGATGTCGGGGTCGGTGCTGCTGACCAGGCGGCCGCGCAGGTCGTAGGTGTAGAGCCACTCGTTGCCCTCGGCGTCGGTCGTCTTGGCGAGTTTGCCCTTGTTGTCGAAGGTGTACGACGTCCTGACGAATCCGGCCGCGCTGCCCGCGACGTTCCCGGTGCGGTACTGACGCGTCTCGACGACCCGTCCTGCCGCGTCCTTCACCGACGAGGTGACGACGCCGCCCGCAGGCGGGGTGACGTCCTCACGGTCGCCGCCGTAGCCGAACACCGTGCGCCAGCGCTCGTCGACCCCTCCCGGGCTGGCGGGCGCCTCGTCCACCAGGTGCACCTGGGCGCTCGTACGGCCCGCGGCGTCGAAGAGGGTGTACTCGGCCGAGGGGATGTCCTGCGCGGGCACGACGAGCGTCGGGCCGGGCGCGGCGTCGGCGAGGTAGGGGTTGTGCGTCTTGAGGACGCGTCCGGCCGAGTCGTAGAAGGTGTCGGTCACGACCACGTGGTCGGCCGTACCCGCCGCGTCGGCGCTCTGTGTCTGCCGCTGACGCATCAGGCTGTCGTAGAAGGCGTAGGAGGTGATGTAGTCGCCCGCGTGGTTGAGCCGCCTGCTGGTCACCACGATCGGCCCGGTGTCGCTCACCTGGTAGGTGTGACCGATCGACGGCTTGCCCTCGTTGGAGGACCTGTCGTTGCCCGGCAGCCACGCCGCGGTCAACCGGCCGAGGCCGTCGTGGGCCAGGGCGGTCACCCGGCCGTTGGCGTCGGTCGTGGTCCGGGGAAGGCCGAGGGCGGGGTCGACGACGGTGACGGTCGTCCAGCCGAGCGGGCCGGTGACCGTCTTCCCGGTGAGCGGCGCGCCCGAGGCGGGCGTGTACACGGTCGTGACGGTGGCGCCGCGCGCGTCGGTCTCGGTCAGCACCCGTCCGTAGGCGTCGTAGGTGACCTTCCTGTCGGTCACGTACGACCAGGTTGAGCCGGTGTGGGCCTTGACCGACTCGACCAGGGTGACGTCGCCCTTGGTCGGAGCGGGCGCGCCCTCCCAGGCCGTGGCGCCGTCGTAGGCGGTGCGCACGTCGCTGATCAGGTCCGTCTCGGTCACCGTGCCCGCGGTCACCTTGGCCTTGGCCGTGGCGCAGTCCAGCGCGAAGCTGCGCACGCGCGAGACCCGGTCGACCAGCCAGATGCCGGTGTCGCGGGTGTACTCGGTGGTGGAGCACGTCTCGTCGCCGGTGACCGCGTCGTCCCCCTTGTCCTCGGCCCACACCGGCATGCCGTAGGCGTCGAACTCGGTGGAGGAGGTGGTCGTACGGGGTGCCCTGCCGCCGTCCCTGGTGGTGCGGGTGTAGCCGGCCCCGTTGCCGACGAGGCGGGCGTGAACCGTCGAGCCGTCGATCGTACGGCTGGCGGTCGGGTCCGACTGCCAGGGCCGGTAGACCGTGGCCCCGATCTCCACGCCGTTGACGTCGCGGGAGACGACCTCGCGGGCCATGCCGGCGAAGGCGTCCTCGTCGGCCGTCGCGGGGGCGCCGCCCGCGGCGGGCATCGTCACCGACCGGGTTCCCGAGGGCAGCCGGTCGCCGTTCATCCCCCGGAAGTAGCGGGTCTCCTCCAGGATGCGGGTTGGTCCCTCACCGGTGGTCCTGGTGACCAGGCCGTAGCCACGCCACACCGACCAGGTCTTGTCGTCGTCCTGGAGCAGGCCGTCCTCGTCGGTGTAGTGCCAGGCGGGGGCGCCGCCGTACGTGAAGCCGGTGATCGTCCGGGGGGAGGAGCCGGTCGACTCGGCCTGGGTGACCTGGGACACCACGTACTTGTGGAAGAAGTCGGTGATGGGTTCGGTGTGACCGGACGGCGTCCACTTGACCGGGTAGCAGCGCAGGCCGTGGTCGTGCAGGTTGTCCAGGGCGGGCATCCTGGTGCCCGCGACGCAGTCGGCGCCGGCGTAGGTGACGTCGATCGTGCTCCCGGTCTCCGTCTTGATCGCGCCGATCCGGTACCTGTTCATCGCCGGGTACTGGTCCCCCGCGGTGTCGACGCGGTTGGGCAGCAGCTTGGGGGTGAACCGCACCTTGGGCAGCGTCACCGCCGAGCCGGTCTCGGTGCTCGCCCGGCCGGTGTGGGTGATCGTGTTCAGCCACAGCACGGGGGTGACCGAGGTGCCCGCGCCCCGGTCGTCGGGGTCGGGGAAGGTGTGGTCGAAGGTCCACGACTCCACGTCACGCCAGGCGGACCCGGCGGTGTTCCACACCTGGGTCGTGACGGTCGAGAGCCGCTTGGTCGTCCAGAAGGTCGGGGAGATCTGCTGCGGCTTGCACGGCGAGGCGGTGCACTCCTGGTCGAAGGGCACATCCGGCCAGTGGGCGGCGTCCTTGGTCCCGCAGTCGGCCAGGCAGCGGTCGGCCGTGCCGAGCACCACCCGCATCTGCGGGGCGTCGTCCAGGCCGCGCGTGCCGTACTCGATCTTCTCCGGATAGCCCGCCCGGTCGTAGTCGGCGGCGTCCGTCGTGGTGGAGTTGCGGCTGTAGCGGTTGGTCTCCTTGGCGTAGGAGACGCGCATCGTGTTGCCGTGGGTGTCGACCACGTAGTCGAGCTGCCAACGGAAGGCCTG
The DNA here is from genome assembly GCF_042893955.1 of Streptosporangium sp. NPDC001559. Lineage (NCBI taxonomy): Bacteria > Bacillati > Actinomycetota > Actinomycetes > Streptosporangiales > Streptosporangiaceae > Streptosporangium > Streptosporangium sp. NPDC001559. The sequence continues at coordinate 69,872 of NZ_JBIAVG010000015.1, forward strand.
GCGGCAGCTCGACGCGGCGAAGGCGCTCTGGTGGCACGCCTCCCCGTCGTGGTTGCCGAAGACCGGCACGCTCAGCGTGGACTCCGAGCCCGCGCGTCCGCCGAACCAGTACTGGGTGCCGCCGGTGTCGGTGGCGACCCACCACTCCCCGTTGTCGTCCCCGTTGGTCGCGCCGGTGCGCCGCTCGACCTTCAGGCCGTCGTCGTCGCGCAGGTGCCAGCGGTCGCCGTTCCTGATCAGCTCACCGGAGTGGCCGGGCAGGGACAGCGTCGCGTTGTCGGTGACCCAGCACAGGTCACCGGTCTCGGTCTGGTTGTTCGCGCCGTTCTCCATGTCCTTGGAGCAGGCGCCGTAGCGGCGCTCGATGAAGCCGGGGCTCCAGTCGAAGCCCTCCCCGGCCCAGGAGGGCTGGGTGTTGGCCGCGGCCATGAGGCCGTCCACGCGTGCCGAGGAGTACGACAGCGCGACCTGCGGCTCGGGGCCGCCGAGGCCGGGCGGCACCCGCATCGGGTAGGACCAGGTGAAGTCGCCGCTGTTGCCGCCGGTGTTCCACGTCGACGACGGGGTGAGCGAGGTGGCGGCGTAGTCCCCGGTGGGACCGGAGGAGTCGGCGGCGAGCATGACCAGCCCGGTGGCGTTCACCTGGGCGCTGACCGTGCCCTTGTCCCTGTCCACGGTGGAGGGCAGCTCGACGGGACGGCACCCGGGAGCCTCCCCGGTGGGAGCCGCGTCAGGGGTCGGGGACCCTGTGACCGCGGGGACGGGGGTCCCGGGCGGTGTGGGAGTGGAGGCGGCGGTGCGCTCGGGGGCGGGGGAGGCCGTGTGCGCGGGGGTGAGAACGCACGTGGAGACGCTCCACAGCCGCAGCCGGGAGGCCCAGTCGCCGCCGACGGCCGAGGCCATGCCCCGGTAGTCCACGGTGAGCCGTACCTGGTCTCCGGCACCCTGGGCCTTGTCGGTACGGGTCAGGCGCAGCGTCAGGGCGTCACTGTTCCGCCCGTCCGAGAGGTTCTCCACCCGTACGGTCGCCGGGCCGTGTCCGGCCGTGGCCGCGAGCCACACCGGCAGCCCGCCCGCGCGCACCGCCGTACCGCCGTCGGCGCTCCTGCCCGCCGCGCCGTCCGGTACGGCGGGCAGGACGACATCGGCGCTCTCCCGCCCGGGCCACACGGGCCGCTCGGGTCGCCACGCCTTGGCCTTGGGCGCCTTGCCCGGTGCCGGTGGCTCGAACCGTTTCACCTTCACCACGCGTTCCCCTGGGGGCCCGGTGGTGGCGGCCGTGGCGACTCCTCCGGCCTCACCGGCGACAAGGGACGCGGCCAGCATGGTCGTCATCACCGTCGTCGTCACCACCGCACCGACCAGTTTTCGACTTCGTTTCCGCATAAGGACGTTCCTCGTCATGGGAGAAAGTGGCGCTTTTCCGCTGGCTACGCCCAATGGGCTTTATGCGCGAAAAGCCGCCTAACCAGGTGAAAAATAATTTCACTTCTCCTATCTCCGCATCGCCGGAAATCTGCCATTTTTAGATGGTTTGCTGCCATCTTTGGCAGCGCGGCGACCTTGACGAGATGCCGACGGCTACAGTCCAGCCCGGCAAGATCTACTCGGATAGGGGAAAACGGTGGCGGCACTTCGGCGGTCGGCCGTACTCGCAGCGTCGTTATTGATGATCATCGGCATGGTGTCCGTGACCGGCGGCCCGGCGGCGGCGCAGTCACCTCCAACCGCCGCCCCCGACTGCGCCGAATCGGCGCCTCGGACCGACGCGGCGATCAAGATGTCCAGGGCGTGCGAGACAAGGGTCGAGGTGGAGAGCGAACGCACCCCGACCACCCAGGTCTTCGTCAACCCCGACGGCAGCAGCACCATCGAGCAGTACGCCCACCCCCGCCGGGTACGGCAGGCCGACGGCACCTGGACGAAGCCGGACCCCACCCTGGTGCCCGGAGCCGACGGCCTCCTGCGGCCCAAGGCCTCGACGGTCGACGTCCGCCTGTCGGGCGGCGGCACCGGCCCCCTCGTGCGGGCCGTACAGGGCAAGGCCGAACTGGCCCTCTCCTGGCCCTCCGGCCTGCCGCGGCCCACGGTGAGCGACGCCCGCGCGACCTACCCCGACGTGCTCGACGGCGTCGACCTCGTGGTGACCGCGCTCGACACCGGTTTCTCCTTCGTCCTGGTGGTCAAGACCCGCGAGGCCGCGAAGAACCCGGCCCTGCGGGAGATCACCCTGCCCACCGCCCTGACCGGCCTGAAGTGGGACGGGCCACGCGCCGTGGACAAGCAGGGCAGGACGGTGTTCGCCGCCGACGCCCCCGCGATGTGGGACTCCTCGGGAAAACGGCCCTCGACCACGGCCGCCCCGGCCGAGGACGCCAGGAGCGCGCCCGTCGAACTGGGCGTCGCGGCGGGCCGCGGGCTCACCCTCAAGCCTGACACCGCCCTGCTGACCGACCCCAGAACGACGTTCCCGCTGTTCATCGACCCCACGGTCGGTTACACGTACTGGACGATGATCAACGAGGCGGCCCAGAACCAGTCGTACTGGGACTACGACCGGCGCAACTGCTCCGGCGGCTGGGACACCGACTGCGCGAAGGTCGGCTACTACCCCAGCGGCAACGACGGCGCCGCCTACTCGCGCTACCGGTCGATGTTCCAGTTCTCCGCCGCCCCCTTCTCCGACAAGCAGATCCTCGCCGGCTCCAGGTTCACCATCGACCTGCTCAGCTCGACCTCCTGCTCCGACAGCACCACCTGGCTGCACACGGTCGGCACGACCCTGGGCCCGGGCACGACCTGGAACGCCGACGCCTGGAAGTGGAGCGGCACCGAGGTCTCCAGCGTCGCCAACAACAGCTGCCAGTACGCCAGGAAGTTCACCGAGTTCCCGCTGGACTCGTGGGAGGTGTCCGACCGGCAGTACGGCGGCTGGCTCACCCTCGGCCTGCGGGCCGACGACGAGGACAGCTCGTCGGGCTGGAAGAAGTTCGACGCCACCACCGCCAGGCTCATCGTCAACACCAACACCGTCCCCAGCCCGCCCGGCTCGCTGACCGTCGACGGCAAGGCGTGCGCCACCGGCGGCGAACGGCCGTACGTGAGCACGCTGACGCCGAGCTGGCGCGCCTACCTGGCCGACGGCGACGGCGAGGCGATGACCGCCTCCTTCTACTGGCAGGCCATCGACCCGGCCGGAGCGCAGCAGGGACCGTTGACGCAGTCCAGTGTGGGTTCCGGGACGACGGCCGTGGTCACCCCGACCTCCGGCATCGCCGACAACACCGCCTACCGCTTCTGGGTCAGGGCGTCCGACGCCAACGCCACCAGCGGCGACTCGGTCAAGTGCGAGTTCGTCACCGACACCGTCAGGCCGCAGACGGCGACCGTGACCTCCGACATCTACCCCGAGAGCGACAACGTCGCGGGCGGCGTCGGCCAGACCGGCAAGTTCACCTTCCAGAGCTCCCCCGACGTGGCCTCCTACAAGTGGGGCTTCTCCGACCCGCCCTCCACGGTCGCCATCCCCACCTCGGTCGGCGCCCCCGTGACCGTCGGCTGGACCCCCACCGAGGGCGGCGCCCACACCCTGTACGTGGTGGCGGTGGACCGCGCGGGCAACCAGTCGCCGCGTAGGACCCACTCCTTCGTCGTCGGCTCACCGGAGCCCGAACTGGCCCGGTGGCTGCTCGACGACGCCCCGGGATCGGCCACGGCCTTCGACGACACCGACAAGGGACGCGCCCTGACGATCAACGGCGGCGCCACCCTGGGCGAGCCCGGACGACTGGCGCCCGGCCCCGACGGCAGGTCGCGCAGCGCGCTGCGCGTCGACAGCGCCGACGACTACGCCAGCCGGGCCGACTTCCTCAACACCGCGACCAGCTTCACGGTCTCCGCCTGGGTCAAACTGGCGGGCAAGAGCGCCGACAGCACCGTGGTCTCGCAACGGGGCACCGGCAACCGCGCCTTCTTCCTCTCCTACCTCGCGGCCCAGGACCGGTGGGCGATGACCGTCCCGTCGCAGGACACCGCGGGGGCCACCGCGTCGTCCGCCCTGTCGACCACCGTGCCGAGGACCGGCGTCTGGACCCACCTCACCGGCGTGTACGACGCGGGGACCAGGTCCGTGCAGCTGTACGTCAACGGCACCCTGGAGGCCACCGTCGGCGACGTCACCGCCTGGGACGCCTCCGGCGCCTTCCAGGTCGGCGGCGGCTGGGGCGGCTCCCCCCTCGACGGCGCGGTCGCCGAGGTCAGGGCGTGGAACCGGGCCATCGCCAACACCGAGGCGGCGGCCATCGCCGACCCCACGCTGAACAGCAAGGTGGCCGAGTGGCACTTCGAGGAGGTCGGGCCGGGGCCGGCCCACGACTCCTCCGGCATGTTCCGCGACCTGACCTTCTACGGCGGCGTGCAGATCCCGCCCTCCGGCGCGGGGCACGGCGGCGCGACCGGTCTCCGTCTCGACGGCGTCGACGACTACGTGGCACCGGACGACCCGGTCGTCCTCACCGACCAGTCGTTCACCGTCTCCACCTGGGTACGGCCCTCGGACCTGACCCGCGCCCAGACGTTCGTCTCCGGCGGGTTCACCCTGTACTACGAGCCGGGCGGCGACGGTAAGTGGGTCTTCTCGATGCCCGCCTCGGCGACCGACACCGCCAACTCCACCTTCGCGATCACCTCCGTGGCCAACCCCACCGAGTACCACCACCTGGTCGGCATCTTCGACGCCCAGCAGCGTCACCTGCGGCTCTACGTCGACGGGGCGCTCAAGGTCACCGTGGGGATGCGCCCGCAGTGGCAGCCGTGGCGCTCCCAGCAGCCCCTGCTGATCGGCAAGGGCGCCTCGGGCGGCTTCGTCAAGGGCGACCTCGACGAGATCCAGATCTTCCAGGGCGTCGTCCCCGACGTCGCCGGTCCCACCGGGGTCGTGCGGGGCCTCGTCGACTTCAACGGCGACGGCAAGGCCGACTTCTGCCGCCGGGTCGGTACGGCGCCCAACGGCAAGGTGGCGTGCACGCTGTCCACCGGCAGCGGGTACGGCATCACCATCACCTCCGGCGTACTCGACTGGGGTCAGGACGCGGGCCGGGCCTGGGTGGACGTCAACGGCGACGGCAAGACGGACTTCTGCCGGCTGCGCGGTACCCAGAACCACATCGACGCCTACGCCAGCTGCACCCTCTCCACCGGCAGCGCCTTCGGCATGGAGGTCAACTCCCGCAACTTCGACCGGGGCTTCCCCGAGGACCGGGCCTGGGTCGACGCGACCGGCGACGGAAAGATCGACTACTGCCGCCGGGTCGGCGGTGTCCCCGAGTCGCGCCTGGCCTGCACGCCGTTCACGTCCGGCGGGTTCGGTGAGACCTTCATCTCCGACGTGCTCGACTGGGGCCAGACCACCGGCCGGGCCTGGGTCGACGTGAACTCCGACGGCAAGGCCGACTACTGCCGGATCCGCGGCACCCAGAACCACACCGACGGCTACCTCAGCTGCGCCCCCTCGACCGGCACCGGCTTCGGCAGGGACGTCAACTCCGGCAACACCGACTGGGGTTACACCGAGGACCGGTCCTGGACCGACGTCAACGGGGACGGCAACGCCGACTACTGCCGCAGTGTGGGCGCCACCTCCGCCCGGACCATCGCCTGCAACACCTCGACCGGCACCGGCTTCGGCCCGCTGTTCCTCTCGGGCGCGCTCGACTGGGGCCAGGCGACCGGCCGGGCCTGGGTGGACGCGACCGGCGACGGAAAGGCCGACTTCTGCCGGGTGCTCGGCACCCAGAACCACGTCGACACGCACGTCGGCTGCCTGACCTCGACCGGCACCGGCTTCGGCGCCGAAATCACCTCGGACACGATCGACCAGGGCTACCCGGAGGGACGCAACTGGTCCGACGCCAACGGCGACGGGAAGATCGACTACTGCCGCCGCACCGGCATCGCCACCGACCAGAAGGTCGGCTGCACGCTGGCGACCGGCACCGGCTTCGGCACCTCCTTCTACTCAGGAACCCTCGACTGGGGACTCGTGAACTGACCATGAGCACACGACCAACGACAAGACTCGGGACGGCCCTGTTCGCGCTGCTCGTCGCGGCCGCCGTACCGGGGGCCGCGCGGGCCGAGACCGGCCCGTCGGCCGGCTGCATCCCGTCGGGCACCGAGACCGCGATCAACGCCGCCCTGACGGGACCCGGCGCCCAGGCGGTGCTCTGCCAGGGCGCGGTGTTCACCCTGTCCGCGCCGGTCCGCTTCACCGCCCCCGACCAGGAACTGTTCACCGAGGGCCTGCCCGAGGGCACGACACGCGCCACCCTACGCCTCGCCTCCGCGACCGTCACCACCGCCGTCGACGGAGTCGGCCGGAGCCGGGTGGCCGTACGCAATGTCCAGATCGACGGCGACCGCCCCACCCTCGGGCAGAAGACCGGGTCAGCCCTGGTCCAGATGGGCGGCGCCGCCACCGGGCAGATCGTGGAGAACAGCGCCATCAGGAACCCGCGAAGCTGGTCGGCGCTGCACTACTACGAAGGCGCCGTCACCTCGGGGACGCCGCAGTGCCAGGGCGCCCGGATCACCGGCAACCGCGTCGGCCCCGCGGGCGTCGACCGGCCGAGCGGCCAGTGGGCCGACGGGATCTCGCTGGCCTGCGGCACCTCCGTCGTGAGCGGCAACACGGTCGTGGACGCCACCGACGGCGGCATCGTCGTCTTCGGCGCCCCCGGCTCGACCATCGAGAACAACACCGTGCGGGCCGAACACAGCGAACTGCTCGGCGGCATCAACCTGGTCGACATCGCCCCGGTCGACGGCGACTACACCGGCACGACGGTCCGCGGCAACGTGGTCGACGCCAAGAGCGCCTTCATCAAGGTCGGCATGGCCATGGGCTGGCAGGTGTGGACGTGCGGAACCGGCACCGTCCACGGCGCGACCGTGACCGGCAACACCCTGCGCGGCCTGCACATGGGGTACGGCTACGCGGTCAACGGCGTCCGCGACTGGACCGTCACCGGCAACGTGGACGAGTCCCGGCACGTCGGCGTCCCGACCACGGGCTGCGGCGGCACAGCGCTGTCGCGGCCGGGCGGCTACCAGGTGCAGGCGGCCTCGGCCTCGACCCTGCAGCCGGAGTTCGTCTCCGGGCAGGTCCACCACGTGCTGGACGTCACCGAGCCCGCGATCCTCAAGGTCGGCACCGCCCCCACGGCCTGTATCTGGTTCGAACCCGACGAGGCCCTGTTCCCCGGGGCGTCCCAGACCTCCTGCGACGGGCGTTTCAAACTGACCTACCGCCGGGACGGCGACCTGGTCCTCACCCAGGTGAACGTCACCGCCCCCCTGTGGTCCTCGGGTACGGCGGGCAGCCCCGGCGCGGTCGCGTTGATGCAGCAGGACGGCAACTTCGTCATCTACGACGCGGCCGGAGTCGCCCTGTGGTCGGCCAGGACCGGCGGCTCCCCCGGCGCCCGCCTGGCCGTACAGGACGACGGCAACGTCGTCGTCTACACCCCCGTCGGCACCCCTCTCTGGAACACCCGCACCGGAGGCCGGTAACCCTCGCGAGACGTCCTCCCGCCCGTATACGGGAGGACGTCTCGTCATGGTTCGCGGAATGATGTGGCGATGCGAGCACGGGTGAACTCCTTCCACTGGGTCGATCTCGAAGACGGGCGGCGCGTCGACCGGACCCACGCCTGCGAACTCCTGGAGATGTACGTCGGCCCGCAGGACGGGCCGGGTGACGAACAGTTCTCCCTCACGGTCTGCACGCCGTCCGCCCTCGCCGAACAGCTCCAGAGCCACCCCTACCTCATCGGCAGGCACTGGCTCCTCGTCGCCGAGCTTCATCCCGACCGGGTGACCGCGTGGCTCGCCGACCGCATCGCCGTGCTGGAGGCCCCGACCTGGAGCGAACTCGCCGCGAAGATCGGCCGCATCGGACACTGGGAGTTCGAGGACTACACCCACTAGACCTCTTATCTTCAAAAGGCGCGTAATCGCTCGCGTCTCACTCGTCTAATGTGTGATCACACTCGCACCGTCGGGCCCTGGGAATTCACTCCCGGGCCTTTTCTTGCCGTCCCCCGCAAGGAGTGCCGTGAGTCACCTGAACGACGGCCGTTCCCGAATCATGGAGTTCTGGCGGGCCTGTGAGCTGTTCAGCCCGCAGAGCATTCCGAAAGTCAACCCGCGGGACGAGCGTGAACCCGTGTTCCACATCAAGCCGGGTGAACCGCTCCCCTGGCATCCGGACCATCCTCTCCGGCGCAGACGTATCAAGCCCACGATGGCCTGGCGGCACATCCTCTACGGAGGCGTCTTCCCCCTTGACCGGATGCGCGTCCTGCTGGAGCACGTCTTCGGCACCGACTCGGAGAGCTTCGACGCCGCCCCGCGAGGCTCCAGCGCCCTGTTCGCCCTGATCCTCACCGAGGAGGGCAGGCCGTTGCTCGGCACCTGGGAGTTCTCCAGTGGAGCCTGGGCCGCGGGCCGTACGGTCCACCCCGGCCCGGACCAGGCCGACTGGCTGGAGGGGTTCGAGACCGCGTGCGGCTCCTTGGGTGTGGCGGTCGAGGACCTTGTCGCCGCCTTCGAACACGACGAGCGGGCCGCCGAACTCCGGGAGAAGGGCGCGTCCGTCGGACGCCCACTCGGATATGAGGACCTTGCCTCCCTGGTGAAACTGACCGCCGAGGATTTCGGAGTGGAGAGTGCCCTGCGCCCCGAGGGACTCGTCGTCAAATCCGTTCAGGTCTCGCGCAGGCGAGAGCATTCCTCGGACGAGGGGGCCGACTTCCTCAACAGCTTCATCGCCGACGACCTGAAACGGGTGGCCGCCGCCGTCCGGACCGGCGCGTACGGCTCCGCCCTGGACGCCTACCTCCAGTCCCGTGAACCGGAGCGCACCGACCTGCGGCAGAATCCGCACGTGGTCCTGGAGCACGTGGCCCCCGACCTCGTGCCCGCCGGCCGCTGGCCGCAGGGACCGGAAAAACCGCTCGCGCTCAGCCAGCAGTTCGCCGTCAACACGATCATGACCGAGCTGGCCCCGAAAGCCGGGCTGTTCGCGGTCAACGGCCCACCCGGCACCGGCAAGACCACGATGCTCAGAGACCTGATCGCCGCCAACGTGGTGGAGCGCGCGCTGCGACTGTCGAGGCTGGCGCACACCTCGTTGGCGTTCACCGGGGAGATGCGCTGGCAGACGGGTCACTACCGGCGGGTGGTGAGCCTGTGGCGGGAGGATCTCACCGGGTTCGAGATGGTGGTCACCTCGGCCAACAACGGGGCCGTGGAGAACGTCACGACCGAGATCCCCGCGCGAGGAGCGATCGACGCGCCGTGGCGGGAGGAGGTGACCTACTTCGACGACATCGCGAGCCGTGTCCTCGGCGAGCCCGCGTGGGGGCTGGTGGCCGCCAAGCTGGGCAGGAAGTCCAACCGTGTGGAGTTCGCCGGCAGGGCCTGGTACGGCACCGCCGACGAACCCGGCCTCCGCGCGGCCTTCGAGGCGTGGCAGACCAACAGCGGTTCCTCATGGTCCACCGCCGTCAGGTCCTTCAATCACGCCTACGAGAAGGTCCGCGAGCTCCAGCGAGAGCACTCCGTCACCCACGCCGCGCTACGCGACCTGTCGGATCTGCACCACGCGGTCGAAAACGCCACCCGCGACGTCTCCGCCGCCGAAGCCCACCTCGGTCGGCTTCGCGACGAACAGGACCGGCTGCGGCGGCAGGAGACCTCGGCCCGGCAGGACGTGGCCGAGTGGGAAGGGCGACGTCAGGAGCACCAGCGGTTCCAGCCGACGCTGGTCACCGCGATCTTCACCCTCGGAAAGGCCTCTCGCGAGTGGCTCGCGCAGGACCGGGACCTGGCCGGGCGGGTACAGGCCGCGCAACACGCGCTCGGCGACGTCTCCGCCCGCCTGACGGCTTCGAGGTTGCCCGTCATCGAGGCCACCTCCGATCTCGTCAACCGGAGAACGGCCCTGGACACGGCGAACTCCCGCCTCGCCAGGGCCCGGTCCCGGCTGGCCGAACAACAGGACGCGCTGGGTGCCTTCTTCCCCGGCGAGCAGTGGTGGGCCGACGCCGAACGGCGCGAACACCAGACCCTGTGGACCGACGCGGTGTGGAACGCCGCACGCAGTGAGCTGTTCGTCGAGGCGCTCCGCCTCCATCAGGCCTTCCTGCGCGCCGAGGCGTCCCGGATGCGCAAGAGCCTGCAGGCCGCCATGGACGTCCTGGGCGGTGAGACGCCCGCGGACGTTCCCGAAGAGGCCGTCCGGGCCGCCTGGCAGAGCCTGTTCTTCCTCGTCCCGGTGGTCTCGACCACGTTCGCCTCCTTCCACCGGGTGTTCTCCCACCTCACCCAGGAGGCGCTGGGCTGGCTCTTCATCGACGAAGCCGGGCAGGCCGCCCCGCAACTCGCCGCGGGGGCGATCTGGCGCTCGCGGCGTGTGGTCGCCGTGGGCGACCCTCTCCAGCTCGAACCCGTCGTGACGCTGCCGTTCTCCGCCCAGCGGGCGCTGAGCCGTACCTTCGGTGTGCGGGAGGAGAGATGGCTGCCCGGACGTACCTCGGTGCAGCAACTGGCCGACCACGTCAACGCCTACGGCACCTCCCTTCCCGGCGAGGACGCCCCCGTCTGGGTCGGCGCGCCGCTGCGGGTTCACCGCCGCTGCGACCAGCCCATGTTCGGCATCTCCAACGCCATCGCCTACGACGGACTCATGGTGTACGGCAAGCCGGAACAACCTCCGGTCTCCCTGCCGGACAGCATGTGGATCGACGTGACCGGCACCGCCTCCGACGGCCACTGGGTCCGTGAGGAGGGTGAGGTGCTGGAGCGGATCCTCCGCCGCCTGACGCGCGAGGGCATCTCTCCCGAGAGCGTCTTCGTGATCAGCCCCTTCCGTGACGTCGTGCGGGGGGTCAAGGGCGTGGTGCGTGCCTTCAAGGGCGTGGAGGCGGGCACGGTCCATACGGCGCAGGGCAGAGAGGCCGACGTGGTCGTCCTCGTCCTTGGCGGCGACCCGAGCAGCCCCGGCGCGAAGCGCTGGGCCGCCCAGCGCCCCAACCTGCTCAACGTCGCGGTCAGCCGCGCCAAGCGACGCCTGTATGTGATCGGGGACCATACGCAGTGGTCGAAACAGCGCCACTTCGACGTCCTGGCCCGCGATCTCCAGCGCGTCACGCTGCCGCCGCCCGCCGCCCCCGACCGGTAGACGGCGTTCCCGGGCCGTCGGGCGGACGGTCCGGGGCCTCCCACGCTTCCACCGGTCATCACCGTCGGCGATCCCGGCGGCTCTCTCCCGTGATCAGGTGCCGTGTCAGGACTTTCCGGCGAATATCCAACGGTTGCTCGCCAGGGAGTCGTTCGGCACGGGGAGCGGGCCCCGGCCGTAGTGGTAGGCGAAGTCGAAGGGGGTGCGGACCGTGGTCGCCCAGCCGAGTTCCTTCAGGTGGCCGACGGAGTCGGGGCGGGGCTCCCCGTCGAACAGGGCGAGGAGATCGACGCCGATCCGCTGTCTGGCCACGGTGTAGACGGGACTGGCCCGGACCTGCGGCGACTCCAACCCGAGCTTGACCTCACAGGCCAGGACGCTTCCCGGGGCGCTCAGCCGGTTCACGCTCTCGACGAGTCCCCGCTCGGCCCACGGCGGAAGATAGAGCAGCAGCCCCTCGGCCAGCCAGGCGGTCGGCACGGCCGGGTCGAACCCCGCCTCGGCCAGTGGCCGGACCCAGTCGTCCCGCAGGTCGGCCGCGATCACGCGGCGCGTGGCCTTCGGGGCGGCGGAGAGGCCGTCCAGCACCCGGTGCTTGAACGCCAGGACGCCGTCCCGGTCGATCTCGTGGACGACCAGGCCCGGCGGCCAGTCGAGCCGGAAGGCCCGCGTGTCGAGACCCGCCCCGAACAGGACGACCTGCCGCACGCCCGCGCGGGCCGTGTTGACGAGGAAGTCGTCGATGACCCGGGTGCGCAGGCCGAAGTAACGTCCCAGTCTGCCCCACAGGGGGTCGGCGTCCCCGTCGGGAACCTGCTCGGGGCGCACCGGCCAACCGGCCGAGACGGTGGCGGCCCGCACGAAGTGCTCGGCGTAGGGGTCGCCCGCCAGGGAGTCAGGCCGGTGGGTCTCGATCGCCCGCGCGGCGGCCACCATGAGGGCGGTCAGGCCGACCCCCTCCTCGACGCCGACGCCTACGGCCGAGGTCAGGCCTTCGTCCCGGGTGTACGGCATGCTCTCACCTCTTCCCCGGAAGGCGTCCACGGATGGTCGTGGGTGGCGAGGTAGGCGCCGTACAGAACGCGCATGAAGCGCAGGATGTCCACGTCCTGCAGGTGCAGGCCGGTGGTGCAGTCGGTCAGCACCGTGATGTGGAACCCCTTCTGGAAGGCGGTCCTGGCGGTGGAGTCGACGCAGACGTCGGCGTACAGCCCGGCGAGGACGAGCCGTTCTACCCCACGGCTGACGAGGTGCCGCTCGAACCCCTCGCTGAGGAAGGCGTCGAAGCACGCCCGCTTGGTGAAGACCCGCTCCCCCGGCTCCGGTGAGACCATACGGAACTCCGCACCCCACGAGCCCTCCAGGCATTTGGGCTGTTTGCCCAGCGCGCGGTCGCGGCGCCGCCAGCTGGGCCCCTGGTGCTCGACGTCACCGACGAAGCGGACGAAGACCACCTCGGTGCCGTGGGCCCGCGCCCGGCTGACGGCCAGCGCGGTGTTCGCCGCGACGACCTCCAGCCTGGTGGGGTCGCCCGGGTAACGGGCCAGCGCCCTGGGACCGGCGCAGAAGTCGTTCTGCAGGTCCACGACGACCAGGGCCGTGGCCGTCACGACTCCACCGGCGGGGCCTCGAACGTCTCCAGCAGCGCCTCGACCACGGCCGTCGTGGAGTGACGTCCGCCGAGGTCAGGGGTGCCGACGCCCTGTCGGGCGAGGGATTCGAGGCCGCGCTCGACCATCCGCACCGCTCCGGCGCAGCCCGCGTGCCGTTCGGCGATCGCCGCCGCGGCCCGTACGGTCGCCACCGGGTTGACCGTGTCCTTCCCGGCCAGGTCGTCGGCGGAGCCGTGCACGGTCTGGTACTCGACCAGCCCGGCCGCCTCGGGGTGCAGGTAGACGTTCTCCGTGCAGCGGTTCTCCTGGCGCTCCGAGCCGAAGCGGTCGAGCAGGACCACGTGCATGATGTCGGCCCACTCGTTGCCCGCGATGATCATCGTGCGGGGGCGTGGGCCGTACTCGATCAGGTTGCGGTTCACCGTGTCCGGCTGGAACAGGTCGATCTCGACGCCGTGCCGCGCGGCGCTCTCGGCCACCCACTCGTCGAGGGCGCCGTCGAGCAGGTGGAACTTGTAGGCCATGATGATCCGCTCGGCTCCGCCGTCCGGCCACTCCTGCCGCGCGCGCCGTACGGCGAAGGCGATGACCTGCTCGGTGATGTCCCGGCTGAACGCCATGGTGCGCACGAGGAAGCCGGGGGCGTGGGTGTTCTCCCCGGTGTAGAAGCCCTGGGCCTCGTCCCTGACCAGCAGCAACGACGTCTCCGGGGTGGTGATGGCGTCGACCTTGACCGCGCGCAGGCGCTGGCGGACGAGGTAGAGCGACTGGGCGTTGATCGCCGTACGGAAGACGGCCGGGACGCCGAGGGCGGCCCGCGTGCGGCAGAACTCCGCGTAGTGGTCGGCGTCCTGCCGCGTGAGTTCGCGGATCTGCTCGACCCCGGCGCCGGCCCTCAGCGACGAGTACGAGTGGTAGAGCCTTTCCGACCGGGTGAGGTCGATGCCGACGGAGTGCGTGTCGGCGATGCCGGTCAGCACCCGTTCGAAGACGGCCGCGAGTTCGGGGCCCGTCCCCTGGCCCACGGCGAGTCCGATGACTGGTTCCACCTGTTGCTCCTGGTGTCGACGAAGGCCGGACGTGGGGGTTCGGCTGGTCAGCCGACCAGGTGGTCACCTGGGATGTCGGTCTTCTCCGGGCTGTAGTAGTCCTTGATGCCGGTGGCCCAGACCGGGACGGGGATCTGGTCGGCGTCCGAGGGGCCGAAGGCGTCGAAGAGCGCGTGGATGTTCGTGGGCGCGAACCCGATGGCCGTCATGAGCGCCACGAAGTCGTCCCGCCCGATGAACCCGTCGCCGTCCGGGTCGCCCAGCCTGGCCAGCGCCTCGGCGAAGTCGCCGATGGCCTCGTCGAAGCGCTCCGGGGAGAGCACGCACGCGACGTACTCGTCGAAGCTGATGCGACCGTCGCGGTTGGCGTCCAGCTCGGCGGCCAGGGTCGTCCAGTAGCGCCGGAAGGCGGCCAGGACGGCGGCCTTGGCGACGTCGCCCGAGTCGGGGGAGGCCGCGATGACCCGGCTCGCCATGAGCTCGAAGTCACCGGCCTCCAGGTAGCCGGTGCCGTCGGCGTCGAGCAGGGTGAAGACGAGCCTCACCCGGTCAAGGGCCGCTTTCTGCATGCTCTGCCACCTTTCTTTCAGCGCCATTCGTGAAAAGGCCAAGCCGGAGGCCGGACCGCACGCGATTATGCCACACCGTGACCACGCGTTTACCATCCGACCGATAACCAAGAGGACCGAAGGAACAAATCCCCCAAATAGCGAATATCATGAACTACTATGCGGCTCCTCCTGCGCACCCCTCGGCCAATGGGCATCGTTCACCCAGCTCAGAGCCCTACCGGTAACGGCCGGTCGTTCAGCGACGAGAACACCGAGACCCTCTCCCGGAGGACCCCGTAAGCGCCTTAAAAAACCATCTTTTCCATGATTTATCAGGACTTGCTGCTGTGATTCAACGCTGAAATTTTTTCATGTTTCACAGAGGTTCGAGAGGCGGCGATGAAATCGTCGGCCGGACGGGGGCGCCGAAACCGTCGGTGGGGTGGTCTAGCGTGGGGGGAGCACGAAAAGGAGGCTCACGTGACAACCCTGCCCAATCGCCCGAACACCGCCCTGCTGGTGATCGATGTCCAGAACGGCGTGGTCGCGGACGCGCACAACCGTGACGGCGTCATCGCGAACATCAACGACCTGGTCGACAGGGCCCGCGCGCAGGACGTGCCCGTGGTCTGGGTGCAGCACTCCGACGAGCACCTCCAGCGTGACAGCGACGAGTGGCGGTACGTCCCCGAACTCACCCGTCGCGACGCCGAGCCCGTGGTCCACAAGAACTACGGCGACTCCTTCGAGGCCACCGACCTTGAGGAGCTCCTGGCCGAACACGGAGTCGGTCATCTCGTCGTCACCGGCGCGCAGACCGACGCGTGCATCCGCTCGACCATGCACGGCGCCTTCACCCGTGGCTACGACGTGACACTCGTCAGCGACGCGCACACGACGGACGACGCCGGAGAGGGCATGCCCTCCGCCGCGCAGGTCATCGCCCACACCAACCTCTACTGGCACTGGCAGAGCGCCCCCGGCCGCCACGCGTCGACCGTGGAGACCGCGAAGGTCACCTTCGACGCCACCTGACCTGCCCCCGGCTACCTGGGCCTGGCGGAGTGGAACGAGGGCCGCCCGAAGACCAGGGCATGAAGTGCTACTTTGTCCGCCATGTTCGACTGGCTCGGGGCGGCCCTGTTCATCGCCCTGCTGGTGGCGGCGATCGCCTGGCCCCTGCTGGCCGTGGTCGCCGCCGCGATGGTGGTCGGCCTGCGGGTGTCCGCCGTACGCCGCCGCCGAGCCGGGCAGCCCGCCGCCTGGCGGACGCCGGCGTGGTGGGGCCGAGCCTGCGTCGCGGCGTTCCTGCTGGCCGCGACCGGTGCGGGCGTCTTCGTCCAGGCGGACGAAAGCTTCGGCAAGCTCGACGCCGACGATCCGCCACGCTGTCCCGTCGGCGCGGACTGCGTGCCCTCGACCTTCGCCGAGATGGCCGCACACCAGAAAGCCGTGCAGGAGTACGCGCTGGCCGGCACGGTGATCACGACCGTGGCAGGGCTGGCGTGCCTGGGCATCTGCGTGACCCTGCTGCTCAGAAGGCGACGGCACCGCGCCTGACGGCGAACGTCCGCCGGGGCGCGCCGGAGAGGGCTGGAACCCATCGAACGCCTTCGCCGTCAAGACCGCGAGCGGGTAGGCCCTACCCGTCCCGTACTCGCGCGACTCCGGCCAGCATCCAGACCCGATCACCCTGCTGCTCGAGCGGGATCTCAGCCTCCGGCCGCCAGTACGACGCCGGGACCAGCCCGGGCGCGACGAGTGCCAAGCCGCTGAACAGCTCTTCGATGCGTCGGCGGGGGCGGATCTCGACGGTCAGTCCGGCCGACCGGTACAGCCGCTGGATCTCCATCACTCCGTCGGCCCGGCTGGTGGTGTCGGTGGCGTGCGAGATCACCAGGTGGCTTCCCGGCGTCATGACCTCGCGGAAGGCCGCCACGATCGGTTCGGGCGAGGTGAGGAAATGCAGCACCGACGACATCAGTACGGCGACCGGCCGACTCCAGTCGATCAACAACCGGGTCCGGGGGTCGTCGATGACCGTCCATGGCCGACGGATGTCCGCCTGGATCATCGCCGTGCGCTCACCGTCATCCAGCACCGTACGGCCACGCTCGAACACGGCCGGGTCGTTGTCGACGTACACCACCCGCGCCTGCGGTCGCCTCTCGCGAGCCACCTGGTGAACGTTGGGGTGGGTGGGCAGCCCCGTGCCCAGGTCGACGAACTGGTCGATCCCGGCCTCACCGGCCAGGTAGCCAACCGCGCGCGCCAAGAACTCGCGGTTGGCGCGCGCGACCGGCTTGAGATCAGGCGCACGGCGCAGCAGGTCGTCGGCGGCTTCGTGATCGACCGCGTCGGTGCCCTCGCTGTCCAGGTAGGCGTTGTACAGCCGTGCCACGGTCGGTCCGTCAGCTGTTGTGTCCCGCCTGCGGGAGTCAGGCGGCCCGGGATGCCCCGGTAAGTCCTCACCGTCCACACACCAACCTCACCCCGTGTCCCCAACCGGCCACAACTAGCGTCACAACCACATTTGCCGCCCCTCTCAACAAGCCGAAGCGTCGAGAAGGGCCTTGATGTCGGTTTCCCGGTAGCGGCGTTGGCGACTGGGGGTCCTGACCGAGGGGATCTTCCCGGTCAGCGCCCAGCGGTTGACGGTCTTCGGGTCCACGCCGAAGATCCTGGCGACCTCGCCGGGGGTGAGAAGTCGTTCGGTGGTGTCCGGCCCGGTGGAGAAGGTGCCGTCGGGGGCTACGGCCTTGAGCGGAGACATGGGAACTCTCTTTCAGTAGCGGAGGGTGTGCAGGATCTGGTCGTGCCGGGCCAACGCCCTGGCCAGCCGGTGCAAGGTCGTACGGCCGAGCACGTCCCGGGCTCCGGCTCCGCGCTGGTCGAGGCGCAGGGGTTCGTAGCGGACGGCCCACCAGCGGGGCAGCCCGGGCAGGTCGTGCTGTTCGTACCGCCAGGCGGGGTGGGTGCTGATGAGCAGGTCGATCAGGCGTCGCTCGTCGTCGGTCATGGTCGTCCTGGTTCGGAGGGCGGACAGGGAACACACGTCGTTCAGGCCGGGAGGTCCTTCGTCCGGGCCTCACCCAGCCGGGTCTCCTGGTCATTCGAACCGTGCGGTGGTCCTTGGGCAGACGAGGGAAAGCCCTGGTGAAGACGGGGAGGGAGCGGGTGCCCGGCCCCGAGCCGGGGAGCACTTGGCCGGGCACCCTGGAGGAGGACCGGCCTTCCGCAGGGAAAGCCGGTGCGCCAGACGGCTCCCTCTTCCCCAACACGCTCAGAGCGTGCATGGGAGCCGTCTCGCGGAGGTGTGCGGCCCAGGTCCCTCCTACCTGAGCCGCACGCTTAGGAGGTACGGCGAGCAGCGGGTGGGATGACGTTCCACCGCCCGCCGTACCGGCTTCAGGAGCGCAGGAGTCTGCGCAACGCCGTAGCCTGACCCGGCTGAGCGGCCTGACCAGGGCATACGGCCTGAACAACCCGGGAGACCCGGGCCATCTGCCTGGCCCGAACGGTCTGCAGAGCGCGGGCGACGGCGACGGCCTTGATGCTGGGCGGCACCACTGGGGACACCTGAGCGGCCAACTTGCGGTCCAACTCCTCGGCCGACCCGGCCCGCACCAACAACACGTCGCCGGGGTACGGCTTGCCGGACAGGGCGTTCCGGTAGGCGCTCCACAACCCGGACCGCGAGCTGTGGAAAACCAACCAACCGGGGTGCGCCGCCTGCACGGAGTTACAGGTTCGATCTGAAAATTCAGTAACTTGACGCGGAGCCCAGGCCGACAGCATCATGCCGCCCTCCCACCCGGCGAACGCCGATCCCCAGCGGACACCGTTCCTTCACTCGGTGAACGCCGTGCCCCGGCGGACACCATTGCCTCACCTGACGAAGGCCGTCCCCTGGCAGATACCGTCTCTCCGCCCGGCGAGCCCCGCTCCCCACCGACCACCTCGTTCCGCGTCCCAGAGGGCGGACGGCCGACCCCGCCCCTCCTACGCCGAACCGGCGCCGGAGAAGCCTTCGGCGTGGGAACCGCGAGCCGCATCGCCTTGATCATCTCGGCCTCCCGCATCCGCTCCTCCAACCCCTCGGAGGTGGGGTCCTCGACGATCACCGGCCGGGGACCGTCCCAGGAGGCCACCGCGTAGAAGGCGCGTCGTCCCAGGCTGTAGAGCACCGTCCAGTCCACCCAGGCCTGGTCGATCCGCTCGGCCTCCGCCCGCGCCGGACCGTCCCACACCCGCCGATACACCGGCGCGTACGGCAGGCCGTCACGGTGCCGTCCGGTCACGAGGTGACCTCCTCGACCAGAGCGACGCGGGCCTTCTCCTCCTGCTCGGCGATGACGGCCTGGACCTCGTCGAAGGTGTCGGCGTCCACCGCCGACTGCGCCCCGGCCCGTACGGCGGCGCGGGGAAAGAGGTGGTTGCGGAAGGCCCAGAACCGGCCCGCGTCACTGACGATCAACCGCCAGCCCGGGATCACCGGGCGGCTGGGGATGTGCTGCATGATCTGGACCTCCGTGATCCGATCAGAGGCATGTCTGGCCAGGGTGCTCGCCAGACGGGCCTGCCCTGCGGGACAAGGAACAGCCGAAACCCGAACCGGCCGACAGGCCGTACGAGCATGGGGAACGCGACATCGGTCTCCGCGCCGGTACGGCCCGCCGCTCGCGGGCCGTACACCGAAGTGGCCGGGCTGACGCAGCCTTGCCCAGGAGATCCCAGACCGGGGAGCACCGGGAACGGGGCGCCGGGTTCGCCGAGGCAGCGGCGTCCGAACAGGCCGTGCCCGCACAACGGGCGCAGACTCTGGAACCCGCTCCGGAGAGACGGCCGCCTCGTCCACGAACTCCGGCGTCTCGTCGGCACCATCCGGTACGGCGTTCGCAGCCGGGACCATCGCGGGCGCCTCCGGCTCAGGGTCAGGATCGGGCCGACGCTGGGCGGGCACCAGCGGAATCACCTCGGCGGGCGCGACCTCCACCGGAGGCCGAGGTGCCGGGAGGAGCTGCGGACCGTACTCGCGACGGGCCTGGAGACGGGCGTTCATCAACACCCCGGACGGCTGCACGTAGTCGTGTTCGTCCTGGTGTGAACACCCGTGGGCGTACGGGGAGTGGCCGCAACGAGCGCACCCCATGGGCAGGGGGACAGTGTCGGCGAAGCAGCCGCAGTTGCTTCGGGGTGGTCGGGTTCGATCGAGAGCTGACGTGCTGGGGTTGGTCACGGGTCGGGGACCCTCCTGGTCAAGGCCCCGTCCGGACGTGACGAGCACCGGGCGGGTCGGTCTTTGCGCGCCTGCGTCGATAAGGTCGCCGCTGGTCGCACGGGGTTTCGGACGGCCCCATGGTGTTTCAGTCAACCCCCGGGAAGTGACACATCCTGTGTCACCTTGATCATCTTCAGGCCACGCCCACCCATTCGGCGAAACCGATCAAGCTCTCATTGCTCATCCGGTACAGGCGAAGCAGGGTCTCAACGTCTTCCTGGACCCATTGATGCTCGCGTGTGTGCTGAGGCGCGAGACGCCGGGCCATCCTCAGCGACTCGAAAGACGCCTCTTTGTGACCGGCCCACAACTGCGCACGGGCCAGTTCTACGTAGTAGCCGCTTCGGCGTTCGGCGGGAATCTCAGGTGGAGGTGCCCAGGTGTCGCCGATCTCAAGAGCGGATCGCAGGTAGCGATCTCCGAGACTGACGGCGACGGAGACTTCGTGGATACGGACCGAGCTTGGGCCGAAGGCCGTGCCGTAGTAGATCCCCTCAGGAATGAGATCGCCGAAGTGCCTGGCCTCGGCCAGATGCTCCATCGCGCTTTCAGGGTTTCGAGCGCGGGCCGCGACAACGGCTGCACGCATATGAAGAGACCCCAGAACTCCCAGCCGCTGACGCTGTTGTGTCGCCGGAAGACGATCGATCTCTGATTCAATGGCACGCAATCCGGCGCTGTACGCCTGGGCGGCGAAGAAGATCTCCGTCCGCACGTAGGCCGTTGACGCCACAAGCAGCGGATCGTCAGCGATACCGGAAGCGCTTCGCATCAGCTCGATCAGACGCGCCGACAAATCGTGATAGCCGTATTTGTACGCTATCGCGTCAGCGGACCGATAGGTGGCGACAAGCAATGCGGCGATGCCGGAACGCGCCGGATCGACTGCTGTGTGAAGTCCGCGGATAAGTTCTGAGACCAGGTCGGGAAGCGTTGCGGACAGGCGGACATACTGCGAGTTCAGACGACGCTGGACCGCTTCGCTCACGGCTGCCTGTAGCTGGTGGGCAGGGCGTACCTGGCCGTCTTCCGGAAGGTCGTAGGAGGCTATGACCGTGCGCAGGAGTGGGATGGCGTCATGAACACGCCCGTCGAAACGTGTGGTGTTGCCGAGCAAGCGTGAGGGTTCGACCCCCAGGGCCGCCGCTATGGATTCCAGTACACCGTCGCTGGGGTCGCGAACGCCTTGCTCAAGTTTACGGATCATGCTCAGAGAGACATTGGACGCGTGCGCAAGGTCGGCCTGGGTCATACGTCGCGCACCGCGAATCGCGGCTATACGTTTCCCCAAACCGTCACCAGGCGTTGCGGGGGACATTTCAGCTCCATTCGGAACTTCCATGGAGAAGAGAAGGCAGTTCCAGAATGTTATCGATTCGCCAATCAACCGACTCCAGAATGGTCGAATCATTTCCCCACAGGTGCCCCCATGGGCCTCGCCTGATCAGGCACGTCCGCAAACCCGCCGCCCTGGCCGGAACGATGTCGTTGGCCGGATGGTCCCCCACGTAAACCGTCTCCTCCGGTGCCGCCCGCCCCAGCTCGACGACACGTCGGAAGAACTCCGGGTCCGGCTTCGCCACCCCCCACTCCTCCGAGACGGCGATCTCATCGGCGGGCAGGCCAAGGCCACGCACGAGATCCCCGGCCCTGGCCGTCTGGTTACCGGCCACACACACCCGCACCCCTGCCTCCCGCAACGCCCGAAACCCCGGCCGCACATCGGGATACAGATCGCTCTCGTCAAGGAACTCCCCGCGTCCGGCCTCCTCCCGGGCCCGCCGCTCGGCATACAGATCCACCCCGGGACGCAACAGCCGGATCGCCTCCGCGTTGTCCAGCCCCATCGCCGTCACCGCACCGACCAGAGCCGACAGAGTGTGCCGGGAAACCCCCAGCCAATCAGCCCAGGACGCCCAATAACGATCATCCCGAACAAGCGTCTCACCGATGTCGAACACCACAACCCTGATCACACCTGGCAGGGTAAGCCACCCCTCCAAGAACGGCCCGGAAGGCGTCGAACCCCTCCTGCCCTGACCTTCACCCCTGCCCAATGGCGATCGTTCATCGGCTACGTGAACACCGGCGCTTTCGACGCCTGATCCCCTCACCCTCCCCGCGAGGCCCTGGCACCGTACGGCGCCAGGGCCTTGTCCATGTCAGGGGGGTTGCTCGCACCGGAGGAATCGGAAACCCTGGCTGACGGACGAGGGGCGCGTGCCCCACCCACGCCACCGGTGGGCCGCCTCTGAAGCGTTGAAAGTGGATGAGTCCGTGCTGTGGCCCGATGCGATACGTAACACGGTCAAAACCGGCCCGGACCGCGAGGTCCTGTCTGTCTACCCCTACCGATCCGCCTGCCCCAAAAGCGTGTGGCGTTCCCTGATCACCAACGCCACCTCAACCATCATCCTGGCCGGATACACCAACTACTTCCTCTGGCTGGAACACCCCAACTTCGCCAAAGTCCTCAAACGTAAGGCCGAACAGGGCTGCCGCGTCCGCTTCCTCATCGGCGACCCCGACAGCGACGTCACCCGCCGCCGCGAACAGGCCGAAGCCGTACCGCTGACCGTCTCCACCCGCATCCGCATCACCCTGGCCGAACTCGACCCCCTCAAGAACCTCTCCGGCATCGAGGCCCGCTTCGGCGACGAACACATCGCCCTGTCGGTCTTCCAGTTCGACGACGAGATGCTCGTCACCCCGCACCTGGCCAACCTCGTCGGCCACGACTCCCCGATGCTGCACCTCAAACGCCACCAGGACGACGGCCTCTACGACCGCTTCGCCTACCACGTCAACGAACTGTGGCAACACGGCCGCGACATCTGGACCAACGAACCCGCCGCCCCCTGAACCCAGCAGGAGAGCCGCACGATGGCCCTACATTCGCGCTACCGGGACCTTGCCACGCAAATCCGGACACGGATCGAAGCAGGTGAGTGGGAACCCGGGGCCAGGCTGCCGCGCCTGGATGACTTCGCCGCGCAGTACGGCGCCAACCGCGACACCATCGGCCGGGCCATCGGCGTCCTGGAATCCGAGGGGTATGTCTGGGCGGTCCAGGGGCGAGGGATCATCGTCCGGCACGGCATGATGCGGTTGCGCAGGCCACGCGGCAACCTTGTCAAACGCAACGTCGCCACCGACGGCCCCGGCTACTCCTTCCCCTCAGCATCCGGGCAGGAGGTCTGGAAACACCACGTCCCTCCCACGGTGTCCGCCGAGCCCCTGACCGATCCGCGTATCGCCAAACTGCTCGGTGTCCCGCCCGGCACGACGGTGACCCGTCGCTTCCGTGTCACCGGCCCGCAGTCGGAGCCGCCGTTCCAGATCGCCGTCTCCTGGATCCACCCCCGCGGCCTGACCGACGCCCCTGAGGTGACCGGCCAGGCCACCGGACCGGGCGACTGGCTGTACCGCTGGAACAGGCCGGACACTGGCCCATCAGCTGGATCGAATTTCATCGCGCCCGCATGCCCACCAAGGACGAGGCCGCCCTGCTGGAGATCCCCACCAGCCTGCCCGTCCTGGAGATCGTCCGCCAAGGCGTCTCCGGAGGTGACGACCAGCCCATCGAGGTCACCGAATACGTCGTGGCCAGCGACCGGGTGGAGACCGTACACGTCCTGCACCGCGACGAATCCGCCCAGCCCCCCTGGCCCAACCCCACAGACGGTGACGGTGAGCAGCCATGACCCTCACCGCCCACGCCGCCACCCGGACCCACGTCGGCCACGTCCGCCGCCGCAACGAGGACGCCGCCTACGCCGGAACCCACCTGTTCGCCGTCGCCGACGGCCTGGGCGGCCACCCCGCAGGCGACGTCGCCGCCCAGACCGTGATCGACGTCCTACGCCCCTGCGACCGCCCGGCCGACGCCGCCGATCTGCCCCACCTGCTCGGCGGCGCCATCCACACCGCCGGCGGGACCCTGCGTGAGGCCATCACCGCCGACCCCACCCTGACCGGAATGGGCACCACCCTCGTGGCCCTGATGTGGTCGGGCGCCACCGCCGTCGTGGCCAATGTCGGCGACTCGCGCGCCTACCTGCTGCCCGCCCACGCCACCCCCGGCACGCCGCTACGGCGCCTCACCGAGGACCACACCTACCGGAACCTCATCGCCGACGCCGACGCCGTACCGAACCTGCCCGCCCGCATCGCCCGCTTCCTCGACGGCCGCCCCGAAGGACGCTCCCCCGACCTGACCACCCACACCCTCTATCCCGGCGACCGGTTCCTGCTGTGCTCGGACGGCCTCACCGAGGCCGTACCCGGCAAACTCCTCACCGAGGCTCTGCGCGCACCCGCTGACCCACCCCAGATCGCCGACCACCTCATCACCCTGGCCCTCGACCACGGCGGCCCCGACAACGTCACCGTGATCGTCATCGACATGAAACCCGCCTCCTGACCGCAGGCCGTACCAGCCCGTACGACGCCGGGCCGTCGAACGAACCGTCTCTCGGCTGTCCGGCTGCCGCCGCTACGAACGCCGAGTAGACCGCTCGCATCCTTCGTCGCCCGCCGACTCACCACACAGGACACGGTCTTATGACTCCAAAGACAGGGCTGATGATCGAGTGGCCTCTGTTTCCTCCTGATCGCCTGAGAGCCGACGCTTCGTTCCTCTGGACGGTCAGGCCGGTGTGGGCGTCCTTGGGTCAGGGTCGAGTACAGGTCACCCGGGCGAACAGGTCCAGCGGAACGGAGCCGTGGTTGGTGGCGCGCACGGTCCATCCGGTGGTCGTCGGGAACGACTCGTTGAAATCGACCGCCGGATTGCCCAGTCCGCCGCCCCCGGTCGGCACCTCACCGGGTCCGCACTCGACGTGGGCGGTGCCCGTGGCGCCCTGTGCCAGCCGGGTCGGACCGCTGGCGTAGGCGGTGTGGGGCGTGTCGGCGCACCGCACGTAGGTCTGCAGAATCATGAAGCGGGGGCCGTGGTTGGTGACCCGGCCGACCCACTGCTGGCCGATGTCGGACGACTGGCTGATGTAGGCCTGTCCGCTGTCGGACCCCGTACCGCGGGCGCCCGCGTTCGGCCCGCCGCCGGTGGCCACCTGTCCCGGGTCGCAGGTCGCGCGGACGGTCGCCGTCTGCCCCGGCGGCACGTTGACGGAGGTGCCGAACCGGGTCGTGTGGCGCTGGAGAGTGCAGATCGCCACGGGGGTGAAGGTCTGCGGCGTGTCGGTCTCGTTGTAGACGTCACCGTCCCAGCCGATTCCGCTGGGCCATGTGGCGGTCAGGAACACCCCGTTGCTCGTGGTGAGCACGCCTCCTCCCGAGGGGAACCGTCCTCCCTGGCAGGGGACGTTACTCGTGCCCGCCGAGTGCGGGCCCACGGTATGAGGGATGCCCACGGTGATCGTGTGCGGAGCCTGGGCGGGGACGGGTTCCGTGTCGGCCGAGGTCTCCCCGGCGCAAAGGATGGTGGCGAACAGGGCGCCGAGCGCGGCCAAGCGAGGACGGCCCACGGTTACTCCAGGTGATCAGTGAGACGAGAATGCCAAGGTTGTCATGCCTCATACGCACAAATCAAACACGCAGAGTAATTGAAATGGGTGGTGGCGAAGGAGGGATTTTCCCCTGCCGTCCGGTATGAGCGGCAGGGGGTTGGTCCGTTGCCGGGCCTGCTGGTCGCCGCCGGACGGGGCCGGGGCCGGGGCGTGGGCCCGTTGGTCAGGCTCGCCATGCGCGGGCTCAGGCCCACTCACCACCCCAACCGAACTGCGGCTTCAACTCTCGGCTGCTCCTCACCCTGAAGGGTGCGCGGTCCGAGACCGCAGACGGTGGGTCGCCCATCACCGTCACAGGCGGCGGCCGACGGTGAGAATGGCCAGCCAGTGGCGGGTCAGCCGGCCGTCCGGGCGTACGGCCAGCAGGCGGCGCACCTCCCCGTAGAGGTGTTCGCGCTTGGACGCCTGCATGGCGATGTGGCCGGAGAAGGTGTCCAGCAGCGCGATGTACTCCTCGGCGGTGTACTCCCGCGCCCACACGTGGCGTCGCGTCCCGACGACCGTGAACAGTCCGGAGTCCTCGAACTCGGCCGCGGTCGGGTCGGGCTGTTCCTCGGGCGTCGGTGGTGGCCAGGCCGCGCCGTCACCCTCCCCCATCTCGTCGTAGACCCGCTGGATCTCGGTGAAGAAGGGGTCGAAGTCCTCGGGGAAGGCGTGCTGGGCGTCCCACACGGCCAGGTGGCCGCCGGAGGGCAGCAGGGCGGCGGCCCTGTCGTACTTCAGCCGGGGGTCGACCCACTTCCACGCGGTGGCCGCGTAGAGAAGGTCGAAGGGGGCGACGTCCCGCGGCCGCCAGGTCTCGAACGGGGCGGTGACCACCGAGACGGCGGGGAAGTCGCGTAGTTCGCGCCTTGCCTCCTCGGCGAGGGCCGCGCCGAGCTCGACCGCCGTGATCCGGAAGCCCAGCCTCGCCAGGGGGATGGTGGCCTTTCCCGGGCCGCAGCCGACTTCGAGCAGGTTCGCGGGCGGTTCGATCCCCGTCATCGTGAGCAGGTCGGCGTACAGACCGGCCGGATAGTCGGGACGCGCCCTCTGATAGTCGACGGCCACGGTGTCGAAGGTGGTTCTCAGGTGTTCCCTGGACATCCCCTCATTCTGCCGGGCGCACCGAGGGCGGGAGAGCGCTCTTCCACGAAGAAAGCGTGAAAGCTAAAGGAAATGGCCGGCCGGGTGATTTTCCGGGGGCGCGGGGAAGGGGGACGCGGCGCCGGGGAAAAGAGCTCCTCGGCCTGGCTTAGGCACGCGCCGCTCCGCGTGCCGGGGAGAAGTGGGGCCACCTCCTCATGGAACGTTCCTGTCCGGAAACCGGACAGGTCATCACCCGAGGGCGTTGCAGCAGATTACCGACGTTTGGGGAGGTCAGGGGAGGGGGCGAGCGTCCTCCACATGCCAATCGGCGTCCGAGGATAAAAGTTGTCGCCACATGCACAGTCAGGGTCAGATGACAACGGACCCAAATGATTGACGGGGGCGCCGTTAAACACACGTACAGTGATCGTTAATGATCAAGGCGTACCCGAAGGGCCATAAAACCCCAGGTCAGAGGCCATTTTTCGACGCTCCGCCCAGCGGGCGAAAGCCCGCCCGCCGCACCCGAGATGTCCGACATATATGCATATATCACCTTGTTTACAGCTTTCGGCGACGAAGGTGTTGACGGTGACACCGCCGTCGGAATACTCTCCGGAACGTCAAGAGCGCTCTTAACCGTCCCTCAACGAAGCGTTCATCACCCAGCGACGTCTTCGGTTGCGCAGAATTAGTTTTCCGCACCCAGAAAACATGCGAATAAGGAATGCCAAGGTGTTTCCCATAACCGTCTTCGGGGCCACAGAGGAAAGTCAGAAGATCTCATGATAAGGCCCGTCGTGGCCATTACCGGAGGTGCCGGATTTCTCGGCTCGCATCTCTGCGAGCGATTTCTGGCCGAGGGGTACCAGGTCATCTGCATTGACAACTTCCTCACCGGGGCCGTCGCCAACGTCGAACACCTCATGACCGACGGACACTTCCGCCTGGTACGCGCGGACGTCTCCGAGCATCTGGCCGTTGTGGGAAGGGTGGACGCCGTCCTCCACTTCGCCTCCCCCGCCTCGCCCATCGACTATCTCCGGCTTCCCATCGACACGCTGCGGGTCGGCTCGAACGGCACGTACAACGCCCTCGAACTGGCCAGGGAGAAGGGCGCGCGGTTCGTCCTCGCCTCGACCTCCGAGGCGTACGGCGACCCGCAGGTCCACCCGCAGCCGGAGACCTACTGGGGCAACGTGAACCCGGTCGGTCCGCGTGGTGTCTACGACGAGGCCAAGCGCTTCGCCGAGGCCATGACCATGGCCTTCCACAGGGCGCACGGTGTGGACACCGCGATCCTGCGGATCTTCAACACGTTCGGTCCGAGGATGCGGCCCTTCGACGGCCGCGCGATCCCGACGTTCGTCAGGCAGGCGCTGCTCGGTGAGCCGATCACGGTCGCCGGGGACGGCAGCCAGACCAGGTCGATCTGCTACGTGGACGATCTGGTCGAGGGAGTCTTCCGGGTGCTCAACTCGGACATGCCCGGCCCGGTCAACATCGGCAACCCGCACGAGATCTCCATGCTCGACCTCGCCGAGTGGATCAGGGAGCTCACCGGCACCGCCTCGCAGGTCACGTTCGTACCCCGGCCGCAGGACGACCCCGAGATCCGCCGTCCTGACATCACGCTCGCCACGACCCGGCTCGGCTGGGCGCCGAGGACGCCGGTCGAGCAGGGGCTGCGGCAGACCATCGCCTGGTTCCAGGAGCATCCGCGGCTGTGGAGCGTCGAGAACCTGGCCGGAGCGGTCTCCTAGGACGAAGGCATGAGCACCACGAGGACCGGCTACGCCGACCTGTTCCAGCAGGATCACACCCAACCGCACTGGGCCTACCACTACGCGCGACGCCTGATCGAACGGCACGGCCCCGAGCGGCGGGTGGTGATCCAGACCAGCATGTCGCCGACGGGCTGGTTCCACGTCGGCAACTTCCGCGACACCGCCTGCGCCTACCTGGTGCACCGTGCGCTGGAACGGCTCGGGCGCAGGTCGTCGATCCTGCTCAGCTTCGACGACTACGACCCGGTGCGACCGACCCAGGCCGCGGCCCAGTCCGAGCTG
Source organism: Streptosporangium sp. NPDC001559 (assembly GCF_042893955.1). Taxonomy (NCBI): domain Bacteria; kingdom Bacillati; phylum Actinomycetota; class Actinomycetes; order Streptosporangiales; family Streptosporangiaceae; genus Streptosporangium; species Streptosporangium sp. NPDC001559. The sequence goes on from NZ_JBIAVG010000015.1 coordinate 98,273, forward strand.
GCCGGGTACGGGACGCGTCCGCTGGGCGCGGTGACCGAGCGCAGCAGGCGGATCTGCCGTCGCTACATCGACGAGCTGAAGCGGATGGGCATCTGTCCCGCCGAGGCCGACGCCGACGGCCGTACCCCGGCCGGTTCTCCCTGGCAGACCCACTACCAGTACGAACGTTACCTGTCCGGCACCTACGTGCCCCTGCAGCGCCGCTACCTGCGCGGTGCCAGGAAGCTCGCCAAGCTGCTGGACCAGGCCCCCGAGCACCTGTTCACGGTCTACTGCGAGCAGTGCGGCCGGGGCAGCACCCGTAACCTGCGGCTCGGCCACGACCGGGTGCGGTACGTCTGCGAGTCCTGCGGCGCGCTCGCCACCACCAGGCGCGTCGAGCTGGTCAAGCCCTCCTGGGCGCTGGACTGGACGCTGCGGGTGACCCACGAGCGCATCGACTGCGAACCCGCCGGCCAGGACCACTGCAGCGCGGGCAGCACGATGGACCGCACCCAGCCGATCTACCGCGGTTACCTGCGCGCGCACCAGCCGGTGATCGTGCCGTACGGCCTCGTCCGCCAGCTCGGCGACCGGGGCAAGGTCTCCGGCTCCCGGGGCGGCGGCATGACGGTCGGCGACCTGCTGCGGGTGATGCCGCCCCGGCTCATCCTGTTCCTGTACGGCAGGCCGAACTGCCTGTCCGACATGCGGCTCGGTCTCGACCGGGCCTCCTTCCTCGGCGCCTACGACGCCTACGACCGGTTCCTGGCCGAGGTGCGCGAGGGCGACCCGAAGGCCGTCGCGCTCCACGAGCTCATCGCCGGGGACGGCGACACCGCCCCACTGCCCCGGATGCGGGCCGTACTCGGGCTGCTGCACTCGCACAGCTACGACGCCGAGCGGGTCGTCGCCCTGACCGGGGGAACCCCGGAGGTGGCCGAACGGGTCGGGCACGCCCTGGCCTGGCTGGCCGGGTACGGGCGGTGCTGGATCGACGAGGTCTCCGACGCGGAGCCCGGCCCGCTGCCGGCCGGGGACGCGCTGCCGGAACGCTGGGACCGCGCCTCCTACCGGGACCTCTACCTGACGTTGTTCGGCACCGAGTCCGGTCCGCCGCTGCGTCGGCTCGACAGGACGTTCGGCCGGGACGCGATCGTCGCCGCCGTCCACGCCTACCGTGACCGTGCCGAGCGCCCGCTGCGTGAGCGGGTGCTGGGCCGGCTCAGGCCAGGTGATCCCGGTGCGCGCTGAGATCATCGATCCCACGACCGATCCGGTACCCGCCGACTGGGAGATCTTCCGCAAGCAGGAGGGCCTGATCGCGGCCTGGCAGGCGCGGGCGCTCACCGCGATCGCCTGGTGCTCGACCAGCCCGGTCTACCTGGGCGTCGTACGGCAGGGCGGCCAGGTGGTCTGCCTGTTCACCGGTTCGATCGGCGGGCCGTCACGGCGGCGCGGGTACGCCGAGCCCGGCTCCATGCCGCCGGTCGGGTGGTTCGACTGCCACCTGCCGGTCGGGTTCACCGGCGGGTTCGCCTTCGCCGCCGACCTGCCCGTCGCGGAGCGGGCCGAGGCGACGGCCGCGTTCGAGAAGGCGGTGCGCCGCAGGCTGGGCAGGCGCTGCCTGGGCGTGCTGTACCGGCAGATCACCGCCGAGACGCTGCCCGTGTTCGGCCGCCGGTTCCGGCCCAGGATCACCACGGCGCCCAACACGTTGCTGCGCAACCGCTGGGCGAGCCTGGACGACTACTTCGCCGACCTGCCACGTGACCGGCGGCGCAGGCTGCTGCGGGTCCACACCGAGGCGTCCGAGCGAACCCGGGTGCTGCGGGGAACCTGCGGCATCGACGCCGCACGGGCCAGCGCGCTGGCCTGCGCCACCGTGCGCAAGCACAGCCCGTACGCCCCGCCCCTGCCCGTGCGCTACTTCGAGGCGCTCAGCGGGGAGGAGGGGGTGCGTTACTTCGGGCACCTCGACGGAGACCGGCTGCTGTCCTTCGACCTGACCTTCGACGACGGCAGGCGGCTGGTCACCACGGTGAACGGCTCGCTCGACGTGCGGGACGGCGGACGGCGCGATCTCTACTTCGACCTGTACCTGCGGGAGATCGACTACATGATCTCGCACGGCCGCGAGGGCTGCGAGTTCGGCAAGGGCATGGCCGAGCTGAAACAGCGGTTCGGCAGCGAGCTCGTCCCCCAGTCCCTGGTGATCGCCGCCTGGTGACCCAGAGCGTTTCAGAGAGGAAGAACCATGGAGTTCCCCCAGGCGCTTGACGCGCACCTGACGGCGATCCGCTCCCGTGACCTGGACGGATACCTGGAGACCGTGCACCCGGACGCGACGTTGATCCTGCCGAACGGGACGTTTCTGCGGGGTAAGGACGCCGTCGCCGAGTTCCACACCTCGTGGTTCGGCGACCCCGACTGGTCGCTGCGGACCGAGACCGTCCGGGTCTCGACGGCGGGTGAGTCGGCGTTCGCGCTGCTCTCCGTGGTCTACGACGACCTGGACCCCGAGGGCAAGCCGTACCAGAAGGAGTACTACCTGACGCTGTACTTCACGCTGGTCGAGGGCCGGTGGCTGCTTCTGCACGACCAGAACACCTTCTGCTGACATGTGGACTCGGGGGTTCTCGGAAAGGGCCTGGGAGCGGGGGTACCGGGAGACGGTGGCGCGGGCGTTCGCGGCCGTGCCGTACTACCGGGAGATGTGGGCCGTGGCGGGCGCGCGGCTCGACGAGCCCGAGGCGACGCCGGTGACGCGGCTCGACACGGTGCTCGACCGGCTGTATCCGCTGGACGCGCCGTACGTGCGGCGGCGGGAGGAGCCGCTGTGGGTCGGGGAGCCCGCCGAGCTGTTCGAGGCGCTCGAACTGACCGGCGGCCACCGGCGTGACCTGCCGCTGTTCGAGGTACGGACGTCCCTGCTGGACTGGGAGCGGATCGGTCCCGGCGGGGGGCGCTACCACGTCGTGCTCAGCGCGTCCGCCGAGGTCGCCGACCCAGAGCTCCGGCAGGGGCAGTTGCGGGCGCTGCGGGAGGCCCGTGATCCCGGGCTGCTCGCCGACGCCGCGCAACTCACCGAACTGGACGGCGGGATGGCCGGGGCCCGGGTCTTCCTGCGCCGCTCCCCCGCCGAACTCACCGAGACCCCGGAAACCGCCGAGGTCGTGCACGACGAACGGCTCGGCTACCTGGGCGCACGGCACCGGGGCTGTGGCCGTACGCACCTGAACTGGCGGCGGGTCCACGCGCGGACCGGCGGGTCGGGGCCGCTGTTCACGATGACGCGGCGGCGCAGGCCGACGCTGGCGAACGTCACCCTGCCCGGCACCGCCCACCTCACCGTCGGCCGCTGCGCCGAGCACGGCACGCCGATCCTGGACGGGGGGTCGCGATGAGCAGGCTGCGCTCGACGATCAGTCTCGCGCCCGTCGCCTACAACCTGGCCATGATCCGCAGGCAGGAGCGCCTGCCCCACGCCGAGCAGCTGCGGATCCAGTCCCGGCTGCTGCGCGAGCTGGTACGGCACGCCTACGCCGACGTCCCGCACTACCGCAGGACGCTCACCGCCGCCCAGGTCGAGGGGGTGCGCACCGCCCACGACCTGGCCGGCCTGCCGACGCTCGACCGGATCACCCTGCACGACGCCCCCGCGCGGGACATGCTCGCGGCCGGTTTCACCACGGAGAACACCCGGGCCGCCACGACCAGCGGTTCCTCCGGCATCCCGATCACGATCCGCAACTCGGAACGCGACCTGGGGTACCTGCGGGCGACCTACCTGCAGGACATGCTGGCCAACGGGCTGCGCCCGACCGACCGCATCGCCTACTTCCGGGTCATGTCGTTCCTGCGGCACCCGCTGGAGCGGTTCGGCATCCTGCGCAACCATCACATTCGCACCGACCGGCCGCTGGACGAGCAGGTCGAGGCGTTCCTCGCGGCCAGGCCGACGTTCCTGATCGGCTTCCCCAACGTCATCGCCAGCATCGTGGACGAGCTGAAGCGGCGCGGTGTCACCCACGAGGGCGTCAGGACCGTGCTGTTCGGCGGGGAGCGGCTCACCCCGACCGCCCGCGCCCACGTTCTCGACTACTTCGGCGCCTCCCACCGGGAGGTGTACGCCTCGGTCGAGGTCTTCACGATCGCCCGTACCTGCCCGGCGGGCAGCATGCACCTGCGCACCTCCGACCTGGTCGTCGAGGTCGAGCACGACGACGGGACCGTCTCCGTCGAGGACGGCGTCGGGGAGATCCTGGTGACCAGGCTGCGCAGCGAGGCGATGCCGCTGATCCGCTACCGGCTCGGTGACCGGGTGCGGATCTCCCCCAACGACTGCCCCTGCGGGGTCGCGACCACCCCGATCGTGCGGGAGGTCGTCGGCCGCAGTCAGGACCGCATCGTCGCCGCCGACGGCAGGCGTTACTACGGCGACTTCATCTCCACCGTCATCCAGGACTTCTCCCAGGTCGTCCGGCTGCAGATACTCCAGCCGCGACCGGGGGCGGTCGAGGTGCTCGTGATCCTGTCCGAGGACGCGCCCGACGAGGCGACCGCCGACATCGAGCGGGAGGTCCGGCGCAGAGCGCCCGGCCTGGACGTCACCGTACGGCGCACACATCGGATCACTCCAGAAGCCAACGGAAAGATCAAGCTTGTGAAGGTGCTCACCCCCACCGGGGAACGTGCGCCTTCCGGGGGTCCTGCCTCAGCGGAGGGCGGACCGTTACCACAGAAAGGTCGGATGTCAGATGTCGCTGAAGGAAACGATTGACCAGCGTCTCGCCGAGCACCTGGAGACCACCTACACCGACGAGCACGCCGTGCGTAAACTCTCGCAGCACTTCCGCCGCGAGGGTTACGTGAAGCTGCCCGAGCTGGTCTCCAAGGACCTGTTCCAGGAGGTCAGCACGGAGGTCCACCGGCTGCTCGACCTGCACGAGAAGCGGATCGACATCCAGCTCGCCGAGACGGGTAACTCCCCCCGTTACATGAGCACGATCAGCCAGCAGGCCATCGCCAAGGACAGCGAGCTCATCCCCGCCGTCTACGAGTCGCAGGCGCTGATGGGCTTCCTGTCCAGGATCGCGGCCCAGCCGGTCATGCAGTGCCCGTGGGAGGAGGAGAAGTACATCGCCATCCGCCAGCACAAGCAGGGTGACACACACGGCTGGCACTGGGGTGACTTCAGCTTCACCGTGATCTGGATCATCGAGGCCCCCGAGGCCAAGTACGGCGGTCAGCTCCAGTGTGTCCCGCACACCGACTGGAACAAGCAGGACCCGCGCGTCGAGGAGTACCTCCAGGCCCACCCGATCAGGACCTGGGGACACGTCACCGGTGACCTGTACTTCCTGCGGTCCGACACCACGTTGCACCGCACCATCCCGCTGAACGCGGACAAGACCCGCATCATCCTCAACACCTGCTGGGGCAGTGAGTCCGACAGCAAGAAGGAAGCCACCCACGAGACCATGCACGCGATGTTCGACTGACCGATGGCTGACTCCGTGCGTTCGATGGACACACGGGTGAAGCGGGGGGCGGGCCGTGTCCCGCCCCCCGGCATCACCGCGATGGTCCCCTGCTACAACGAGATCGCCTGCGTCGATCGTGCCTACCGGGAGATCCGGGCCGAACTGTCGAGGTACGACGACGCCGAGCTGCTGTTCGTCGACGACGGCAGCACCGACGGCACGCTTGAGGCGATCAAGGGGTTCGCCGCCGAGGACCCCCAGGTGAAGTACATCTCCTTCGCCAGGAACTTCGGTCTTGAGGCGGCCTTCTCCGCGGGGTTCAAGTACGCCTCGAAACCGTGGACGGTCCAGTTCGACGCCGACCTGCAGTCGCCGCCGCACGAGATGCACCGTCTGGTGGAGAAGGCGCTCGAAGGGTACGACGTGGTCTTCGCCGTACGCGAGAACCGGCAGGACCCGTGGCACCGGCGGCTCGGCACCTGGGCGCACCAGACGATCGCCAGGAAGTGGCTGGGCATCGAGCTGCCCCAGGGGGCGTCGGTCTTCCGGATCGTCCGCACGAGCGTGGCGCACAAGGTGGTGGACAGCAGGCTGTCCACGCCGTACTTCATCGCCACCGCGCCGTTGCTCGGCGCCCGTTACACCACGTTGCCCACCGCGCACCAGCCCCGCCTCGACGGCCAGGGCAAGTGGAATCTGCGCAAACTGTTCTCGCACGCCGTCGAACTGTTCTTCGGGTTCTCGTTCCGGCCGCTGACCTGGCTGATCGGCCTGTCCGCGGCGGTGATGGCCATCGGTACGGCGGTGCTCGCGCTGGTGCTCGCCGGGGGGCTCGGGGCCGTCGCGGTCGAACTGGCCGGGCTGGTGGCCGTACTGGTCACCCTCGCCCTGCTGATGGTGATCGCGCGTTACCTCGTGCGGGTGATGCGGGTGCAGGCCATCGGCGTGCCCCGCTACCAGATCCGGGAGGCCAACATCCCGATCCGCGCGCAGGAAGCCCTCTACGGCTACGAGACACCCGACGTCAGCGGTCACTTCAGAGAACCAGAGGTCTGGGAGGACGCCAGTTGAGAAACCTCATCGTGCTCGGCGGGGGCGAGGACCAGATCCCCGCGTACCGGGAGGGCCGCAGGCTCGGCTACCGGGTGATCGGCGTCGACCAGCGCCCCGACGCGCTCGGCGCCGCCGAGGCCGACCACTTCCTCTGCATGACCAGCAGGGACCCCGAGGGCATCGCCCGCGCCCTGGGGCCGATCGAGGTCGCGGCCGTCATCTCCCCCGCCAGCGACGCCGCCCAGGAGTCGGTCGCCGAGCTGAGCCGCATCTACCGGACCGCGCACCAGGTCGCGCCGGACGCGCTGCGCTGCTCGGTCGACAAGGGCTTCTTCCGTGAGGTGGTCGCCCGGGTCGGGCTGCCCACCTACCGGCACGTCCAGCACGACGACGTGGACAGCCTCATGACGGCGGCGGCCGAGCTGGGCTACCCGCTGATCGTCAAACCCGCCGACTCCTCCGGCAGCAAGGGGATCACCGTCCTCGACGACCCCGCCGACCTGCCGGGCGCTCTCGACTACGCCCGCAAGTACTCCTTCTCCCGGCAGGTGATCCTGGAGGAGCTCATCGAGGGCAGGCACGGCGCCGTCGAGTGCTTCCTGGCCGGGGGCGAGCTGGCGTTCATGGCGGTGACCGACCGGGTCATCACCGGGCCGCCCGCGATGATCAGCGTGGCGCACACCGTCCCGGCCGACCTCGACGAGGACGTCCACACGCGGCTGCGTGAGGCGGTCGTCGCGATCTGCGCCGAGGTCGGGCACCGGCAGGGGCCGGTCAACCTCGACTTCGTGCTCACCCCGGGCGGCGACATCCACCTCATCGAGATGGGCGCCAGGCTCGGCGGCAACGGCATGCCGCTGATGGTCAGGCACGCCTTCGGGCTGAACACCGTCGAGGCCGCCATCCGGCTGGCCCTCGGCGAGCCGCTGACGATCGACGTCACCGAGCACCGTACGGCGACGCTGCGGATCCTGGCGGCAGAGACCGACGGGACGCTCACCGCCGTCGAGGGACTCGACGCCCTGCGGCGGATGCCCGAGGTCGTCGAGGTGCAGGTGTTCAAGGCACCCGGTGACCACGTGAACGCCTACACGCAGGCGGGACACAAACTTGGCTACCTGGTGATGGTGGCCGACACGCGCGAGGCGCTCGACGAGGCCGTCGACCGGGCTCTGCGCACCCTCCGATTCGAGATCGAGCCTGACACGAGAGGTCAACGATGCTCCCCCGCAAGCCCCTCGGCTTCCTGATATTCGTCGCGCTGGCCGTCGCCGCCGCCGCCTTCGTCTGGTTCGGCCTGCCGCACGACCGGGAGGTGAAGTCACTCGGGCTGTTCCTGGTGAAGCTGCTGCCGTTCGTCTTCGCCACCGAGGCCCTGGCCAGGCTCGACGTGGACTGGGCCAAGCGGCTCAAGCTCCCGCTGATCACGCTGCCGGTGGCGTTCCTGGTGTTCTTCCTCTACTTCGTGCCGAAGATCTTCTTCTACGGCGGTGTGGAGACCGGGACCAGGGAGTCCTTCTACGCGCTGTACTACCACGTGCTCACGCTGACCCCGCTGATCATCCTGACGATCGCGCTGGCCAACCGGCTCGGCGGCGGCACCCCGGGCCTCACCCGCAGGCTCTCCTACGGCATGCTGCTGCTGATGCTGTCCGGCCTTGAGGACTTCGCCTTCCTCACGGTCAACGACCACACCGACCCGGCCTACGCCACCATCCCCGCCGTGTGGGACTGGGCCTCGCACATGACCGTGTTCATCGGCCACCCGCCGACCAGGAACGAGGCCTACGCCTTCATCATCGTGCACGTCATCCTGGCGCTGCTGGTGTTCTTCAGCCCCCAGCGCTGGTGGGACGCGCTGGCCAACCGGGTCAGGCCGCGCGGGACGCGGTCGGAGAGCGCGTAACGATGCTGGTCCGGGAGGCGGCATACATACCGCTCACCATCGCCCGGCAGTACGGCGGCGCGGCCGGGCTGCGCCGCCGTCAGCTCAACGGGCTCAACCGGATGCTCGACGTGGCCCGTACCCGGGTGCCCTACTACCGCGACGACCCCCGCTACGCCGGGGGCCCGCTGCGGAGCCTGGCCGACCTGGCGCGCCTTCCGGTGCTGGACAAGCAGGTGCTCCGCGACGAGCCGCTCGAACGCATGCTCGCCGACGGCGTCGACCTGGACGACTGCCTGTCCTTCCAGACCAGCGGGAGCACCGGGCGCCGGGTCAGGATCGTGCACGACCAGGACAGCCACGACTACCACATGGCCGCCTGCGTGCGCCGGTTCCTGGCGACCGGCCGCTACCTGCCGACCGACCGGCTCAGTCACATCCGCCCGTTCGCGCCGCCGGCCCGCATGTTCGAGAGGTTCAACCTGTTCCGCAGGCACGTGATCCTCTCCAACCGGCCGATGCGGGAGATCAAGGCGGAGCTGCTGGCCAACCGGCCCAAGGTGCTGATCGGCTACCCGGTCCACCTGCGGGCGCTGCTGCGGGCTCTCACCCCGGAGGAGATGGCCCGGCTGCGCCGTACGCTGCGGATCGTCATGACCGAGTCCGAACTGCTGCTGCCCGAACACCGGAAGCTGTTCCAGGAGCAGTTCGGCGCCCCGGTCTTCGACGAGTACTCGGCGTTCGAGGTGCTCAACGTCACCTACGACTGCCGTCACGGCCGCGCCCACCTGGGTGAGGACCGGGTGTACTGCGAGATCGTGGGCGACGACGGCGCCGTGCTGCCCGACGGGGAGCCGGGCAACGTCGTCGTGACGGCCTTCCTCGAACGCGCCATGCCGCTGGTCCGCTACAAGCTGGGCGACATCGGGTTCATCTCCCCGGAGCGGTGCCCCTGCGGCCGTCGTTTCCGCACCCTGCGGCTGACCACGGGGCGGAGCAACGACTACGTCACGCTCCCCTCGGGGGAGAAGCTCTACCCGGACGCGTTCCTGCACCTGGCCGCCACCCATCCCGGGGTCAGCGAGTGCTTCGTGCACCAGGACGCGACGGGCCTGGTGCGGGTGCACGTGGTCCCGGCGGACGAGACGGGCGAGGAGGTGTACACGACCGTACGGCAGAAGCTGTTCACCCTGGCCGGAGGGGAGTTCCCGCTTGAGGTCGTGCCCGCCGAGACCGTACGGATCACCGTCGGAGGAAAGGGAAGGTTCGTCACCTCCGACTACGCCGCCCCCCTCACATGAGGCTGCCGGGCACTCCGAAGACACGGGCCCTGGTGATGCTGCTCGGCGGACGGGCGGCGTTCCGGGGCACCGTGCTGCTGTCCAACCTGGCGTTGCTGGCCGCCTGGGGGGCGAACGGGTACGCCGACTACGCCCAGGCCATGGGCAGCATGATGTTCCTGGCACCGCTGGCCTCGATCGGCATCGAGAAGTGCGCGCTGAAGCTGATCCCGAGGCTGCGGTCCACCGTCGCCTCACTGCTGGTCGGTGTCTTCGTCACGCTCTGCGCGCTGCTGCTGACCGTGGCGCTCACCGTGCTGGCGACCACGGTCGCCCTCGGCCACTCCGGCCACTGGGAGACCGCCGGGCTGGCCGGGCTGTACGCGATCTGCGTCGGCCTCACCCAGGTGATGGTCGGCCTGTCCAGGGCCCTCGGCAAGCCGAAACGGGACGTGGCCGCCCATCTGACGCTCTGCGCGGCGCTGGCCTGCTGGACGGCCGTGGTGGTCGTCCTCAAGGTCTCCCCGGTGACGTTCCTGACGTTGACCGTGGCCACGATGGCCACGGTCAACGTGGTGCTGCTGGTCATGCTGCGGCCCCGGTTCGACGGGCTGCGGCGCCGTACGCTCGTGCGGGCCGCGATGCGGACGTCGCTACTGATGGCGATTCCCGACCTGGTCGGCGGCCTGTCGATGAGCCTGCTGTTCGTGGCGCTCTCGGTGACCGGCGCGCGGGCCGAGAGCACCGGCCTCTACATGGCCTCCGTCGCCTCGGCCCTGTTGCTGAACGCCTTCTCCTACCTGCTGCGCGTCCTGCAGCCCGACGTCTCACGCTCCCTGAACCAGCGCGACCTGACCGCGACCTACGACCGGCTGTCCCGCTGGCTGCGGCTGCTGGTGCTGGCCGGGGTGGTGTACGTGCCGGCCGTACTGGCGCTGGCGCTGGCGGTGCTGCGGCCGTACGGCGGGGCCGGGGTCGTCATCGTCTACGCGGCGTGCGTGCCGGTCATCTTCGCGGTCGGCAGCGCCAACTACGTGATGGAGAACGCCAGCGCCGGGGCCCTGGCCGCGACCTCGGCGGGGGCGGCCGTCTCGCTGGTCGCGGTCGGGGCGCTGGCCTTCTCGATCGTGCCGTGGGCGGGCGCGCTCGGCGCGGTGACCGTGCTGGCCTTCGGCGAACTCGTCCACGCCCTGGTGATCCTGCGCTGGCTGCGCACCGCTCGGGGCCGCCTGGAAAAACCCGCGTCTCACATCCTCATCGGTGAAAGGAAGTAGTCCCATGACCTACACCTCGCTCGTCACCGGGGGTGCCGGGTTCATCGGCTCCCACGTCGCGGCCGACCTGCTCCGCGCCGGTCACCGGGTCGTGGTGCTCGACGACCTGTCCGGCGGGACCGCCGGGAACGTCCCGGCCGGTGCCCACTTCCACCAGGGCGACATCTGCGACCCGGGCGTGGTCGACGCCCTGTTCGCCGAGTGGAGGTTCGACCACGTGTTCCACCTGGCGGCCTACGCCGCCGAGGGACTCAGCCACTTCATCAAGCGCTACAACTACACCAACAACGTGGTCGGCAGCGTCAACCTCATCAACGCGGCCGTCAACTCCGGCAACGTCCGCTGCTTCGTCTTCACCTCCTCCATCGCCGTGTACGGCCACGCCGAACCGCCGATGACCGAGGACCTGATCCCCTCCCCGGTCGACCCGTACGGCATCGCCAAGTACGCCGTCGAGCAGGAACTGAAGGTCAGCCACGAGATGTTCGGCCTGCCGTACATCATCTTCCGCCCGCACAACGTGTACGGCGAGCGGCAGAACATCGGCGACCGCTACCGCAACGTCATCGGCATCTTCATGAACCAGATCCTGCGCGGCGAGGAGTGCGTCATCTTCGGCGACGGCGAGCAGACCAGGGCCTTCAGCCACATCGACGACGTGGCGCCGCCCATCGCCCGTTCGATCGAGAACCCCCGGGCCTACGGGCAGACCTTCAACATCGGGGGCGACACGCCGTACACCGTCAACGAGCTGGCCGAGGCGGTCGCCGCGGCGATGGGCGTCGAGGCGCGCGTGCGGCACGTCGAGGCCAGGCACGAGGTCGTGCACGCCTTCTCCTCGCACGACAGGGCCCGCGAGATCCTCGGCGTCGGCGCCGGCTCCGTCCCCCTGTCGGAAGGCCTCACCCAGATGGCCGCCTGGGCCAAGAAGCACGGCCCCCAGGAGCCCTCGATCTTCTCCGGCATAGAGGTGTCCAAGAACATGCCTCCGTCCTGGCAGTCCGTCGTCACCTCCGACTGACCCTCGTTCCTCCCCCGAAGCGCCACCTCCGCGTGGCGCTTCGGCGCTTCTCCGGTGGCGTACCGGGTGATGCTTCGGGGAAATCCCCTCCTCGTCACCGGCTCCTCCATGCGTGCGGTAAACACGCCTCAAAAATTATCCGCAATATCCACTTATGCGTTGGTTTATGCCTGCCGTGGGCACCATGGCCCGCATGGAAAGAAAGCTGCAGGTTTTCGCCGTGGCGGCGACCGCGGCGTCCGTGCTGACCGGCCCGGCGGCACCCGGCTCCGGGGCCGCCCCCACGCCCGAGGCGAAGATCGTCGCCACGGGCCTGAAGGATCCGTACGAGCTGATCGTGGGCCCCGACGGTCACCTGTGGCTCACGGAGAAGAGCGGGCTGAAGGTCAAGCGGGTCAAACCGGACACCGGCGCGGTGAGCACCGTGCTGGATCTGTCCGGCCAGGCGGTCCACACCCCGACGAGCAAGGACGGACTGCTCGGGCTGGCCCTGCACCCCGACTTCGATAAGGGGAAGGGCACCGACTACGTGTACCTGTCCTACACCTACAGGGGCAAAGACGGGAACAACACCAAACTCACCCGATACACCTGGGCCGACGGCAGACTGACCGGCGCCCACGACATCCTCACCGGGCTGCCTTCCAGCGTCGACCACCAGTCCGCCCGCCTGCGGTACGGGCCGGACGGCATGCTCTACTACACGATCGGCGACCAGGGCAACAATTACGACACGCGTCACTGCCTGCCCAACCACGCGCAGACCCTGCCCACCAGCGATCAGGTCGCCGGCAGGAACTGGACGGCCTACCAGGGCAAGGTGCTGCGGATGACGCCCGACGGCTCGATCCCCGGCGACAACCCCGTGCTCGACGGGGTGCGCAGTCACGTCTACGCCTACGGCTTCCGCAATCCCGACGGGATGGTCTTCAAAGGCGGACGGCTGTTCGTGGCCGATCAGGGGCCGAGCACCGACGACGAGCTCAACGAGATCAAGGCGGGAAAGAACTACGGCTGGCCCCACATCGCCGGATACAAGGACGACCAGGCCTACGTCTACGGTGACTGGGCCAAGGCGCCCGACTGCGCCAAACTGCCCTACGACCCCAACAAGATCCCTCCGCAGGTGCCGCAGACCAAGGAGAGCGCCTTCACCCAGGCCGTCCAGAGCCCGCTGACGACGTACGGCACGACCGTCGGGAACGGCCACGACTTCGGCCTCACACCGCCGTGCACCGAGGAGAAACTCGCCTACATGTGCTGGCCCACCCTGGCGCCCTCAAGCGTGGAGGTCGCGGGCGACGACCTGGCGGTCACCATGCTCAAGGAAGGCATCGTCCACCGGGTCTCCGGGGAGGGCGACACGATCAAGGGCAAGCTGTACCGGACCATCAATCGCTACCGCGACACGGCCATCAGTCCCGATGGCAGAACCCTCTACATCGCCGTCGACTCCGCCGGCGTGACCAGGGACCAGCGCGGAGCGCCCACCACCCGCCTGGCGGACCCCGGCGCGATCCTGGCGGTGCCGTACCAGCCCTGACCGGCGCCGGGCCGTGGTCACCACGGACACCGGCCGGAACACGACAAGGAGGAGATCATGAACGAGCGGAACGAGCCCGCCGAGGCTCGCCGGGAACCGGCACACGACCACGACGGGCGGGCCGCCTGGCACAGGCCCTCCTACCACGTCATCGAGGCGTCCATGGAGGTGTCGGCCTACTTCCTGGCCGACCGATAAGCCGGGCCGGGCGTCGAGGGAACGGTGATCGAGCTGTGCGGGACTTCGAGGCCGAGTTGCGGGCCGTGGTCAGGAGCCGCTACCACGACCTGCACCCCTTCAACCAGCGCATGCACGCGGGGCTGCTGTCCGAACAGGAGCTACGCGGGTGGATACTCAACCGCTTCCACTACCAGCGGCACCTGCCGATCAAGGACGCGCTCATCCTGGCCAAGCTGGACCACCCTGACCTGCGCCGCCTGTGGATCCGCCGCGTCGTCGACCAGGACGGCGCCTCCGGCGGGGAGGGCGGCCTTGAGCGCTGGCTCCGCCTGGGTGAGGCGGCCGGGTGCGGCCGGGAGGAGATGTGGTCCGGCCGGGCGGTCCTGCCGGGGGTCCGGCTGGCCGTGGACGGATACGTGAACCTCTGCCGGCACGGCAGCGCGCTGGAGGCCGTGGCGGCCTCCCTCACGGAGCTCCTCGCCCCGGACCTGATGAAAACCCGGATCGCCGCGTTCGAGGAACACTACCCATGGATTGGCTCCGACGGGTTGCGGTACTTCCAGGTCCGCGTCGACCAGGGGCGTGAGGACGGCGAACAGGCGCTGCCGCTGGTGTTGTCCTGGGCCCGCGGCCCCACCGAACGGCAGGCGGCGATCAGGGCGCTGGAATACAAGTGTGAGGTGCTGTGGACGCTTCTGAACGCGGTCGAGCGGGCCTACCGATGACCTGGCGCCCGTCGCTGAGCCCGGGCGCGCTGCTACGGCACTGCCCGGTACGGCAGGCGGACCTGCTGATCGTGCCCGAACGGATCGTGGTGCTCAACGCCGAGGCGGCCGCCATCGTGGGACTGTGCGACGGGCACAACACCGTCGAGGAGATCACCGCACGATTCCCCTGTGAGGCCTTCGCCGACGTCACGGAGTTCCTCCAGGACGTGCGCGCCCAGGGATGGATCCGTTGAACGGGCCATGGGCCATGCTGGCCGAGGTGACCCACGGCTGCCCGCTGCGCTGCCCGTACTGCTCCAACCCCACCTCCCTGGTGACGAGGTCGGCGGAGCTGGACACCGCCACCTGGATTCGGGTCTTCGAGGAGGCCGCCGCGCTGGGCGTGGTCCACGCCCACCTGTCCGGAGGGGAACCGCTGCTCCGCGGCGACCTGGCCGAGATCGCCGCGGCGGCGGCCTCGGCGGGTGTCTACACCCAGCTCGTCACCAGCGGCGTCGGCCTCACCCGGGAGCGGCTGGCCGAACTCGTGCGGGCCGGGGTGCGCGGCGTCCAGCTGTCCACGCAGGCCGCCGACGCGGCGGCCTCCGACCGCGTCGCCGGCCGTCCGTCCTTCGCCGACAAGCGGCGGGCGGCGGCGCTGATCGTGGAGGCCGGTCTGCCGCTGGGCCTCAACGTCGTGCTGCACCGGCACAACCTGGACGCCGTCGATCAGATCGTGGAGCTGGGCATCGCCTGGGGGGCGCAGCGCATCGAACTGGCCAACGTCCAGTTCTACGGCTGGGGCCTGGTCAACCGGCGCGCCCTGATGCCCACGCGAGCCCAGCTCGCCGCGGCGAGGGAGAAGGTGGAGCGATGGCGCCGCCGCAGTGACCTCAAGCTGATCTGGGTGGTACCCGACTACTTCGACGGCACCGCCAAACCCTGCATGGGCGGCTGGGGGACGCTCTCCCTGACCGTCGCACCGGATGGGCGCGCGCTGCCGTGCCCGGCCGCCTACACCCTCCCCCTGCGTTCGCCCAACGTGCGCGAGCACAGCCTGGAGTGGATCTGGCGGGAGTCGGAGGCGTTCAACGCCTACCGCGGCACCTCCTGGATGTCCGAACCGTGCTCCGGCTGCCCTCTCAGGCACCGGGATTTCGGAGGCTGCCGCTGCCAGGCGTTCGCCCTGACCGGCGACGCGGGCCGTACCGACCCGGCCTGCTCCCTGTCGCCTGATCACCACATCGTCACCGACCTCACCACGGACCAGGACGACACGTTCGTCTACCGCTCCCACTCCCGCCGCGTCCACTGAAACGGCGGCCTCGCCGACCGCCGAACCCGCGAGGCGGCCGATCGACACGGCGGCACGGGTTCGTCGTTCCCGTGAGCCGTCAGGGCACGCCCGACGTGGCCCCCACCCCCGCTCCCAGGCTGGTCAGGAAGAAGCGGAAGGCGCGGCGCGTCGTCATCGATCCCGTCCGTTACGACGGTCATCCGGTGGTCACCGATCTCGATGCCTTCACCGCCGCGCCGGTCGACGGTGTCGGGCGTGCCAGGGCGTACGGCTGTGGCCCGCTCAGCCTGGCTCCCGCGCGTTCCATCCCCTCCTGAGGCCTCTCCTGAGGCTGCCGCGCAGGTGATCCAGGCCGGCTCGGATCTGGAAGGCCGTACCGGAGCGACCGGCTGGGGTCAGTCGCCGGTGAATTTTGGGGTTCTGCCCTCCTGGATGGAGGCGAAGCC
The DNA here is from genome assembly GCF_042893955.1 of Streptosporangium sp. NPDC001559. Taxonomy (NCBI): domain Bacteria; kingdom Bacillati; phylum Actinomycetota; class Actinomycetes; order Streptosporangiales; family Streptosporangiaceae; genus Streptosporangium; species Streptosporangium sp. NPDC001559. The sequence continues at coordinate 114,424 of NZ_JBIAVG010000015.1, forward strand.
CTCCCTCAGGTCCTGGGTGCCGAACATCAGTTGGTAGCCGCGGCGTTCCAGGGCTATTCCCGCCTCGAAGGAGGTGTCCAGGCCGAGGCGGACGACCTCCTTGATCTGCCGTACGGCCAGCCTGGGACGGGAGGCGATCAGGGCGGCCAGTTCCACGGCCCGGTCGACGGCGTTTCCCGCGACCACCTCGGAGACGTAGCCGAGCCGGTGGGCGTCGTCGGCGCTCATCGGGGCGCCGGTGAGCAGGGCGTACATCGCGTTCTGCCGTCCGATGGCCCTGGGCAGGCGCTGGGTGGCGCCGCCACCGGGGACCAGGCCGATGGTGACCTCGGTCTGGGCGAAGCGCGCGTTCTCCGAGGCGATGACGAAGTCGCACTGGAGGATGAACTCGTTGCCGCCGCCGAAGGCGTCGCCGTTCACGGCGGCGATCACCGGCTTGCCGCTGTACCAGAACGCCTGGTGGGTGTAGGCGCGGATCGCGCCGACCACGTCGCGTCCGGCCTGTTCGCCCAGGTCGGCGCCGACGGCGAAGACGGTGTCGCCGCCGGTCAGGACGATGGCGCCGACGTCGTCGTCCTTGTTGAGCTCCTCGACGGCCGCGGCGAGCAGTTCACGTACCTCGGTGTTGAGCGCGTTGCGCACCTCCGGCCGGTTGAGCCGGATGATCGCGACGCCGTCGCGAGGCCTTTCGATCTCGACAACTGCCATGGGTGACTCCTGGCCTTTCCTACGCCCGGCGAGGGCGTCAGTGATGGGACTCGAAGGTGTCCATGTTCGGGTTGTTCCTGAGCTTTCCGAAGATCTCGGAGCCGGTGTTGATCCAGTGCGGCGCCTCGGGCGTTCCGGCCTCTCCGTCGAGGTCGGCGACGCCGATGAAGCAGACCATGAACCAGATCAGTTCGGCGGCGAACATCTCCGGGTGTTCCTGTGGATCGCGTCCGCCGACCCTCCGGGACCACTCGGCCATGGCCGTGTCCAGGTCGATCCGGAAGCCGAGGGTGTCCTCGGGGACGTCGGTGTCGTGGAAGGTCACCAGGATCCGGTCCCTGCCGTCCTCGACCGTGTGCCGTACCTCCTCGAAGGTGAAGGCGGGCCAGAAGGGACGGTCGTGGAGGTACTCGTCCTCGGTCGGCGTGTGGGGGGCGCGGCGGTTGGTACGGTAGCGGTCGCTCAGCAGCGACCACATGTTGTCCCGGATCACCTCGGGCAACGCCCGGTCACCGGTGGATTCGCCGTTCACCGTGCGTACACCTCCTCACTCGTCGTCTCCCCTTCGGGAGAACCCCCTGCCGGAGAACCCCCGGCCGGTGAGTCCCCGGTCGGTGAGTCCCCGGTCGGTGAACCCCCCGCTGAAGGGGCTTCGGCCAGTTCGGCCTGGATGCGGGCCTTCATCCGCATCACCGCGCGGGGCGCGTTGACGCCCGCCGCGGCGACGATCCGGCCCGCACGGAGGTAGGTCACGAACGGGTACCCGCCCGTCCCGGCCTCCTCGACGTGGACCTCGTCGTGACCACGGGCGTGGCCGACCATCTGGTACTTGAGGCCGTACTGGTCGGACCAGAAGTAGGGCACGTCCGCGAAGGCGGGCGGCCGCCTGTCCTCCTGGTCGGCCAGCCAGCTCTCCACGGCGTGCCGTGCCTGGGCCGAGGCGTTGCTCCAGTGCTCGACCCGCATCCGGTGCCCGAACAGGGGGTGCCGCCAGTTGGCGACGTCCCCCGCGGCGAGGACGTTGGGCCGCGCGGTGCGCAGCGTCTCGTCACAGCCGAGGCCGTCGGACAGGTCGAGGCCGCAGCCGTCCAGCCAGTCGCAGGAGGTCACCGCGCCGAGCCCCAGGACGACCATGTCGGCCGTGCTCTCCCGCCCGTCGTCGTAGGTCAGCGTGACCGGTCCCCGCGGCCCGGCCGCCGACAGACCGGTGACGGTCGTGCCGAGGCGGGTGGTGACGCCGTTGGCGTGGTGCTGCTCCAGGCAGAACCGGCCGAGTTCGGCGCCGAAGACGGCCTCCATGGGCAGTTGTCCCTGCACGATCAGTTCGACCGGCAGTTCGCAGGAGCGCAGGGAGGCGGCCATCTCGCTGCCGACCAGCCCCGCGCCGACGACCACGGTGCGGGGCCGTACGGCCAGCCGTTCCTTGATCCGTTCGGCGTCGGCGAGGGTGCGCAGGCTGTGCACGCCGGGCAGCCCGGCGAACGCCCTGGGCACCCTGGCGTTGGTCCCGGTGCAGACGAACAGGGCGTCGAAGGAGACCCACTCCTCCGCCGGAGCCGAAGAGGTGACCAGGACCCGGTCGGCGTGCGGGTCGAGCCGCGCGCAGACCGCGCCGTCCATGATCCGCGTTCGCGGACCGTACGGCCGTTGCACGGGCAGCCGGATCGTCTCCGCGGTGACCTTGCCCTGGATGAGTTCCTTGGACAGCGCGGGCCGGGAGTAGGGGGCCGTGCCCTCCTGGCCCCGTACCCAGACGATCCGCCCGGCGAAGCCGCGCCGTTCGAGTTCGGTGACCACGGTGTGACCGGCGAGGGAGCCGCCGGCCACCACGATGGTCTGTGAGGTGTCGCCCACCACGGTCGATCACTCCTCCAGGGACAGGGCGAGGACCGGGCAGGAGGTGACCGACTGCCGGACCTGGGCCTGGATGGCCGGGTCGTTGGGGATCTCGTCCACGATGTGCAGGTTCAGGTCGTCGTCGATGTCGAAGACCTCGGGGGCGATGCCCATGCACACGCCGTTACCGTCGCACAGGGTGCGGTCGACAGAGAGTTTCACGGTGTTTCCTCACTCAGGAGTTCAGCGGGTGGCCGAGGGTTCTGGGGCGCCTTCGACCAGGTCCACGTAGTCCTGGTAGCGCTTCAGCAGCCACTGGTTGAACTGCAGGAGCGACTCCTCCTGGAAGGAGTAGCGGCCGGGACGGCGGAAGCGGGAACGCATGCCCTTCTGCAGGGAGGCGTCCGAGCTGGCGTCCTGCTGGTGGAAGAGGACGAGGCCGTCCTGGGCGATCTTGTAGAGCTGTTCGAACCGCGGGTGCTTGGTGGACTCCTCCGGGTAGAGGTGGCCGATGCGCAGGTTCATGTGCTCGGGCCCGGCGGGCAGGACGAGGTAGTAGAACAGGCCCTCCGGCACCGCCCCGAAGCCGAGGTTCGGCGGGATCGAGGCGAAGATGACCTGGTTGCGCTCCTTCTCACCGAGGGTCGGGATGATCGGCAGCAGCGCCTTGGTGGTCGGGTTGAACCCGGCGTCCGCGTGGTAGAAGCCGGTCGGGTGGTAGATCGCGCCCTCGTCGGGGCTGATCTCCACGAAGCTGGTCAGCCTGACGTGCGCGAAGTCGTGCAGCATGCCGTGGAGATAGGCGCTGTGGTACGGCTCGATGCCGTTCTCCAGCTGGGACTTCCAGTTCCAGGGGTTGTCGCGCAGTTCGGCCACCGGCATGCTCACCATGTCGCCGATGTGGTAGTTCTCCAGCTCGGCGGTCAGCTTGGTGAGGGTGGGCGCGAGGGGTTTCGCGTTCGGGTCGAGATTGGTGAAGACGAAGCCGTTCCAGATCTCGACCCGGTGCGAGGGGAGGTAGGCCTCTCCCTTGAGGTTCTTGAGGCCGACGGTGTCGTTCATGGAGGGCGCCGCGATGAGGTTGCCGTCCAGCCCGTAGGTCCAGGCGTGGAAGGGACAGCGGAAGAGCCTGCCGGTGTTCCCCGACCCCTCGCACACCAGGTGGGCCCGGTGCGCGCAGATGGGGCTGAGGACCCGGATCTCCATGTCCTTGCCACGGACCATCATCAGGGGCTCGTCGCCCATGTCGACGCGGACGAAGTCGCCGGGCTTCGGGATCTCGTCGACGCGGCCGAGGCACAGCCACTGCCGCATGAAGATGGCCTCCTGCTCGAAGGCGTAGAACTCCGGATCGACGTAGCACTCCCGGGGGAGGTTCCACCCGGTGGCCATGTCGTGGGAGCCGTCCTCGATGACCTTGAGGATTCGCCGGAGGTTCGCTGAGACGGGCGCCTGACCCATGACGTGGTGCTCCTTAGATACGTGTGTGCTGACGCCGGGGTGCGGGACTCAGGCCGTGCCCTCCTGGGCTTCGGCGAGTTCCGGTGCCTCGGCGGGCGGTTCTTCCCCGCGGGTCTCCCCGCGGACGAACAGGTGGTTGAAGAGCAGGTTGAGCAGCAGCGCCACCAACACGGTGGCCGTGATCGCGCTGCCGAGGATGAACTGGGTGTCCTGGCTGAACTTCTGGTAGATCGTGGGCACCACGACCGGCAGCATGCCGACGCCGAGTGCCACGGCGACGATGAGCAGGTTCTGGTTGCCCTCGTACTCGACCTTCTGGAGCATCTGGATGCCCACGGCCGCCGTCATCGCGAACATCACCAGGCCGGCGCCGCCGATCACGGGTCCGGGCAGGCTGGCGACGAGTTCGCCGAGCTTGGGAATGGCTCCCATGATCACCAGCAGGATTCCGGTGACCGTGATGACGTAGCGGCTCTTGATCTTGGTGAGGCTGATCAGGCCCACGTTCTGACCGAAGGTGGAGTCCGGTACGGAGTTCATGAACCCGGCCAGCAGGGAGGACAGGCCGTCGGTGGCCAGGCCCCTGGCCATGTCCTTGTCGGTGACCTTCTTGCCGACTGCGTCCCCGATGGCCAGGACGCAGGCGGTCATCTCGCTGAAGACGACCAGCATGGCCACGCACATCGCGATGATTGGAACGATCCGGAACTCCGGCGCGCCGAACTGCAGCGGGGTGGAGAAGCCGAACCACTTGGCCCCGGCGACGGAGGAGAAGTCCGCCAGGCCCATGAACCAGGAGATCACCGCGCCGATGGCGAGTCCGAAGAGGACGGAGACGTTGCGGACGAACCCGCCGAAGATCCGGTTCACCAGGATGATGATCGCCACGACGCCGAAGGCCAGCAGGATGTACCGCACGCTCGCGTAGTCCGCCGCGGCCGGGTCGGAGCCGATGATGAGGTCCGCGCTCACCTTGATCAGCGACAACCCGATGATCGTGATCACACAGCCGGTGACCAGGGACGGGAAGTACCGCAGCACCTTGGAGAACGGTCTGGCGACCAGGATGCCGAAGACGCCCGCGGCGATCATCGAGCCGTACATGGTCGGCAGGCCGTACTCGGAGCCGATCAGGATCATCGGGGTGAGGAAGGTGAACGAGGCTCCCGCGACCACCGGCATCCGGATGCCGAAGAAGCGGGTCAGGCCGACGCTCTGGATGATGGTCGCGATTCCGGCCACCAGAAGGTCGGCGTTGACGATCAGCGCGATGGTGTGGGTGTCGAGTTTGAGCACCGCTCCGAGCACGAGCGGGACGGCCACGCAGCCCGCGTACATGATCAACATGTGCTGCAGGCCGAAGAAGAACAACTGGGGGATGGGCAGGACTTCGTCTACCGGATGGCGGTCCGAAGCCGTTGACTGGGGTGCGCGGACGGTAGGTGACACGACGGTCTCCTGGGCACTGAGTGGAACGCGCCCTGGTCCCTCCGGCGGCGTCGACGTGGCCATGATCCGGAGCTATGGGCAGACGTGTTCGATGCCCGCCTGAGCGGGAATCCTCGCTGGTCCGACGGCCGGGGTGGTCCGTCAGAGCGCCGTTACAGTGGGTATCCGGTTAGCGGTATATGGAGATTAAGCGCGACCTATACCAGTGTCAACGACTTGTTTTCCTGCGGACCACTTCTTAGGATTCTGTATACCGTATCCCTAATCGACCCCTCTGAGCGGAGGCACAGTGCAGCCGACCGCCCGGCGGATAGGCATGATCGCCCCGTCTTCCAACACCGTCGTCGAACCCGTCACCGGCGCCCTGCTGGCCGCGAGGAACGACGTCTCGGTCCACTTCACCCGGATCAGGGTGACGAGCATCAGCCTCGATCCGGCCGACACCCGCCAGTTCGACCAGGACACCTTCACCGACGCCGCCGGACTCCTCGGTGACGCCCGCGTGGACGTCGTCGCCTGGAACGGCACCTCGGGCTCGTGGCTCGGCCCCGGCCGTGACGAACGCCTGTGCCGCGCCATGGAGGAGGTCGCCGGCGTCCCCGCGACCACCTCGACCCTGGCCATGCTCGCGGCGCTGCGGGCCTTCGGGTCCGAACGTCCCGGCCTGCTCACGCCGTACACACCGGACGTCGGGGAGGCCATCGCCGTGAACTACGCCGAGCAGGGCCTCCCCGTGCGGGCGGCCCGCCACCTCGGCCGCACCACCAACTACGACTTCGCGCTGATCGGCGACGCCGAACTCGACGCGGCCTTCGACGCGCTCGCCGCCGCGGGCTGCGACGCGGTCGCGGTGGTGTGCACCAACGTGCGCGCCGCGCACCTGGCCGCCCGCTGGGAGGCCGGGCACGGCGTCCCGGTGGTGGACAGCGTCGCGGCGACCCTGTGGCGGGCCCTCGCCCTGGCCGGGGACACCACTCCGATCACCGGGTACGGCGAGCTGCTCGCCGCGCAGAGATGAGGAAAGGTATGGCCAAGGACATAAAGATCCTCGTGGGGGTCGACGTCGACGCGGTCGCCGGCTGGCTCGGCTCCTACGGCGGCGAGGACTCCCCCAACGACATCCAGCGCGGCGTGTTCGCCGGTGAGGTCGGCACCCCGCGCCTGCTCCAGCTCTTCGAGCGGTACGGCCTGCGGACGACCTGGTTCATCCCGGGCCACTCCATCGAGACCTTCCCCACCGAGATGGCGGCCGTCGCCGAGGCGGGGCACGAGATCGGGGCGCACGGCTACTCCCACGAGAACCCCATCGACATGACCCCCGACCAGGAGCGGGACGTGCTCGGCCGCTGCGTCGAGCTGGTCGAACGCCTGTGGGGACGGCCGCCGCGCGGTTACGTCGCCCCCTGGTGGGAGATGAGCCCCAACACCGCGGGCCTGCTCAAGGAGTTCGGCTTCTCCTACGACCACTCGCAGAACTACAACGACTTCCACCCCTTCTACGCCCGGGTCGGCGACGAATGGACGAAGATCGACTACACCGGACGGGCCGCCGACTGGATGAGACCCCTCAAACACGGCACCGAGGTGGACCTCGTCGAGTTCTGCGGCAACTGGTACGTCGACGACCTGCCGCCGATGATGTTCGTCAAGAAGTCCGCCAACAGCCACGGTTTCGTCAGCCCCCGCGACGTCGAGCAGCTGTGGCGCGACCAGTTCGACTGGGTCTACCGTGAGCTGGACTACGCGGTGTTCCCCATGACGCTCCACCCCGACGTCTCCGGACGGCCCCAGGTGCTGATGATGCTGGAACGGCTCTTCGACGACTGGCTCGACCTTCCCGGGGTCGAGTTCACCACCTTCGACGCGGCGGCCGACGACTTCCGGCGGCGTTATCCTTTCGAGGAGACCGAGCGTCCGGCGCCCGTCGGCGACGGTCCCGGGCCGAGACGGAACACCGGGGAGACGACCCTGTGAGCAGGCAGCCGGACGTGCCGGGTTCCTTCGACATCGACGCCGACTACAAGCCGCTCAGGGACCGCGTCCGCGACGAGCTGCGTCAGCGGATCATCGACGACGTCTACCCCGCGGGCACCCGGCTCGTCGAGACCGAGATCGCGGCCCAGCTCGGCGTCTCCAGGCTTCCGGTGCGCGAGGCGATCCGGGCGCTGGAGACCGAAGGGTTCGTCAGGACGGTCCCCCGCAGGGGCGCGGTCGTCGTCGAGCTGTCCGAGCAGGACGTCGAGGAGCTGTTCGACGTCAGGGAGGCCCTTGAGGTCCTGGCCAGTCAGCAGGCGGCGACCCGGGCGACCAAGGCCGAGCTGCGGCGGGTCCGCAACGCCCTGGCCAGGGGCCGCAAGGCACTCGACGCCGGAGACCGGGTGGCCCTCGGCGAGGCCAACGAGGCCTTCCACGACGAGATCCTGAAGCTGTCCCACAACGTCCTCCTGCAGACCGTGCTCGAACCCCTCCAGGGACGTCTGCACTGGCTGCTGCGCCAGACCGGCGACCCGCACGACCTGTTCGAGGAGCACTCCGCCTGGTTCGAGGCGATCGCCTCCGGCTCCCCCGACCTGGCCGCCGAGCACGCGCGCAGGCACGCCCGGCTGAACCGGGAGATCGTACGGAGGCTCCTGGCCGAGCGGCACCACGCCCCCTCCGTCTAGGCCTGTTCCGAGAAACCCGCACAGCGTTTCCCCCACGGCGAGCGACCCCGCCGTGCCTTCGCCTTCCCACATATCAGGAGCACCGCCATGTCCGATCCGACCCGGGCGACACTCGACGCCCTGAACGACACCGACGTCCGCCTGCGTCGCGTCTGCAAGGCCCGCGACGCCACCGACCAGGTCGGGCCACGGCACTTCCTGCACGCGGGACCGCCGATCGCCCTGGCCGACATCCCCGGCCCCATGCGGGGCGGGATCATCGCGGGTCTGCTCCTGGAGAAGGAGGCCGGGTCCGTCGCCGAGGCCGAGGCGATCATCGACCACGGCGAGGTGAGCATCAGCCCCTGCCACGACGCCGGCGCCGTGGGGGCCATGGCCGGGATCGTCACCCCCGACACCCCCGTCGTGGTCGCCGAGACCGCCGAGGGGCTGCGGACGTTCTCCCCCCTGAACGAGGGCATCGGCGGGGCCATGCGCTACGGGTCGTACGACGAGGTGACGCTGGCGCGGCTGCGCTGGCTCGGCGACGTGCTCGCCCCCGCCCTCGACGAGGCCGTGGCGAACTCCGAGCCGCTCGACCTCCTCGCCCTGGTCGCCGAGGGGCTGCGCCGGGGCGACGACTGCCACAACCGGCTGGTGGCCACCAGCGCGGCCCTGCTGGTCACGCTCACCCCCGGCCTGCTGCGCTCCCGCCTCGACCGGGAGGACCTGGCGGAGGTCGTGGCGTTCGTCGCGGGCAACGGGCACTTCGCGCTGCCCTTCGCTATCTCGGCGGCCAAGGCGGTCACGCTGACCGCGAGCGGCGTCACGGGCAGCCCGATCGTCACGACCATGGCGGGCAACGGGCGGGAGTTCGGCATCCGCGTCAGCGGCCTCGGCGACCGCTGGTTCACCGTGCCCTCGCCGGTCGGCGACCCGGTCCTCGTCGAAGGGGCGACCCTCGACGACGTCACCCCGACCATGGGCGACTCGATGATCGCCGAGACCGCGGGCTTCGGCGCCCTCGCGATGACCGCCGCCCCCGCGATCATGTCCTTCGTCGGCGGCGACATGGCCCTGGCCCAGGGGATCACCCGGCGCATGCGGACCCTGTGCGCCGGGACGAGCAGGCGGCTCCTCATCCCGGCCGAGGACTTCCTGGGCACCCCGCTCGGCATCGACGTGCACCGGGTGCGCGCCCTCGGCGTCGAACCCGTCATCAACAACGGCCTCGCCCACCGGGAGCCGGGACGCGGCCGGGTCGGCGCCGGGATCACCTCGATCCCCATCGAACCGTTCGTCGCGGCCAGCGAGGCGCTCACGGAAGAAACGGAGCGGCGCAGGTGAGCCTCCCTTCCTTCACCCCCGCGGACCTGGAGACCGTCGCGGGCCGGTGGAACCTCGACCCCGGACTGGTCGGCAGGCTCGGCCCGGCGATCGACCGGATGCGCGACGCCTACGGCCGCGTACGGGACCTGGCGACCGAGGATCGTGCCTCCAGGGCCCCTGAACCGCCGCCCGTCGCGGTCACCCGGGTGCCGCGCGGCCCGGACAACCCGCACGGTGCCTGGCTGTACCGGATCGACGACCCCGGAGCGCCGGGAACCGGGCCGCTGGCCGGGCGGACGGTGACCGTCAAGGAGTCCATCGCGGTGCGCGGGGTGCCGATGACCCTGGGCAGCCGCCTCATGGCCGGTTTCGTCCCCGGCTCCGACTCGGTGGTCGTCGGCCGGATGCGCGACGCCGGGGCGGTCGTCGTCGGCACGTCGGTCTGCGAGGACCTGTGCTACTCCGGGTCGAGCTTCACCAGCGCGCACGGCCCGGTGGGCAACCCCTGGGACCCGCGCCGCTCGGCGGGCGGCTCGTCGAGCGGCGCCGCGGTCCTGGTCGCCACCGGGCAGGCCGACTACGGCGTCGGCACCGACCACGGCGGCTCGGTCCGCAACCCCGCCGCCTGGTGCGGCGTCCTCGGACTCAAGCCGACCTATGGGATCGTCGACTACGACGGCGCCATGCCGACCGAGCGCACGCTCGACCACATCGGCGTGCTGACCAGGGACGCCGCCGGCCTCGTCGCCTTCCTTGAGGCCGCGGCCGTGCCGGGGCCGTACGCCGAGGGGTATGCCGAAGAGGTGGCCGGGCTGCGGGCCGGGGTCCTCACCGAGGGGTTCGGCTGGCCGGGCCGTTCCGACCCGCGCCTGGACGACGTGGTCCGCGGGGCCGCGCGGGCGCTGGAGAAACTGGGGCTGACCGTGTCAGATGTCTCGGTGCCGCTGCACCGGTACGGCAGGGACATCCACCTGCCCATCTCGATCGAGGGCGGCCTGACCACCGTCTTCGAGTCACGGCTGCAGGGCAACAACCACCAGGGGCCCTACCACCCGAACTTCGGGGAGACCTTCGGCGAGGCCGTCGCCAACCGTCCTGAGGACATCCCGGTCGGCGGGGTGCTGGCGCTCGTCGGCGCCACCCTGCTGCGGGACGCCACCCACGGCAAGATCATGGCCTACGCCCAGCAGCTGCGCCGGACGCTGCGCGAGCAGGTGGACCGCGCGCTGCGGGAGGTCGACCTCCTCGTCCTGCCGAGTGTCCCGATGCCGCCGCACCCGCTGCCCGCCGACCCGCGCGAGGCGGTGATCGAGACCGACCTCCCCTTCGAGATGCACGACAACAACTGCGTCTTCAACCTCACCGGGCACCCGGCGCTCAGCGTCCCGTGCGGATTCGTCGACGGGCTGCCGGTCGGCATGCTGCTGGTCGGACGGCCCGGCGCGGACGCCCGCCTGGCCCGGGTCGCGGCCGAGTTCGCCGAACGCGTCTTCCGCTGTCCCATGCCGCCGCACCACGAAACCGTCGGGAGCCAACGATGACCGAGCAGGCACTGAACGTCTTCGGCGAGCCGCTGGAGGCCTGCGGCTTCGACCCGATCACCGGCTACCGCCGCGACGGCTACTGCCACACCGGCCCCGACAACCCCAAGGGGCACACCGTCTGCGCGATCGTCGACGAGGGCTTCATCGCCTTCCAGTCCACGGTGGACAACGACATCGCGACCCCCCGGCCCGACCTGGCCTTCCCCGGGCTGAAGCCGGGTGACCACTGGTGCGTGATCGCCGCCAAGTGGTACGAGGCCTACCTGGCGGGCCACGCCTGCCCGGTGAACCTCGCGGCGACCAACGTCAGGGCCATGGAGGTGATCCCCCGCGAGGTCCTGATGGAGTACGGCGTGGACCTCCGCGCCTCGGACGGACGAACCCCGGACACGCCGTGAGCCGCTGGAACGCGCTGCGCGCCTACGCCGCCCTGCCCGCGACCACCGGCCCGTGGTACCTGGCGATCACCCTGCTCGGCCGCATCCCCGCCTCCATGGGCCAGCTCGGCTCGCTGCTGCTGGTCAGCGGGGCGACCGGGTCGCTGGCGCTGGGCGGCGCCACGGCCTCGGCCTTCGCGATCGGGCAGGCCGCCGGTGGGCCGCTCATCGGCAAGTCCGCCGACCGGTACGGCCACCGGCCGACCGGGCTGGTCGCCGCGCTGCTGCACGCCGCCGCCCTCGTCCTGCTGGTGGTGTGCGTCGAACAGGACGCGCCCACCTGGGCCGCGCTGGCCTCCGCGGTGGTCGCGGGCTCCGCCGTACCGCAGGTGGGGCCGCTGTCCAGGGCCCGCTGGACCGCGCTGGTCCATCGCGGGAGGCTGTCCCTGAACCGCTTCCCCACCGCGATGAGCTTCGAGGGGACGAGCGACGAGTTCGCCTTCGTCCTCGGCCCCGCCCTGGTCGGCATCATCGCGACGGTCACCTCCCCCCGTACGGCGGTGCTCATGGCGGCGGCGCTCACCGCCACGGCCTGTGTGGCCTTCGCCCTGCACCCGACGGCGACCGTGGTCACCCGGCACGAGGATCGAGACGGGGCCGCCACGGCCCCGGTGCGGCGTGTCCCGGTGTTCCTGCTCGCCGCCGGACTGACCGGTCTCGGGTGCTACTTCGGCTCGGTGCAGGCCGGTGTCACCTGGCGCGCGGTCGACGCGGGCTCGGAGGGGGCCGCCGGGCTGATCTACGCGATCCTCGGGCTGAGCAGCGCCCTGGCCGGGGTGTTCGTCCCGATGCTGCCCGCCTCCTTCCCGCTCGCCCGCAGACTCCAGGCGGGTTTCGCGCTGCTGGCCGTACTCAGTCTGCCGCTGGCGATCGTCGGCGGGCTGAACATCGGCGGGCTGTGGCCGCTGGGCCTGCTGATCGTGCTGCCCGGCGTCACCATCGCCCCGATCCTCGTCACCGCCTACACCCAGGCCGAGATGACGGTCCCGGTGCAGCGGATCTCGTGGGTCATGACCGTGCTGACCTCCTCCGTCGTCATCGGTTACGCGATCGGCGCCTTCCTGTCCGGCACCCTCGCCGACCGGTACGGCCCGCTGGCGGCCTTCCTGGTCGCGCTGGGCGCGGCCTGCGTCGGCGTCGCGGCCAGCGGCTTCGGCCGACGACGCCTGGCGGCCCTGCGCCCTGGGTAGTGACGGCCCCCGCCTCAAGGTCAGCGAGGCTCGGCCGTGGCGAGGCCGGATTCGATCAGGACGCCGGAACGCGCGTGCCGGTGGGCGGGAAGCGAACAGTGCACGGACGGGTGGGCGGCCAGATGGGCCAGCCGGCACCGTGACCGCTCCCCCACCGGCGTGTAGACGACCAGCCGGGCCTCGGGCGCGCCCACCACCATGAGCGTGGTGGTGGTCAGTCGTATCTCACCGACCTCCTCGTAGTGGAGCACCTTGACATGCGGGCCTGGTTCGGCGACGTCGTGTGTGCTCCACATGCGGGCGAACGCGGGGCTTTCCACCGACAACCGGTGGACGAACCCCGTCCAGGCGGGTTCGGTCAGATGGCGGCCGAAGGCGGCACGCAGCATGGCCACCATGGGCCTGACCTCGGCGACGGGGTCGACGAACGGGTTACAGCAGGGCGGGCTGGTGAAGTGCTCCCAGATGGCGTTGCGCGACTCGGGCGCCGCGGTCGTGAAGGCGGGGAACAGCCCTCTGAACGTGGTGTTCCATGCGAGGAGGTCGAAGCGGCTGGAGTACACCGCCGCGGCCAGCGGATCGAGCGTGTCGAGGATGAGCTGAACCTGAGGGTCGAGTGTGCCGTGTTCCTCCAAGGGAGGCAGCGCGGGCACACCGGCGAGCCGGTACAGGTGATCCCGCTCGGCGTGGTCCAGGCGGAGCGTGCGGGCGATCGCGTCGAGCACGGCGACGCTGGGGTTGATCGGCCGACCTTGTTCCAGCCATGTGTACCAGGTCACCCCCACCCCGGCCAGCAGGGCCACCTCCTCCCGGCGCAGACCGGGCGTGCGACGCCGTATCCCCGGGGCGAGACCCACGTCATCAGGAGTGATGCGATCGCGCCGGCTGCGCAGGAACGTCGCCAGCTCACTGCGGCGCCGGGCCCGGTTGCTCTTCGACGACACCTCTCCATCCTGCCCCGGCCCCGATCCTCGTTGCCAGGTGGTCCCGCTACCAGGATGGGCACGCTCTGCCGCGGCACCCGGAGCCCGCCCACGCTCGGAGTCCATGACCACCTCCACCTCACCGTCCTCGGCCAGGGCGGGCAGGACCGGCGGGCTGCTCGCCGTAATCCTCCTCGGCCAGTTCATGGCCATTCTGGACGCCACCATCGTGACCGTCGCGGCCCCGGCCATCCGCGCCGGCCTGGGAAGCTCGGGCGCCGAGCTGCAACTCGTCGTGGCCGGTCACACGATCGTGTACGCCATGCTGCTCATCACCGGGGCACGGCTGGGCCGTAGGTTCGGCCATCGGCGGCTGTTCCAGGCCGGACTCGTCCTCTTCACCGTCGCCTCACTCGCCTGCGGGCTGGCGGCGACCACCGCCCAACTGATCGCCTTCCGTCTCTTCCAGGGAGCGGGAGCGGCACTGCTCGTGCCGCAGGTGCTCAGCCTGATCCAGCTCACCATCGGCGGCGCCGCCCGTGTCAGGGCCTTCAGCGTCTACTCCACGGTGCTCTCCGGCGCGGCGGTCGCCGGCCAGGTCCTCGGAGGAGTCCTGACCAGTGCCGACATCGCGGGCACCGGGTGGCGTCCGATCTTCCTGGTGAACGTGCCCATCGGGCTCGTGTTGCTGGCGGCGGGGGCACGGCTGCTGCCTGCCGACCATCCTGACGCCACCACCGGGCTCGATCTTCCCGGCCTGCTGACGCTCTCTCCCGCCGTACTGCTGCTGGTGGCCCCGCTGGTGCTCGGCCACGAACTCGGCCAGCCCGGGTGGGGTTGGGCGATGCTCGCCGGTAGCGCCGTCCTGGCCGTCGCCTTCGTCGCCACCCAGCGCCGCGCGGCGGCCCCGCTGGTGCCCGCCCGCGTGCTTCGGGCCCCCGGTCTGGCCCTCTCCGCCGCCTCGATCTTCTCGATGATGGCCGGCTACGCCGGTTTCCTGTTCACCATGGCGCTGTACCTCCACGACGGCCTCGGCCTGTCCCCGCTGCGATCGAGTCTCGCCTTCGTGCTGTCCTCGGTGGGCTTCGGTACGGCCAGCCTGAACTGGCGGCGCGTCCCCGCCCGGTTCCACCACCGCATGGTCCCGGTCGGGCTGACGCTGTCGGCCGCGGGTTACCTCGCGGTGGCCGTCATCGTCGCGCACCTGGGTTCGCCCGGCCCTCTCTACCAGGTCGCCGTCGTGGTGTCCGGCATCGGTATGGGCCTGGCCTTCAGCCCCACCCTCAACGCGGCGCTGCGTCATGTCGCGCCCGCGGACGCGGCGAACGCGAGCGGAATCATGTCGACGGTCACCCAGCTCGGCCAGGTCGTCGGGGTCTCGGGGCTGGGAACCGTGTTCCTGTCCCTTTCGTCCAGATCTGTCGCGACCGCCGCGACCGCCGCGAACCTCGGTGTCGCCGCACTGGTGCTGCTGTCCGCGATGTTCGCCGCCTTCCTGCCCCGCCGGTGACGGACCTTCCACAGGTGTGTCCAGGCCGGCTTCGCTCGGCCGGTGCGGTGGTCTCCGTGGTGGTCTGAGATGATCTGTCGCCATGGGGCCGTTCTCGGCGGTGAGGTGGGTACGCGCGACGGGGTTCGCCGCCACCTGCGCCGCCCTGGCCGTGCTCGGTCACCTGCTCGGCGGCGGATCCTTCGACCCGGCGGCGGCCGTCGGCGGCGTCCTGCTGCTGGTGCCGGTCGCGCTGGCGCTCACCGGACGTGAGCGGACCTTCGGCGCCATCCTTCCCGCGACCGGCCTGTCGCAGGTCGTCCTGCACGCCCTGCTCTCCTACGGCGAGCCGCAGGCGGCGGTGCCGCACCACACGACGGGCACACCCCCCGGGCAGATGGGCCACATGGCCACCTCGGCCCTGGGCATGCCGCTGATGCACCTGGCGAGCGTGGTGGCGACCTCGGTGTGGCTGCGCTGGGCCGAGGAGAACCTGTGCGCCCTCGCCGGGCAGCTGGCCGGGCACGTGCTGCGGCGCCTGCTGGTCCTGCTGATCCTGACGCCCCCGGAACCGTACGGCCCGGTCACCGTCCCGGTGGCCGAGGAGATCGGGGCTCCCCGAGCCCGCACCCTGCTGAGACATGCCCTCGTGCGCAGAGGGCCCCCGGGAGCGCGCGCCGCGTCCGTCGCGGCCCTCTGACATCCGGCGACCGCACCGGACGGCCCGTCACGGCCGCCCGGCACGGTCCCGCGCGCCGGTGCGCACCTTTTCCTCCCCGTACGGCTCCCGCCTGCGGTGTATCCGCGGCTTCCCGTACGGCTGCCGTACTTCCTCTGTGCCTCCTCTGTGCCTCCTCCGTGCTTATTCCGTACGGCCTCCGTGCTTCCTCAAGGTGCCCCGGCGCGCGTTCTCCCCTCGGCAGAAAGCGCGAACACCCATGTCCTTCGACCGTCTCACCAGACCACTGGCCGCCGTACTCGCGACGGCCCTGACCCTCACGGGCTGCGGCGCCCAGGGCGAAGACCCGGCCGCCGCGGGACCCCAGGTCACCGAGGCTCCCGGCCCCACGAAATACCCGTTGACCCTCGACAACTGCGGCATGCGGATCACCTTCCAGGCTCCGCCACGGCGCGTGCTGATCCTCAACGGGACGAGCGTCGGCGAGGCGGAGAGCTTCGTCCTGCTCGGCCTGGAGCGGAACGTCCTGGCCAACGCGCAGAGCTACGGCGTCTCCGACGACCCGTCGATGGCCGGCAGGGTCGGGGCGCTGCCGACCGGCGGGCTGACCATGAACAAGAACTTCGACGTACCCGCCGAGCAGGTGCTCAATCTCAAGCCGGACCTGGTCGTCTCCACCTGGTCCGGCGGGTTCGAGGCCAGGAACGGCTTCGCCACCCGCGAGCAGCTCGCCGCCGCCGGGATCACCTCACTCGTCAACCCGGTCAACTGCGCCATGGGCAAACCCGACGCGACACCGGAGGAGAAACTCGCCTACCGGGGCCAGTCCATCGGCTCCACCTTCGAGTTCGTCGGCCTGCTCGGCAGGATCTTCGACGTCCAGGAACGGGCGCGGGACCTGGTCGGACGGCTGCGCTCCCGGGTCGAGGCCGTACGGGCGCGGGTCTCCGGCCGCCCCGCCAGGAGGGTGCTCATCGCCTACCCCGGGATGTCCATGATGAACGCCAACGGCCTGCCCGCCGTGATGACCGGGGGCATCTACGACGACGTGATCAAGGCGGCCGGGGGCGTCAACGTCTTCGCCGGTCAGACCGCCGACATGACGCGCACGCTCAACAAGGAGCAACTGGCCGTCGCCCCGGTCGACGTCCTGGTCGTCGGCCTGTTCGGCCCCCGGGAGGACGGCGAGCGGGAGGCGGCCAGGCTGTTCGCCGCCTACCCGCAGTGGCCCGCGTCCCGGTCGAGGAGCTACGCCGTGGTCTCCGACGGCGCCTACCTCGGCCCGCTCAACGCCTGGGCCGTGGAGAAGATCTCCCGGGTGGTGCACCCCGGTGGCTGATCTCGGAACCCCCGCGAAGAGCCGTCCGCACCTGATCTCAGGACCGGCGACCGGGGTGCTGCTGGCCGTACTGGCGACGGCCCTGGTCACGGCCCTGGTGCTCGGGGTCTCCGTCGGCTCCGTCACGCTGCCCTTCGGCCAGGTCTGGCAGGTGGTCTGGGCGCACCTGTCCGGCCACGGCGACCAGGCCGACCCGGCGCTCGGACAGGTCGTCTGGGAGATCCGTACGCCACGGGCCCTGCTGGCCGCGCTCGCCGGGGCGGGCCTGGCGGTGGCCGGGGTGGCGCTGCAGGCGTTGGTCCGCAACCCGCTCGCCGACCCCTACGTGCTCGGTGTCTCGTCCGCGGCCTCCCTCGGCGCCGTGCTGGTGCCCGCCCTCGGTGGTACGGCACTGGCCGGGCTGGCCGGCTCGCTCGGCGTCACCGGCGCCGCCTTCTTCGCCGCGATGGCCTCGGCGCTGGTGGTCTACGTGCTGGCCCAGCGCTCCGGGCGGCTGCTCGACTCCTGGCTGGTGCTGAGCGGGGTCGCCGTCGGATACCTCTGCACCGCGGCCACCACCTTCGTCCAGCTCCAGCTCAACCCGACGGAGCTGCAGGGGATGATGTTCTGGCTGATGGGCAGCGTCGCCGGGGCCTCCTGGGACGACCTCGGGGTGCCCGCCCTGGTCATCGTGGCCTGCGTGGCGTGGCTGCTGGCCCAGGCCCGCGCGCTCAACGCCCTGCTGGCCGGGGAGGACGCGGCCATCGCCGTCGGCGTTCCGGTGGCCGCGCAGCGCGTCGGACTGCTGCTGGTCGGGTCGCTGCTCACGGCGACCGTGGTCAGCGTGGTCGGCGGCATCGGATTCGTCGGGCTGATGATCCCGCACGGCACCAGGTTCGTCGTGGGGGCCGACCACCGCCGTGTGCTGCCGACGTCCCTGCTGTCGGGGGCGTTGTTCCTGGTGCTGGTCGATCTGGCGGCCAGGATCGTCGACCGCCCCAACGAACTGCCCGTCGGCGTGTTCACCACCGGGTTCGGCGTGCCGTTCTTCCTGTGGTTGCTGCGCCGCCGTACGAACGGAGGCTCCGATGCGTCTTGACCTGGCCGGGGTCAGCGCGCGCATCGACGCGCGCCCCATCGTCAGCGAGGTCGACCTGACCGCCGAGCCCGGCGAGTTCGTCGCGCTGGTCGGCCCGAACGGCAGCGGCAAGTCGACCCTGCTGCGCACCGTCTACCGGTCGCTGCGCCCCTCCGGCGGGGTGGTACGGCTGGACGGCGAGGACCTGTGGGGGATGCGGCCCCGGCAGGCGGCCCGGCGCCGTGCGGTACTGCCCCAGCACGGCCAGGCGGCCGACGGGTTCTCGGCCGAGGAGGTCGTCGCCGTCGGCAGGCACAGCCGCAGGAAACCGCTCGGCAGGGAGACGGCGGCCGACCGCGAGGCGGTCACGACCGCGTTGCGGCGGGTCGGCATGGACTGGGCCGCCGACCGGCTGATGACCACGCTGTCCGGAGGTGAGCGTCAGCGGGTCTTCCTGGCCCGCGCGCTGGCCCAGGAGGCGCCGCTGCTGGTCCTCGACGAACCGACCAACCACCTGGACGTCGGCTCCCAGCTGCTCCTGCTGGACCTGGTCCGTTCCCTCGGCCTGACGCTGCTCGCCGCCCTGCACGACCTCGACCAGGCGGCGGCCTACGCCGACCGGGTCGTGGTGCTCAGGCGGGGCCGCGTCGTGGGACACGGCCGACCGCTCGACGTGTTGACCCCGGCCTTCATCGAGGAGGTGTTCGGCGTGCGGGCGCACGTCGGCCCCCACCCGCTGACCGGCCGCCCGCACATCGCCGTGGCCTCCCGGCAGGGGTAGGCCGACGGGAGCCCGTGGGGTGGTCGTCCGGCCGTGGCCCCACGGGTTCCCACAGTGGTTTCGTCAGGTTCGGGACGGTCGCGGCCTCGACCATGGCTTCGGTCACGGCTCAGAGCGGTCCGGTGGCCTCGGCCATGGCTTCGGTCGCGGCCCGGGTGGGTCTGGTGGCGGGTTCGGGGTGGTTCGTCAGCCGGTTCGCCAGAGCCGGATGGTTCTGTCGATGCCGCCGCTGGCGAGGATGTCGCCGTCCGGGCTGAACGCCAGTGAGGTGACGCCACCGGTGTGGCCGGTGAGCGGCGCCCCCTTGGGCTTGTGGGTCTTGGTGTCCCACAGCTGAATCCTGCCGTCGCCGGTGCCGACCGCCAGGGTCCTCGCCTTGGGGTGGTAGGCCACCGCGTTGACGGGGTTGCCGGTGCGCAGGGGAGGGTCCTCCGGACGGCCTCCGCCGTTCCCGTTCCACAGTGTGACGCCACCGGGGCTGTTGCCGAGGGCGATGATCCCCCGGCTGTTCACGGAGAGGGCGTTGACCGAGCTGATCCCGTTCACCGTCAGCAGACCCATCTTCTTGTGGGTCTCCACGTTCCAGAAACGCACGTGGTTGTCGCCGTAGGCGGTGAGCAGCACGGTCCCGTCGACGCCGAAACGCACGGCGTTCACGACCGCCGGACGGTCGGTGAGGACCGCGGCGGTGCTCCTGCTCGCCACGGTCCACAACCGGGCGGAACGGTCGGCTCCCCCGCTGGCCAGGCGACTCCCGTTGACGTTGAACGCCACCGAGTTCACCGCGCCGGTGTGGCCGGTCAGTACGGTGGTCGTGATCCCGTTGGCCACGTCCCACATCCGGACGGTGCCGTCGGCGCCCCCGCTGGCCAGGGTCCTCCAGTCGGGGCTGAACACCACCGAGTTCACCGCGCCCGCGTGCCCTGTCAGCACTGCGACGGCCCTTCCGTTCTCCGGGTTCCACAGCCGGACGCCGCCGTCGGCGCCTCCGCTGGCCAGCGTCCTCCCGTCCGGGCTGAACGCCACGGAGTTCACCGCACCCGTGTGACCCGCCAGGACGCTCCTGTCGACCGTCGGGGTCACGCTCGGACCCGGTGTGCTCGTGGGACCCGGTGTGCCCGCCGTACCGCCGTAGGAGCGTCTGACGACCTCGGCGACGCCGAAGGCCGTGGCGGTCGCGGCCACGCCGACGCCCGTGGCCAGGATGGCACGGCGCCTGATCCTGGGAGGCGGGACCTTCCTGGAGGGAGGGACCGGCCGGACGGACGATGACCTGTCGGCGGCCCGGTTGTGCACGAAGGGATGGTGGATCGCGGTGTCGGTGCCGCGCTGGTTGGGGGCGGGCAGCCCGCGTCCGCGCAGCCGTTGTCTCAGATGGGAGTAGATGTCGTTCATCGTCAGCCACTCGGGCCCGCCGGAGACTCCGGTGCGGACCAGGTCGAGAAGCTCGGCGGTGAAGGAGGTCGGAGTGTCCGCCTGCTGGTCGAGGGAGACGACGTGGGCGGTGTGGTCGCTGGCCGTGAGGGTGTAGGCGCCGTGGATGTCGGTGCTGTCCACGACGGTGCTGGAGAGAGCCTCGATGGCCCGGCCCGAGTAGCAGCAGTCCAGGATCACGATCTTCGTCCGGGCGGGGCTGTCCAGCAGGACCTCCCTGAGCCGCTCGAACTCCAGACCGGTGACGTCGGTGTCGGTGAAGTCGGTGTCCTTGAGGATCATGCACAGCTGCCCGCGCCGGGTGATGGTGCCGTGCCCGGCGAAGTAGACCAGCAGCACGCCGGTGGTCTCCTCGGCCACACGCCGCAGGTTCTGCACGAGCCTGCGCATGTCGCTGGGGTCCCGCCAGACCTCGACCTGTTCCTCGGGCCAGCCGCACAGTTCGGGATCGGTCAGGATCTCCGCCATTCCGCGCAGGCTGTTGGCCACCGCGGGAAGCTGGGGAAAGCGCCGGTCGGAGTATTCGGAGGTGCCGATGAGAACGGCCCGCGACCCTGAGCGGTCGTGGATGTCACCCCTCATCGCCGTCCCGCAGGATCTCCTTGTCGCCGTCCCGCAGGATCTCCTCAAGCAGCGACAGCACGGCGGTGTCCTTGACCCGCTGCGCGTTGAGCTCCACGGTCCCCGAGGGGGAGGTGACCGTGATGGTCACATCGGCGCGACGGGTCCGCAGCCACGTGGTCAGGGCCCTGACCAGGGCCATCCCGGCGCCGCTCGACCCGAGCGCGACGGCGAGCGTGTCGAGCACCCCGCCCAGCTCGCCCTCGGCCGGAGGACGCCGCACCACGCGCACCCCGCCTGTCAGGGCGCGTTCGGCGGACAGCCAACCGCGTAGCTCGGTGAACTCGGTGACCTCGTCGCCACCTGAGACCTGGACCAGGGCATCCATCGGCACCTCTGACTCGTCGGCCCTCCGGCCCGGCCGGGCGGAGGGACGCTCGACAACGCGCTGAATTATTTCAGGAAACGCCCCGGCCGTGAGGTTGGTTCCTCGCAGAGGAAAAAGAGATCGCTTTTATGCAGATCTCCATATTTGCCATTTTCATCGGTTTTTATTGATATGAAATATCCTGATATCACCCTCTTCGGTGAGTATCACCTGGTTGCTCAGCCATCGATCGCCCTCCGCTCACCCCGCGCTCAGTGCGAGCAGCACGTGTTCGTGCTCGCCGTACCGGACCGTGTCGACACGCCGGAACCCGCACCTCTCCAGCAGGCGCACCGAGGCCGTGTTGCCGCCGAACGGGTCGGCGTAGAGCGGGCGGACCTGCTCAAGGGCCAGGAAGAGGGTCAGCGCCTCGGTGCCGACGCCCCGGCCCCAGAACGGCCTGCCGAGGACATAACCGACGAAACGCCGGTCCTTGTCCCACCAGGAGCCGATGTTTCCCGCCACCTCGCCGTCCACGGTGACCGCCCGCACCAGGGCGGTCGGATCCCCCAGGACCCGTGTCCGCCAGTGGCGCATGAAGACCTCACGCTCCCTGGGGGTGAACGTCGAGCGCCTGACGTTTTCGGGGTCGTGTTCGTGCTCAAGGAACAGCTCCAGGTCGGACTCCACAACGGGCCGCAGCCGCACGTTTTCGCTCACGCCGTGATCCTCACACCGGCCACCGACATTTTTCCCTCAGGAACGGTGAGCGCGGCTACGCGCGTGACGTGAAGTGACGCGCGGTCAGGGCCATGGCACAGGCAACGGTGACCGCCCCCGCGGTGAGCCCCAGTGTGGTGCCCTCACCACCGTTGACCGTGTTGGAGACCACGTTGACCGTCGCGGTCACCGCGAGGAGTGCCCACAACAGAGCACGAGCGGGGTGCGAGCGCCTGCGGGGAGCCGGGAAATCGTTCATGCCGAAAACCCTAGGAACATCTCGTGACCTGGGTAATCCGGCTCTCCACCGACCTGGATTGGGGCTGGCAGGAGGGCCGGATGGTAGGGCTGCCCCCACCATCCCCGCCCGGTTCACGTCACGGCCGGCCCCGCGCCCAGCCTTCACCCGGCCCCCGCTCAGGTGCTCACTCCCCGGCCGGCCCCCTCACTCCCCGGCCAGGGCCCGTACGACCTCCTCGGCCACACCACGCGCCGAGGCCGGGTTCTGGCCGGTGACCAGACGACCGTCCGTGACGACCTGGGCGGCGAAGTCGGCGGCGGGCACGTGCTCGGCCCCCTGCTCGCGCAGCCGCTCGGCCAGCGGGAACGGAACCACCGCGGTCAGCCCGACCGCCTCCTCCTCGCTGCCGGTGAAGGCCGCGACCCGCCTGCCCGCGACCAGCGGCTTCCCGTCGGACAGTTCGAGGTCGACCAGCGCGGCCGGACCGTGGCAGACGGCCGCGACGACACCACCCCGCTCGTAGACGTCCCGGGTCAACCGGCCGATCCCGGGGTCACCGGGGAAGTCCCACATGGCCCCGTGGCCACCGGCGAAGAACACGGCGTCGTACCTCTCCGGCTCCAGGTCCGCCACCCGCGCGGTCTCTCCGAGCGCGTCGAGGAAACGACGCTGCACCGGGTCGTCGGCGTTCTCGCCGTCACGCGGCGGCACGCCCCCGGCCACGCTGACCACCTCGACCTCGTGCCCGGCCTCGGTGAAGATCTCCCACGGCTCCGCCGCCTCCGACACGTAGAAACCGGTGCTCCTGCCGGTTTCACCCAGCTCGCCATGGCTGGTGAGAACAATCGCGATACGCATGCCATGATCGTCACCCATCTCCCCGCGGACGACCAATAACGCGTTCCGGGTACTACCATCAGAAATCTGATCTCACTCGACCTGCTGCGCACCTTTCTGGCCGTCCACCGGTCAGGGTCGGTCACCCGTGCCGCCGAGCACCTCGGCCTGTCGCAACCCGCCGTGACCGCGCAGGTCAGGGCGCTTGAACGGGCACTCGGACAGCCGTTGTTCGAACGGCTGCCCCGGGGCATGGCCCCGACCCCCGCCGCCGAGGAACTGGCCGGACGCGTCGCGGCGCCGCTCGACGCGCTTGAGGAACTCGACGTCACCGAGGTGCCGGAGCGAGCCGTACATCTCGGTGGGCCCGCGGAGCTGATGTCCGTCCTGGCACTGCCCGCGCTGGCCCCCATGGTCGCCGGGGGGCTGCGGCTGCGGGTGACGCTCGGCCTCGCCGACGACCTGCTCACCACGCTCGCCGGGGGCACGCTCGACCTGGTGGTCTCCACCGTACGGCCCCGAAGGGGTACCGCCCTGACGGCCGAGGCGCTGTGCGACGAGGAGTTCGTGCTGGTCGGCGCCCCCGGCTGGGACCTCGACCGGCTTGAGGCGGCTCCCCTGGTCGCCTACGCGGAGAACCTGCCGATCCTGCGCCGTTACTGGCGGGTCGTCTTCGGGACCCGCCTGACGCGCGGGCCCGCCCTGGTCGTCCCGGACCTGCGCGGGGTCCTCGCCGCGGTGGTCGCGGGCGCGGGGGTGACCGTCCTGCCCCGTTACCTGTGTACGGCGGAGCTGACCGGCGGGCTGCTCGTCCCTCTGCTGGAGCCCGAGCTGCCGCCGATCAACACGCTGTTCCTGGTGTCCCGGGCGGGAAGGCTTCACCCCATGGCCGTCGCGGTCCGCGACCACCTGCTGCGGCGAGGACGTTCCTGGTGACCGGTCACGGAATCCTGGACAGGACGATCACGTGGAGCTCGTTCTTGAGCCTGTAGAACATGATCCGGCCCGTCGGGTCGGTGACGGGGACCCCACCGTTCGCCACCTCCTCCCTCAGGCCCAGGTCGACGGTCGTGCCGGTGTTCACGTCGAAGAGCCCGAGCGCCTGCTCTCCCTCCTTGACGTTGCACAGGTGGAACCGGTCCTGCCTCGGCGGCTCGGGGATCTGGTAACCGACGGGCACGTCCTTCTGCTGTGAGCCGTCACGCAACCGGACGAAGGCCCGTTCGTCGGCCGTCATGCCGATGCAGGAGCGCACCCCGCAGGCGTACACCCGGTCGTTCCCGTCGACGGCGGCCGAGTCGACCTTCCCGGTCTCCAGGTTCACCAGCCGGGTGAAGAGGGGCTTGTCGCGCCCGCCGCCGATGCCCGGCGAACCCGCCCACGGCCACGACAGCAGGTGCTGCCTGTCACCGGCCGGAATCCGCGTCGCCTTCCCCCCGGTCAGGGGAACGGTGAACACCCCGCCGTTCACCGGGGAGAACACGACCTTGCCGTTCGCCACGCCGAAGCCGTCGAATCCCTCCATGTCCTGGTCGGCCACGGGACGGGCCCCCGCACCGTCCAACGAGGCGGCCCAGATGTGGGTCTTGCCCTTCGTCGTGTTCCACCAGGCCACCTGACCGTCGCCGACGCTGAAATCGGAGGCGAACCGCACCGCCTTCTGAGGCTCGGGCACGTCCGCGATCTTCCGCGGCTCCCCGCCGGCCAGGGGGTAGGCGTAGATCGCCTCCGGCCGATCGAAGCCGCGGTCCGCCGCGGCCAGCAGCGTCTGGTCGTCGATCAGGGTGATCGGCCGCAGGTCCCGGCCGTTCGGCGCCTTCAGCGGCAGCTTCACCACGGCCTGCGGCCACACCTGCTCGATCGGCTTGGCCTCGATCTTCGTGGAGGTCATCACCTGGGACGACCTCCCGCCCGTGGCGCCGGCCGACGAGGCCCCCGTGTCACCGCTCACGCGCAGCCCGACCACGCCTCCTCCCGCGACCGCGACCACGGCCGCCGTCGCGAGTGCCGCCTGCAGCCGCCGCCTGCGCCGCCGGTATCCGGTCTCCAGCCGGGCCGCCGCCGTACCGGCCAGCCGGGGTGCGTTTCCCGCCGCGTGCCCCAGGGTCTCCTGCAGGCTCCTTTCAAAATCGTTCATCACCACTCCCCCTGCACTGCGCCGATATTTCCCGAAATTTCATGGCTTTCCGCCCGCATGGCGGAGCGAAGCTTGTCCAACGCCCGTGACGCCTGGCTCCGTACGGTCCCCCGGGAGATCCCCAGGGCCGCCGCGATCTCCGCGTCATCGAGCCCCTCGTAGTACCGCAGCACCAGCACCACCCGCTGCCTGCGCGGCAGTACGGCCAGCGCCTCCCACATCGTCTGCTCCCCACCGTCGGGCAGCTTGTCGTGGTACCCGTGCTCGGGAGGCTCCCAGCTGAGCACCTCACCGCGCCGCAGCCGCCAGATGGCGACGTGCAGCCTGGCCATGATGGTGCGCACGTAACTCTCCGGATTCTCCTTCGTCAGGAGTCGCGGCCAGGCGGCGCGGAGCTTCAGCAACGCCTCCTGCACCAGGTCCGCCGCGTCGTGTGGGTTCCCGGCCAGCACGTAGCCGTAGCGCAACAGCGCGTCCCCCCGCTCGGCGACGAACTCCGCGAACCGTGGATCTGCTTCCAACTACCTTCGCCTCCCGCCGTCCTCATCACCACCCAGATGAGAACGCCCCCCGAACTGTTGCATCCACGGCGAAATTCGCGCGGATCGAGCATGACCTGTCCGAGCCGGCAGGGATCCGCACGACAGGCCGCCTGTCCTGGCTGGTCGGTGTCCCGTGGCTCACAGACCGAGCCGTGGAGCCGCCATTTCCGTGTTCTTCACCGTCCGCAGCCAACACGGCGGTTTCACCGTCGAGGGCCGCGATCCGAATCTTCGGACCTACGTTCGAGTGTGAATCCTCACGATTTTATGGTGCGTCTCTCACAGTTCGTACCGGGAGCGGCCGCCCTCCGGCGTTTCCCGCCTTGCGAGAACTCGGGGGCGTTGACCCTTTCACGTCGAACGAACCGTCCGCAAACAAGGTGACCGCATTTGCTCACTTCCCTTTTCCCTGGAGTTTCCCAAGCCGCCAAGACGATCGATGCAACTCCACCCCCAAGCCGGCCACCGAGGTCGAAGCTCCAGGAAACGGCAGGGTCAGAGCTCCAACCGGGGCGGGCCGGGGCACCCCTTCAGAGAGCGGGAAGGTCATGGCCAGTGGATTTACGGCGTGTTCCACATTGGCCATACCGTGACCCTGTGTACACGGAAGGCCCGGAACAACCACCACACTCAGCATCACCCGGCAAGCCATCACCATAATAATCCTGGATAGGCCGATGAAATAACCATCTCGACCGCTTGACGAATTCAAGAGCAACGATAAAAATGGAAGTTCCGGCCAGATTTCCCCAACCGCAAAGAGATATAACCGCAGTCAAAAATCCCAGGAGCATGAATTATCGCTCACGACGCGAGTAGGGCGATGGGTGAGGACCTCAGAGACCAGGGACACTCCAACGAGCTGGGCGGGACCGTGTTCGGGCCGGCCCTCCAGGCCCGTGACGTTCACGGCGGAATCCATCTGCACCAGACCGCCTCCCCTGAGGCCCCGCTGCTCAAGCCCAACCAGCTCCCGGCCGGGCATCCCATCGTGAATCGCCATGACGAGCTCGCCCTGCTGGACGACATCCGTTCCGGCTCCGGCGGAACAGGGGCTCCCAAGGTCGCGGTGGTCAGCGGCCCGGCAGGCGTTGGCAAGACAGCGATGGCGTTGCACTGGTCGCACCGGGAACACGACTCCTTCCCCGACGGCGGGCTCTTCGCCGACCTGCGGGGACACGCGACCGACAAACCCATCCAGCCGACCGAGGTGCTGGGGTGGTTCATCCGCGCGTTCGGCGTCGAACCCAAGCGCGTCCCCGCCGGACTGGCGGAACGTTCCGCGCTCTACCAGTCGCTGGTGAGCGGACGCCGCCTGGTGGTCATGCTGGACAACGCCATATCGGTCGCACAGGTGACCCCCCTGCTGCCCGCCTCGGCGGAGAGCGTCACGATCGTCACCAGCCGTTGGCGCCTGGCGGGGTTGCTGATGCGCGGTGCCCGAGCCGTACAGCTTGAGCAGCTCAGCCCGAGGTCCTCGATCGAACTTCTCGGACGCACCATCGGCGGCGAGCGGATACGCGCCGAGCAGGAGTCCGCCGAACGGCTGGTCGAGTTGTGCGCCCGGCTGCCGCTCGCCCTGTGCGTCGCCGCCGCCCGGCTTGCCACCAGGCCTCGCTGGCCCCTGTCCGAGATGGTGCAGGCCCTTACCCACGAACGACGGAGGTTGGCGGAGTTGTCGATCGGCGACGAGGACGAGACGAAGGTCCAGGCGGCATTGGCGCTTTCCTACGACGGGCTCTCCTCCGACGACATCAGGCGGATCTACCGGCGGCTCGGCCTCTTCCCCGGCACCACCTTCGACAGCTGGTCGGCCGCCGCGACGGTCGCGATGCCGCGTGCCCACGTGCGGGAACTGCTGGAGATCCTGATCGATGCCAACCTGCTCGACGACGCGCCCGGCGGCCACTACCGCTTCCACGACCTGATTCGGCTGCACGCCCGGGAGATGGCCGAACGGGACGAGTCCGAGGAGGTCCGCGCGCGGACCGTGCACCGGGCGGTCGACTGGTTCCTGTCCACCGCCACGACCGTGAACCGACTGGTCATGCCCTACCGCAAGGTCAACTTCGACGCGGTCGTCAACGAGCCCGCCGAACCTCTCACCTTCGCTGATCGAGCACAGGCGCTCGACTGGCTCGACGACGAACTCCCCAACCTCAGGGCGGCTATCC
Source organism: Streptosporangium sp. NPDC001559 (assembly GCF_042893955.1). NCBI lineage: Bacteria > Bacillati > Actinomycetota > Actinomycetes > Streptosporangiales > Streptosporangiaceae > Streptosporangium > Streptosporangium sp. NPDC001559. The sequence goes on from NZ_JBIAVG010000015.1 coordinate 142,301, forward strand.
AGGTCGCCATGGAGCAGCGGCTTTTCCCCACGGCATGGCAGTTGGTGGACGCGCTGTGGCCGCTGTTCCTCTACCGCGGCCGCCATGACGAACGCCTTGAGATCGACAGGATGGGCCTTGAGGCGGCGCGGGCCTGCGCGGACGCCGAGGCCGAGGCCAAGATGCTGAACCGGACCGGGCTGGCACACCGCGCCCTCGGTGAACTCGACGAAGCCGCGGCCGACTTCCATGCGGCGCTGGAGATCTGGCGCCGGGAGGAGAACCGGTATCGCATATCCGGCAGTACACGCAGGCTGGGACTGATCGAGCTGGACCGAGGCCATATCGAGGAGGCCGTCGTACTGCTCCAGGAGTCACTGAGCCAGTACCGAGCGGCGAAGGAGTCGCGCAAGGTCGCGCTTCTCCTCTGCGACCTCAGTGAGGCACTGATCGAACTGGGGAAGACAGCCGAGGCCGTTGACCACCTCGCGGAGGCCGAGGGCCTGCTTGCCGAGGTGGACGACCCACACAACCGGGCCAGGGCACGCATTCTTCTCGGCAGTGCCAGGGGAGGAGAGATTGGGACGGCCCTGGTCGAGCGGGAGTTGGAGGAGATGAAGAGGATCGGTTCGGCGATCGGCCAGGCGCAGGCCCTTCAGGCGTTGGGTGACCTCGCCCTGCGGGAGCACCGTGAACAGGACGCGCGGACCCTCTACGAGGAGGCCCAGCGCGTCCTGGCACAGAGCGGCAGCCGGAGCAGACAGTTACAGGAACGTCTGTCCCGGCTGGCCAGGTGACCACGCCACATCAACCGCCCAGACAGAGCGCGCCGTACCGATGCCCAGACAGGCAACGCTACGGCGCGCGACGAGTTCAGCTGTCCCAGCGTCCGACGACAGTGTTGGGCGTGTGGGCGGCGTCAAGGGCTGACAGTTCGTCGAGGGTCAGTGACGCGGTGACCGACGCTGGAGCACCGACCTTCCAGCCCGCGTGCACCACCGCCAGCCGTAATGCCCGAACCGGATCCTCCGCCTCACACCAGAAGTGCAGGAACGTGGCGAACAGTGCGTCGCCCGCCCCGGTGGTGTTGACGACTCCACGAGGCGCGACCGCCTCCACCCGGACGAGCGTTCCCTCCCTGGTGGCCAGCAGCGCCCCCCGGGCGCCCAGACCGACCCCCGCCAACCGGCAGCGCGGGTAGCGGGCGAACAACCGCCGCACCCACACCTCGGGCGGGTCGGGCAGCCGTTCGTCACTGCAGAAGACGATCGTCGCCGCGTCGAGCCACGGCCGGTTGTACTCCCCGTCGAGGTCGGAGACGAGATGGACGTCCACGGCGATGGGGACGCCGAGCCTGGCGGCGGGGCCGACCAGGTCACGGACGAACTTGGTGTTCGTCAGAACCAGCAGATCGGCGTCGTGGGCGCTCTCCTCAAGCAGGTTCACGGGGTAGAGGGCGGTGTTCACCGGTGTCAGGTGAGGCAGTCCCATCCGGCGGCCGTCGGGGCCGACGAGCGCCACACCCACCGACGACTCGGCCCCCTCGACGATCCCGGGGCCGAGCAGGCCGTTCCTGCCGAGTTCGGCCGCTATGCCGAGGCCGGGCAGGTCACGGCCAAGGACGGTGCACAGGCGGACGTCGTCCCCCAGGGTTCTGAGGATCTGCGCGATGTGCCCGGCCGCCCCGGAGACCCCGGTGGCGATCCACCGGGGAGACGAGGTGGAGGCGTACCGTACCGGGAACTCCGTCACCCCCACCGACATGTAGAGACTGACCGCGCCCGCGACCACGATCCGGCGTGTCACGCCGCCTCCTCTCCCGTACGGACACACGCCCGTCCGGTCGTCTCAAGTGCTTCGATCCGTCCCACGTACCGGCCGAAGAACACCGAGTCCGTGGTCAGGGCGTCGAGCGGCATCCCGGCGGCGCGCCAGCCGTACAGGAAGGAGCCGCAGAGCGCGGGACGCGCGCTTCCTGCGATCGTGACGAGCCGTCCGTCGCGCAGCGCGGCCAGGCAGCCGGGCGGACGCGCGCCGACCGCGACCTCGCAACCCGGGTAGCGGCCGAGGATCTCGCCTCCCGGCTGCGGGGTCACGAGCACGTCGGCCACCTCGTACCAGTCCCGGTCCGCCCGCTCGTCGAGACGGGCCACAACGTGCGTGCCGTCGAAGATCCTGGTGCCTCGGGGCGTGCCGCGCCTGAGGGTTCCTCGGCCGGGGGTGAGGAGCATGACGTGGGTCTCACGGACCGACGTCACCATGAGTGCCGATGTCCCCTGGCGCGGTATGGCAACGCCGCGCCGTTCGACCGTGGGCAGGTGCCCCACCCTGAACAGCTGGGCTGTGACGAACCTGTTGGTCATGGCCGTTCTCCTCACGCGGCGAGCCGGGGAGCCGGCACCGCCGGGGTCACGTGGACGTGCTCGGGCCGTCGTAAGCCCAGTAAGCGGTAGATGAGACGGCGCATGTTCTGGTCGAAACGGCCCGGCTCCGAGGTGATCAGCTCGGTGACCGCCTGGTAGCGGTCGGGCCGCATCTCCTTGGCCGCCCGGTCGAGCTGGGCACGCAGCGAACCACGCCGGGAGACCCGGGGGGCGACGGCCGCCAGCTTGGCGAGACCGGAGGCCGGGTCGACGTCCGCGTTCGGGAACCCGGCCAGCATGACGGGCTTACCGGTGACGGCGCCGTACAGGGTGACCGAGCCGTGGTCGCCGATGATCCAGTCGGCGGCGGCGAGGACCGCGCGCCAGTCGACGTCGGGCGGGATCAGGCTCAGCCCGTTCCTCAGCTCGTCGGCGAGCCAGGCCCGCACCTGCCAGATGCCGTGCCCGAACCAGACGTTGGGGTGGAAGAGCACCGCGACGCGGAACTCCTCGCGCGGCAGTTCGGCCAGCAGGCGCGGCAGCAGGTCGGAGTGCCTGCCGAACAGCGACTGCTGCCCCCAGGTCGAGGTGACCACGACCAGCTTCTGACCCGGACCGACCTTCAGCGCCCGCCGGTAGAGGTCGCGGTGCGGCAGGCTGGCCACCAGCAGGTCGTGGGAGGAGTCGCCGACGACCGCCGCGACGGGAAGCGCCTGCGGACACGTACGGGCCAGCCGCCCGAGCTCGATCTCGTGCGGCAGGATGATCGCCGCGGGCAGCACGGCGCCGTCGCGCATCAACCGCTGGGCGTCGAGCCCGTACGGCGCGCGGTCCTCCGCTCTGGCCCCGTCCCTGGCGGGCACCAGCTTGTTGAAACCCGCACCGTGCGGCATGACGGCCAGCGGCGCGTGGATCTCGTGGATCGATCCAAGGCTCGCGGCCAGGGCGAGATCGAACCTTTCGTGCTTTGCCTGCTCCCAAGGAATCATCACGGCGCTCAGGCCGCTGACGAACTCGTCGACCCCGTCGTTGAAGACGTCCGGAGCCTTGGTGAAGACGACCTGGATCCCCAGGTTCGACTCCAGCAGACGGACCGTGTCCAGCAGTCGTTGCCCCGCGGTCACGGTGTGGACGGCCACCAGGACCGTCTTGCAGTCTCCGCGCGTCACCCATCGACGGGAGTCGCGCCCGACGGTGACCCTGTTCCATTCGCGATCGGACATTTTCCTGCCCCACCCTCTTGGATTCATCCGGTCTTCGGCAGTGGGCGAAGCCCACCAACCGGAGCGTCACCCCTCGACCTTGCGGAAACCCTTGCGGAAACCCTGTGCCATCTCGTACGGCCCCATACGAGATGGGCGTCAATAACGTGAGATGCAGAAGTGACATGACGGCCCTGGATCCGCCCAAATTTCAATGAAAAAATCTCACGTAGATGCTGACGCCCTAGGTAAAGGGGCTCGAATGGAATTCCGTATTCTCGGTCCAGTCGAGTTATGGTCCAGTGGACAACGCCACGACCTGGGACAGGCCAAAGCACGTCTCATTTTGGCCATCCTCCTCATGACTCCGGGAAGACCGGTAACCGTGGAGTCGCTCGTCCACAAGGTCTGGGGCGACGATGCGCCCCCCAAGGCCAGGGACAGCCTGTACAGCCATGTCGCCCGGCTGAGAGGCTTCCTCAACGGCACCGCTCACCTGCGACGACATGCCGGGGCCTATCTTCTCGATACCGACCCGGAGAACGTCGACTACCACCGGTTCTTGAGGCTTCGTGCACAGGCCAGGGAAAGCGACACGGCCGAACGGGCCATACGTCTCTATCGCGAGGCGGACGCGCTGCACCGGGGAGAGGCACTGACAGGCCTGACGGGATCATGGGCCGAACAAACCCGGGAGAAAATCGAAGGAGAAGTGCTCGACAGCAGGATCGAACGCATCGAACTCGAAATTCAGCACGGCCAAAAATCCGACGACAGCGCGGAACTCGTTGAGCTGGTCAACAAATTTCCGTTCCGTGAGAAGCTCGTCGAGCTTCACATGCGGAAACTCTGCCACGAAGGGCGACCGACGGAGGCGCTCAACGCCTACGCACGGGCGCGGCAGAAACTCGTCAACGAACTCGGCACGGAGCCCGGCCCCGCGCTCCAGGAACTGCACCTGCGCATTCTCAAGGGCGACCCCACGTTGCTGCCCGCCCCCAGGAAAGACACCGCTCCGAACACCCTGCCCCGGGACAAGCAGACCTTCACCGGCCGCACCGAGGAGCTGGACCGGCTGGTCGGTTTCCAGGCACGGCGGGACACGGTCACCGTACTGGCGATCGACGGCATGGCCGGGGTCGGCAAGACGGCGCTGGCCGTACATCTGGCGCACCGGCTCACTGGTGACTATCCGGACGGACAGCTCTACCTCGACCTGCACGGCCACGACGCCCGGCAAGACGCGATGGACCCGGCGACCGCTCTGGACAGGCTCCTGCGAGAACTCGGCATCCCCGGCAAACTCGTGCCGAACGGCCTGGACGAGCGCGCCGCGATGTGGCGGGCCGAGTTGGCCCGCCGCAAGGTGCTCATCCTCCTCGACAACGCCGCTCGGCACGACCAGATCAGCGACCTTCTTCCTGGGACGCCCGGCAGTCTCGTCGTGATCACCAGCAGACGGCGGCTGGCCGGACTCGACGACGTCCACTCCCTCTCGCTGAACGTCCTGTCGCCCGAGGACGGCGCCATGCTCCTACGTCGCGTCGCCGGCGTTCAGCGAATCCTCCCGGAGGAGGACGTCGCCTCCGTCGTACGGCTCTGCGGTCACCTTCCCCTGGCGATTCGACTGGTCGGCAGTCGGCTCAAGAACAGGCCCGCCTGGAACGCGGCCGACATCGCGGAACTGCTCAGCAGGACTCGACGAAGACTGCCCGCCATCAAGGCTGGGAACCGCGAGATCACCGCTGCCTTCGAACTGTCCTTTCACGCTCTTGACGAACGTCTGAAGCAGGCGTTCTGGCGGATCGGCCTGCACCCCGGTGCGGACCTCACTCCTGAGAGCGCGTCGGCACTGTTGGACACGAACCGCGCCGAGACCGAGGAGATCCTCGACGAGTTCGTCGATCACCATCTGATCGAAGAACCCCGCAAGGGCCGTTACCGCTTCCACGATCTCATCCGTGAGTACGCCCTCCTGCTGTCGGACCGCGAGCCGGAGGCGTCCCGCACCGAGGTCCTGGAGCGGGCCTTCGACCACTACCTCCTCACGGCGGACGCGGCGGACCGCCTCCTCTACCCCTACCGCGCCCGCACCCCGATCGAGATTCCCGGTCCGTCGCCCAGGGTGGTCGAATTCAGCGACACCGACCAGGCTCGCTCCTGGCTGGAAGCCGAACTGAACAACCTGGTCCTTGTCGCCCACCATGCCACCGGCCACGGGTGGGCCAAACACGCCGCCCTACTCGCACACGTACTCAGCCGTCACCTGGACTTGTGGGGACACTGGACCGAAGGGGCCGCCCTCCACGAGCGGGCGATGGTGACCTGGCACGAACTGGATGACCGTCCAGGCCTGGCTCGTGCCATGACCGACCTCAGCGTGGCCAGGTGGCAGACTGGCCAATACGACGAGGCGCTTCATCTGGCAACCGAGGCATTGGAGATCCAACGAGCTGCAGCAGACCAGAAGGCGGTCAGCTACTTACTCGACCACATTGGCCTAGTGCACTGGCGTCGCTCCGAGTTCGACGTCGCCTTCGGCTACTTCAATCAGGCTTTATCGCTGCGTAGAGCGATTGGGGACCGTCATGGCCAGGCAGACAGCCTCAACCACATCGCTTTCATCCACAGTCACCGAGGAAACCATCTCTGGGCCGCCGAATGTCTGTGGGAAGCGTTCGGCATGTGTCAGGAGGATGCTGACCTGCGTGGCCAGCAGGTCACGATGAACAACATTGGCGACGTCGAGATAAGTCTCGGTCACTACGATAGAGCGCTACGCCACTACCAGCAGGCGGCTTCCTTCGACCCGCGCATGGGCCCGCAGAGCGAGGCAATCTGGCTCAACAACGTGGCCAACGCCTACCAGGGCATGGGGCGCTACACAGACGCCCTTGAATTCTACCGAAAATCCTTCAAAGGGTACCAGAGAATTGGCGACCGGGGGCACGAAGCCGGCGTCCTAAACGACATCGGAAGTTGTTATATGCGGATGGGAAGAAGCCGGGAGGCACTCATCCATCATCAGAAGGCCGCGAACATATCGATCGAGATATCAGACCACTATCAGGAAATTGTTTCCCTTCGCAGCATCGGCACAATACACCGGAACGCAAAAAATCAGGAAATCGCCCTAAGCTTCTTCAAGAAAGCCCTCGATCTAGCGCGTAGCATCGGCGACATTCATCAGGAAGCAGGAATCCTCGATGAGATGGGATCCACACTCACCCGCGCGAGAGAGACGAAACAGGCAGAGTGACGCCAGCAACATATCCCCACCTCTAAAAAGGTATCTAGATTCATCGAAGCGGGCCACCTGGAACCCCATTTGACAATCATAGAGACCCACTCAGCCGCACCAGCCGTAACCGGCACTCAGACCCACCGGGCAGACCAGATCAGCCTTGAAGCAAGCAGGCCTCCCCTGTATCGTTCCAGTTGAGCCATAGCAGACCCAAAATCGGTCAGTTGGACATGAACCCTTCGCCTTGTGCAGATAACACTCTCCACAGAAAGCATCGAGTACGATAGGAACACGGCATCAGAAGCCGACAGCTATCCCTCGATGTAAAGGACACCGGGTTCACCATGCCCTTTTCTGTCACTTTGTTGATGGCCGTCAAAGACGTCTTCATGACCTACATCATGAATAATTTAGACTTTGCCGCTCTCATTATACAGAGCCTTTCTTAAATAGCGGAAAGCGCGATCCACAGATAGAGCAATGGGCGTGGCCCGCGGTCACGGACGCGCACAGGACTATGCAAGCGTCAGAGCCTCATCCTGGAAGAACCGGCCGAGGGACCGTCAGCAAGGAAATGGCCGATCAACCTTGTAAGTTCTACCGGGTAGACCGTCTGGTCGGTGGCATTCAGATCCTCCAGCGTCCACCATTTCCAAGCCAGGATGCCGTCGGTCTGCGTGGCGCGGGCAGGGTCGGCATGACCGACTGAGAGGCGGACGACGAAGTAGCGCTCGACCTGCCGGACGGTCTCCCCCTGGACCAGGTGTTCCTTGGTGCGGGTGGCGATCTGTGGGCCGATCTCCACATCCGCGACGCCGAGTTCCTCACCGAGTTCCCTGCGAACGGCAGCCCGATAGTCTTCTCCCGGGTCGAGCGCTCCTCCGGGGGTCGCCCAGAAAACCTTGCCGCCCTCGTCGTAGCGGAGCAGTAGGACACGGTCGTTCTCGTCCAGGACGACGGCGCGGGCGGCCTCTCGGATTCTCGGAGTGCTCATTTCTCCATCCTCCCTCCGAGCTTCTCCACCAGGTATTCGCCCAGGCACAAGGCATCCAGATCGCTCGCCTGGAACGTCGCGAGCGCATCCGCCGGGGTCTCCACGATCGGTTCGCGGTCGTTGAAGCTGGTGTTGAGCACGACGGGCACGCCAGTGAGCGCCCCGAAGCGTTCGATGAGTGTGGCGAAACGTGGTGAGACCGTGGGGTCGACGGTCTGGACGCGGGCGGTTCCATCAACGTGGACCACACCGGGAATCTGGCGCCGTAGCGGACGGCGGGTGCGAGCAGCATGAACGGGGACGGGCCGTCCAGGTCGAACCAGCGGGAGGCGTCGGCGGTGAGAACGGCGGGGGCGAACGGCCGGAAGGGTTCGCGGTGCTTGATCCGGTCGTTCAGCGCGTCCCTGCCCGCGGTGCCGCGTGGGTCGGCCAGGATCGAGCGGTTGCCCAGCGCCCGAGGACCGAGTTCGCTACCGCCCTGGAACCAGCCGACCAGACACCCGTCGGCGAGCATCTGCGCGGCGCAGGTGGCGATGTCGCTCTCCCGGCGCCAAGTGAAGGGGGCGAAGCGACGTTCGACAAGCCCTGAGCGGGGGTCGCGGTTCAACGCCAGTTCGATTTCCTCGTCGGAGTAGGAGCGGCCGAAGGAGTCCACGGTCAGAGGGCGGCGAGGTAGTTCACCGGTGAGCTGGTGCAGGCCGTACAGGGCGTTGCCAAGAGCTTGGCCACGGTCGGAGGCCGGAGGCGGGACGAACAGACCACTCACCTCGGGCAGGCGGCGAATCCTGTCGTTGGCGACGCAGTTGAGCGCGACCCCACCGGCCATGCACACCGCACTCACCCCCAGGGGCGACCAGAAAAGTAGGTCGGTCACCATGGTGCACACGTGTCTGACCATGACGGTTTCATCCGAACCGGATGACGGAGTGCACCCAACTGGTCGCTGTGGGCGGAGGTCAGGTGATGTACGGCGGGAGCAGGCGTTTGGCGGTCGCGCTCACTTCGGCGATTTCCGCCGCGCTCAGTGTCGCCGGTTGCCTGGTGATCCAGCCACGCACCTGAGAGGCGCGCAGCAGCGGCACGCCGGACGCCTTCGCCACCCGCAGCAACGGCATGTCGGCTCCGTGGACGGCCACTACGGGGACGACGATGACGCGACGCCCAAGTTCCCGGGTAAGGGTGTCGGCCACCCGCCCCGCCTCGTAGAGCACGGGCCTGACGATCTGCCCGCCGGAGGCGCCGCCGACCCTGACCGACCGTCCGCGCCGGACCAGCCGCTTTCCCCGGTGCCAGTTCTTGGTGTCCACCACGAAGACGCCCGTCTTCCCGATCACCAGATGGTCGACGTTGGCCCGGCCGCTGGGCAGGGCCCGGTCGTGGAGCACGGTGTATCCGTGCCGCCCCAGAGGACGCAGCATCCTGGCGGTACGCCGTTCGCCGATCGCCCCTTTGCGCCAGGTTCGTACGGCCTCGTGCCGACGCCAGCGGTACACCGTGTCGGCGGTCCCGACCACAACGGCGACCAGCAGGGCCGTCGGCCAGTTCCACAGCCACCACACCGCGATCGCGCTCACCAGCACGAGCCCCGCCCGCAGCGCCAGCCGCCGAGTCCTCCCCTCGGCGAGCTTCGCCCGATACTGCGCATACGCCGAGGCGCCCGCACCAGCCGTACCGGATGGGCGAAAGAACATGAAACAACCTCCGGGGGAAGAACATCAATGCATACCCCAGAAATGTATAACGATCATCAACAATAGAAGAATACGGTTTTCGGCACACCCATATTCATATATCCGAAAATCAAATCCCAACGATTGACGTCTGCGCCGTCTCTCGGAAGAAGAACGGCCCGAACGAGGTGATCGTTGCACGCCGTACCCGCTCGCACGCAGCCACATGACGGAACCGATGACAGTTCCGTCGAGCGCCGGACAGCCGCCGATGTGGCTATTCGGTGGGACGCCGACCCCCGCCGCACCTCGCCGGGCCCCGCCGCTCACCGAACCCGCCGCGCCCCGCGAAGAGGCCGGCCGCGAAAGCGCCGTCCGTGACCGGGCCCGGTGGTTCCGGGGAGAAAACCGGTTTCCCGCCCATACCGGTTTCAATACACTCGCCACGAACGGCGCATCGGGCGTTGTGACGAGAGAGGGGCCAGTCGTGCGACACAGCACCGCTGCGATCGTCCCCCCGTCACGGCACGAGGTGATCCTGGTGTCTTCGTCGTCCCGGTGTCCGCTGCGCGGCTGACACCGGACGACCTCCTGACGACCATCTGATCCCTGTCCGGCGCCGAAGTCGCCGGACGGGTCCTTCCCGATGCGGTCACCCCGCACGAGGACTCCCCACGGCCCGGTCCCGGGCCGTCTCGTCAGGCAATCGCGCTGTCCTGTCCGGATCCCCGAGAAGGGCCGTAGGCCGTGCGTACCGACCAGTTGAACAACGTCCGCAACCTGGGCATCCTCGCCCACGTCGACGCCGGGAAGACCACCGTCACCGAACGGATCCTGTACGTCACCGGCACCACCCACAAGCGTGGCGAGGTGCACGACGGGACGACCGTCACCGACTTCGACCCCCAGGAGCGTGATCGTGGGATCACCATCTTCGCCGCGGCGGTGAGCTGCGTCTGGGACGGTCACCGGATCAACCTGCTCGACACCCCGGGCCACGTCGACTTCTCCGACGAGGTGGAGCGCTCGCTGCGGGTGCTCGACGGCGCGATCGCGGTCTTCGACGGCGTCGCGGGAGTCGAGCCGCAGAGCGAGGCGGTGTGGCGGCGGGCCGACCGGCACGGGGTGCCGCGGATCGCCTTCGTCAACAAGCTGGACCGCGCCGGAGCCGACCTCGACACGGCCGTCGAATCGATCCGCACCCGGTTGCACGGGACCCCGCTGGTGGTCCAGCTGCCGATCGGGCGGGAGGACACGTTCACCGGGGTGGTGGACCTGCCGCGGATGCGGGCGCTGCTCTGGACCGACGACGGCGTGTTCACGGAGGGCCCGGTGCCGGACCCCCTGCTGGAGGAGGCGCTCCGGCGTCGCCGGCTGCTGGAGGAGACGGTGGCCGAACTGCATCCCGTCGCGCTGGAGGAGTTCTGCGCGGAGTCGGCGATCTCCGCGCGGACCTTCGCCACCGTGCTGCGCGACCTGACCCGTACCGGTGAGGGCGTGGTGGTGGTGTGCGGATCGGCCTACCGCGACCGGGGGATCGAGCCGCTGCTGGACGCCGCCGTGTCCTACCTGCCCTCCCCGCTGGACGTGCCCGCGGTGCGCGGCGTCCAGGACGGCTCGCCGCAGGAGCGCGCCGCCGACCCGGCGGCACCGTTCTCCGCCCTGGTGTTCAAGGTGAACGCGACCGCCACCGGGCGGCTGACGTACGTGCGGGTGTACTCGGGAACGGTACGGAAGGGGGACACGGTGCTGGACGCCGGAACGGGACGCACCGAGCGGATCGGCCGGATCCTGCGGGTGCGGGCCGACCGGCACACCGAGGTGGACCGGGCGGTGGCCGGGGACATCGTCGCGGTGGTCGGGCTGAAGACGTCCCGCACCGGGACCACCCTGTGCGCGCCCTCGGCGCCGTTGCTCCTCGAACCGCCGGCCGCGACCGACCCGGTGGTCTCCGTCGCGGTCGAGGCGCGCGGGGGCGGCGACGCCGACCGGTTGGCGACGGCTCTGGCGCGGCTGGTCGAGGAGGATCCCTCGCTGGCCGTCAGGACCGACGCCGAGACCGGTCAGACGGTGCTTTCCGGCATGGGCGAGCTGCACCTGGAGGTCGCGGTCGAGAAGATCCGGCGCGCCAACGGGCTGGAGGTCCGCGTGGGCCGGCCGCAGGTCGCCCACCGGGAGACGGTCGCCTCGGGGGTGTCCGGGCTGCTGTACCGGCACGTCAAGCAGGACGGGGGCGCCGGTCAGTTCGCCCACGTCGTCCTTGACGTGGACCCCTTGGAGGCCGGGTTCGAGTTCCGCTCGTCCGTCACCGGCGGACGGGTCCCGCAGGAGTACGTCCAAGCGGTGGAGGCCGGGTTCGAGTTCCGCTCGACCGTCACCGGTGGACGGGTTCCCCGGGAGTACGTCCGGGCGGTGGAGGCCGGTTGCCGGGACGCCCTGGCCGAGGGTCCGCTCGGCGGTCATCCGGTGACGGGTCTGCGGGTCACGCTGACCGACGGGGCCACCCACCCCAAGGACTCCTCCGAGCTCGCGTTCCGGGCGGCCGGTCGGTTCGCGCTGCGGGAGGCCCTGCGCGCCTGCCGGATGGTGCTGCTGGAACCGGTGGTCGAGGTCACGGTCGTCGTGCCCGGTGACACCGCGGGTGGGGTGCTGGGCGACCTGGCGGCACGGCGTGGCCGGATCCTGGACACGAGCGCGAGGACGGACACGGTGGTGATCACCGCGACTGTTCCACTGGCCGAGGTGTTCGGATACGCGACCCGGCTGCGCGGCCGGACCCGGGGGCGGGGGATCTTCACCACCCGGGCCGCGGGTTACGCCCCGGTGCCGGGCGTGACCTCCGCCGGGGAACCGTCCCGGTAGGACCTGACGACGGCCCCGCCCGCGTGCGCGCGGGCGGGGCCCAGGTGGCCCCGTTCGGCGTCCTACAGCCGGGCCTCACCCACGTGCGCGCGGGAGGGCCTTCAGGGTCGCGAGTGCGGGCCGCACGAAGGATGCCTCACCCGCGCGTGGGAGGGCCTTCCGAGTCGGCCAAGAACTCTGACATCGCGCCTCACCCCCGCGTGCGCGCTGAGGGCCCTTGGGGCGACGGCTCCCACGTGCGCATGTGTTTTGTCAGTGACGATCCCTAATGTCCCGCGCATGACAAGTGCGACGTGGGCGTACGGTTACGCCGCGCCTCCCAACCCGGTTGAGGGTCGTCCGGAACGGTCGGCCTCCGGCTGCGCCGCGTCGAGCGCGTGGGAGGCCGAACCGCCGGGAACGCGCCACACGTCGGCTCACCGACGCGGTTTCTTCGGGGAGAACATGATGCCCGTGCCGCCCTGTGACAGGGAGCACGGGTGGGCCCCCGGAGCCTTCGCGGAGGTGGTCCGGTGACCGCCTGGCAGGAGATACGCGACCTCGTCACCGCGCGCAAGGTCAAGGCGCTGACCGGCCGCGTCGCCGTACTGACCGAGGCCGAGCGGGCCGAAGTGGCTCGTCGGCTGCCGGAGCTCCTGGCGGAGATGCGGGAGAAAGCCGAGCGGAAAGCCCGTGAGGACTGGCGGGCCCGCCTCGGGGCCGACTACGGCGCGGAGGAGGACTGGCCCTCCTGGTTGCGGTCCTCCGGGCAGACGGCCGCCCGTTCGGCGGGGCGCGACGGGCTCGCCGAGTTCGGGACGCCGCTGCGGATCGTCGGCGCGGGCACGATCCCGGGCCCCGCCGCGGCGGTCGCCTGGCTGGCCCGCCGCGAGTTCGCCCCCCGATGGGCGGCGGCGCCGCCCCCGGCAGAGCTGGTCCGCACGCTGGCCACCCGTCCCGCTGCCTGGCAGGCCGACGTGGCGGTCCGGCTCGCCAGGAAGATCCGTACGGCGGACGACCACGTCATCCCGCTGGCGCTGGCGCTGCTGCGGACGTGTGGCGTCGAGCCGCCCAGGCACGACCCGCTCGTGCTCGCCTGGCTCTCCGCCGGGACGATTGAGGACGATCCGCTGACGGACACGCTGCTTCCCCGGATCTTCGAGGCGGAGGGGGTGGGCCGCGCCCTGCGAGAGGAGCGGCTGACCCCCGCCCCCACCCTGTGGCTCGCCCGGATCCAGTGGCTCCTCAAGGCCGGGAAGGTCTCACGTGAGGAGTTCCTCGACGGCTGTCTGAGCCGTTTCCTGCGGGGTGGCGACGCCGTTGACCTGCGGTTCTTCGTACGGTTGCACGAACTCCTCGCGCCGGAGCCGCACGAGGCCGCCGCCCGGGCGCGTGACTACCTGCGGCTGTTGCCCACCGCTCCCAGCGCGGTCGCCACGCTGGCGCTCGCCCAGGTCCGCCGTACCGGCCCGCACGACGCGGCCGACGTCGCCGAGGCGATCGACGCGCTGGTCTTCCGGCCCGAGGCGAAGCTGGCCGACGCGGGCCTGCGCTGGCTCGACGAGGAGGTACGGCGGGCGCCCGAGCTGGCCGGGGAGACGGCGCCGGCGCTGGCCACGGCGTTCGCGCACACCTCCTACGAGGTGCGGCGGCGCGCGGCCCGGATCGCCGTCAAGCACGCCGCCGCCTTCGGGGCCGGGGCCGCGACGATCACCGACGCCGTTCCGCTGCTGCCCGCCGACCTCGGCGCGCGGGTGGCGGCGGTGTTCGGTGGCGAGGTCGCGGGGCCGGAGACGTCCGAGGCGTTCTCCCCCACGGCGTTGCCCACCGTCGAGGAGGCCGGCCCCTTCCCCGCCCCCTCGCTGGGCGACCCCCACGGCGGCTGGGTGGAGTGCGAGCGGTGGCTGGCCGCCTTCGTCGAGCAGGCCGGGGGTGACCGTACGGCCCTGCGCGAGCGGCTGGCGGCCTTCTCCCATCTGGACGACGGGACGGGACCGTGGCTCGACGCCTCCTCCTGGATCACCGCCCTCGCCCGGGAGGTCGTCGCCTCCGGGGGCGACCCCGGGGTGCCGGAGGCCGCACCGGTCGATCCCCTGGCCGGTACGGGCTTCTCGATGACGCACGCCGCCGCCGACGAGGACGTGTCCCTGCCCAAGGACTGGCGGGAGGAGATCTTCCGCCGGGTCGCGGATCTCGGGGTCTTCGCGCAGAGGTTGCTCACGCCCTCGCAGGACCGGACCGAGCCGCGCTTCGGCCTGGGCCTCCTCGCTGCGAAGTACCGCACGCGGAACCGGTTGCCCGACCCCCGGGACGTCTCGGGGCCGCACATGTTCCTGCTGCGCCGGTTCGCCGAGCTGTACGGCGCGCTGCGGAAGGGCGCGCTGCCGCCCGTCCTGCTGGCGACGCCCACGTCGATGACCGGGCATCTCGCACCCGACGTGCTGGTGGAACGGCTGGAGGTCTGCGCGGCGGCGGGGGTCGAGCCGCTGCCCGCCGACCTGCGGCAGGCGTTGTTGCGGCTGCCGAGGGGGCGCCACGCCGAGGCGGCGGAGCGTGCCGCGCGGGTCGGGTCGCGGGCGGCGGAGGCCGTCGCCGCCTGGTTGGCCGGGGGCGGTCTGCCCGACCCCGAGGCGGCCGTGCGGTGGGGATACGTCAAGAACGCGCGTGATCGCGTCTTCGGCGACGACGAGCTGGGACCCGCCTCAAGCATCCGGCTGATACCGGTGCTGCGCGCCGAGCCGACCGGGCACGACCTCATCGACGAACTGCTCGGCGAGCCGTCGCGGTGGTACCGGGAGGGGCACGGCCAGGCCATGGAGTGGTGGCCCGCGATCCTGCCGTCGCACCGGGAGGTCGTCGCCGTCAACTACCTGCCCCACCTGCTCTACCAGTGGGACCGTCCGGGGGTGTACCCGCCGCATCTCGTGGCCCTGACCCAGGCGGACGGCCCCGCCGGGGAGGCGACCGCGCTCGTCCTGGCCTACTTCCTGGCCGCGGAACGCCCGGAGGCCGTACAGGCGTTGCTGCGGATGGCGGCCAGGGGGGACCTGCCCGGTGCGGCGGTCGGCCGTCAGCTGGCGTACCTGATCCGCCGCGCCTGGTTCGAGACCCGTCCGGTGCTGGCCGCCCTCACCGAGGCCGTCCACCAGGGCGCGCACGAGCAGGTCTGGGAGATCCTCAGGACCATGACGCCGATGCTGTTGCCGGACGAGGGGGAACGGCCGACCGTCGTCCACTCAGAGCTGGTGGCCCTCACCGCCGACGTGGCGTCCTGGACCGGGGCCAAGGGTGAGATCCCGGCGGTCTCGTCCCACGCGGCGCGGGGCGGCAGGAGCCGTTTCGTCCGTGAATGCACCCGACTGCGCGACCTGCTGGCCCCCGGGAAGACCGGGAAAGGAGTCGGCTGACGTACGGCGGCGAGACGACCCCGCCGCTTCCGGTCACCCGGAGGGCCGTCGGCGGTGGCGCCGACAGACGGCTGACCCCACGCGTCCGGCCGCCGCGGTCTCGGTCACCGACCTCCCGGAGGGTCGTCGGTGACCGCCGGCCTCACCCGGACCCTGTCCTCGTACGGCTGGCGCCGGGCCGTACCTCCGGGTCGGCGTTCTCCACGGGCCGTGGCCAGCAGGGTGATGGCGGTCATCGCGGCCAGCAGTGTCCAGGGCGCCGTGAAGCCGCCGGTCAGGTCCTTGACCAGGCCGAGGGCGGGCGGCGCCAGGACGACGGCGATCTGGTTGGCGGCCATGGCCGCGCCGAGGGCGAAGCCCGTCCTGCCCGGGGGCGCCGATTCGGCCACGTGGGCGACCCATGGGCCGTACCAGCCGATTCCGAAGAAGCCGAGCCAGACGAACACCAGGCAGGCCGCCACGGGCGAACACCCCAACGGGGTGGCCAGCGCCGACATCCCCACGGTCACGGCGGCCACGCAGGTCAGGACGCAGGTGTGACGTCCGGATCGGCCTCGGTCGCTCCAGGCCGCCAGACAGACGCGACCGGCGACCCCCGCCCCCTGGACCGCCACCAGGACCAGGGCCGCCGGGCCCGCTTCGAGGGCCGTCACCTCGTGGAGGTACAGCGCGGTCAGGACGCCGATCCCGCTGTGCACCGAGACCAGGCTCATCCCGGAAACAACGGTCCTCACCATGGCCGGTTCGCGGAGCGCCCGTGACCGCGATCCGAGCGAGCCGCCCGGAGGACCGGGGAGGGGCCGCACGGGCGGCCTGCGGTAGAGGGCCACGAAGGCGACGGCGCCCAGCAGCGCGACGAGCGCACCGGCCGTGAGCGCCGCCCGCAGGCCGAGTTCGGCGGCGAGGGCGGGCAGCGTGGCCGCGGCGAGCACGCCGCCCAGCGGCAGGCCCGCCTGGCGGATTCCCATCGCCAGCCCCCGCTGGGACGTGTCGAACCAGGACGCCACCGACTTGCCGCCACCGGGCTGGACGGTGCTGTATCCGGCGCCGACGACCAGCAGGACGAGGAGCAGGGACTCATACGTCCGCGTCGTGCCGCCCACCCCCAGGCTCACGGCGACGACGCAGGCGCCCGCCCCGACGACCCAGCGCTCGTCGTGGCGGTCCAGCAGCTCTCCGGCGACCAGCAACCCGACCAGGGGGGCCAGCTGGGCCGCCGAGAGCAGCAGGCCGAGCTGGGCCGTGCTCAGGCTGAGATCACGTTGCAGGTGGATGCCCATCGCCCCGATGCCCTGCACGAAGAATCCGGAGGCGGCCTGGGTGAAGGTGGCGACGACGAGGATGACCCACCGATATCGCCCGTACGGCTGGGCGTTCCTCACGGGCGCCAGCACAGCGCGGGGTCGGGATGGTCGAAGAAGCCGAGTTCCCGGTAGAGCGGCTCGCCCTCGCGGGAGCCGTACAGGTCGACCCGGACGGCGTCGCTCTCCCTGAACCAGTCGAGCAGGCCCCGCATGATCGCGCGGCTGTGGCCACGTCGGCGATACGCCGGATCGGTGACCACGCCGATCACGTGTCCGATGCGGCCGTTGCGCGAGTGCGGGCCGGGAAACCACTGCTCGACGGTGCCGATGCCGCAGGCGGCGAGGCCTTCGTGGCCGTCCACGACGAGGATTCGCGTGTCGTCCCGCGTCAGTTTCTCCTTCAGGACCGCGGCGAGGGCCGTCCGCCATTCGTCGCCCGCCGACGAGGGGTTGAAGAAGTCTCCGCCGAGGTCCCCGAACAGCAGCGCCCGCAGGCGGACGAGTTCAGCGATGTCGTCCTGGGACGCCTGGCGCACGCCGGTGTGATGTGTCATACGGACAAGGGTGATGTAATGGTCTTATGCACCTCAACCCTTACGGCGGAGACGCCGTGAACCTCGCCGCGGATCTGGCCAACCGGCGCCCGGCGACCGCAGAGGAGCTCGCGGACCGCTGCGAGGCCGCCGGACTCGTGCTGGAACACCCGGTCACGCCGCAGGACGTGGACCGCGTCCACGCCGTACTCGACGCGTGGGAGAAGGTCGTCGACGCCGCCGACGAGCACGAACGCGCCGAACTGGTCAACCGCATGCTGGCCGGGTCCGCCGCCTATCCACGGCTGACCGACCACGCGGGCAGCGGCTGGCACCTGCACTACCGCGACGACCAGCGGTCACTCGGCGCCGTGCTGTTCGCGCTCGTCTCCGTGGGCACCGCGCTGCATCTGGTCGGGCGGGGAATGCACCGGCTCCGGCGGTGCGCCGTGGTCGAGTGCGTCACGATCTTCGCCGACACCTCCCGTACCGGGCGGCAGCGTTACTGCTCCCAGCGGTGCGCCAACCGTGACGCGGTTCGCCGGCACCGCGCGGGCCGCGCCGCGGAGAGCACCACCGGGGACGCCACCGAGGGCGCCGTTGAGAGCGCCACCGAGGGCGCCGTCCTACGGGAGCCCGTACGCGCCCCCCTGTGACCGGCGCGCCCAGGACCGGCGGGAGCCCGGTCAGCCTTCCCGGGGGCTGGGCCGCACCGTTCGCCGCTGAAGGTTCTCGGCGAACCTCTCCCACACGGCGGCGTTCTCCATGGCCACCTGGCAGACCAGGCCGACGCAGTACTCCGGGACGACGCCGACCAGCCAGTCCGAGGACTCGGCGAGCGCGGCGTTGACGCTGAGCAGACGGAGAAGGTGCCGCCCGCGTTCCGCGGATCGGAGGGAGGGGTCCTTCATCAGGATGTTCAGGGGCGACCTCCGGCGCTGGTCGCGCTCGGGTTCGGGCGCCAAAGGCCGGCGCGACCCGGGCGGCGTCTTCTCCGGCGTCTGCGGACGCAGTGCCCTCGGCAGGGGGTCCTCCCCTCGTCGCAACCGGTCGCGGACGTCCCGCACCGTGCCCGGTGAGATCCCCACCTGCTGCGCGATCCTCCGCAGGGAGGCCTGCGGCTCCTTGACGATCAGTTCGGCGGCGCGCATCCGGCCGGCGGAGCCGTCCAGCGGGCGTGTCCGGCCGTCACGCCCCAGCCGGGCCTTCGGCTGCGCGTCCTGCGGGAGTACGGTGCGGCGGATGTCCGCCACCTTCCGCGCGGACAGGCCTGAGATCCTGGCTATCGCCCTGTCCGACCAGTGCGGGTGCGAGCGGAGGATACGGGCCGCCGCCGCGACGCGGTCCCCCGTGGAGAGCGGAAGGCCGTGCGCCGTGTTCTCCTTGACGGCCACCACGAAGGCGTCGTGTTCGTCGCCTTCGAAGAACCGCACCCGAATGGTCTCCTCACCGCGTACGACCGCCGCCTGTAATCGGTGCATCCCGTCGATGACCCGCATGGTCTCCCGGTGCACGATCACCGGAGGCAACGTGTCCTCCGTGCCGGAGAGCATGCGTATGTGCTGGGCGTTCTCCCCGAGGCGCCGTGGGGAGTCAGCGGGAAGCAGCGAACCGACGGGGACCGTCTCAACCGCGGAAAGCTCGGGCTGATAGCCCTCTCTCGTGTGGGTGCCGCCTGACGGCGTCGTCTCTCCGGCCTGAACAGCCAATTCTCTTCTCCCTCGGCGAAGGGTGCCCTTTCTCCGTTCCTGGACCAGGTCGTCCGACACGCCGATCACGCGTTCCGGCGCCGCGCGCTCCGAAAGAAGGAATGCCTCACCACCGCTTTACCGATATCTCGTTTCAGCGGGCGTCATGGCCGATAAATCGTCGACGGCCGCACTCTTATCACGGAATACCGTCACAGAGGTGCCGACCGGTCGACGGAGCCCCGACTCCGTCAGCGGCACACCCCAAAAACCTCCGGCACGGCAGGCGGAGGCAGAACACGTTCTGAACGAATATCAGCACGACCGTTATCGCCCCACCCGGAGCCCGTTTCAGCCCAACACGGACCGTTCCCTCTTTCAGTGCCCCAGGGCGGCGAAAGACGACCCCTCACTCCCCGAGACATGAAGACCACGCGAACCGACCGGAACAGATCGACCTGGTAAAACATTCACCCTGTTGATATCGCAAAACAATATGTCACCCTCAAGAGTGACT
The DNA here is from genome assembly GCF_042893955.1 of Streptosporangium sp. NPDC001559. Classification (NCBI taxonomy): domain Bacteria; kingdom Bacillati; phylum Actinomycetota; class Actinomycetes; order Streptosporangiales; family Streptosporangiaceae; genus Streptosporangium; species Streptosporangium sp. NPDC001559. The sequence continues at coordinate 162,043 of NZ_JBIAVG010000015.1, forward strand.
GTCAACTATTATCAGACAGGTAATCACGGCCTTGGCCGCTTCGATCCCCGCGTCAACCGCTTATTCACACGGACGGCAGCGACGATGCTCCCGCCCACTCCGTGAAAGGGACTTCTGTCCCGTTCGCGAATCGACACGACGCCTGGCCGGGAAAATACCGCCCACTCCCCTCCCCGTTGACACCTGAACAATGCCTCACGACCCGAAGAGACCGTGGTCGCACGGCACCCACCACCTCCGGAAAGGCCGAGAAGTTCTATGCGCTGAGAACGCCTCACATTTCACCGGTCCGACCGTCGTCGAAACCCGGTGAATTCCCCGCGTGGGCCCCGGGTCTCAGATCCCCGCTCCGTCCGTGAGACAGCCGGAGCACCCCGTCCGGGCCCTTCGCCGAGGACCCGGGGAGCGGTCAGGCCGGCAGGGCCCGGCGGGCGTAGGCGCGGACGTCGGCGTCCGGGTCGGACAGTACGGCCCGCAGCGCCTCGGTCACCTCCGGCCTCGCGCGTGTCGAAACCGGGGTCGTCGGCGAGCGTCTCCAGGGCGGCGGACGGTTTGCCGACGGCACCCAGGCCGACGGCCACCGCTCCGCCGACAGGCGCACGTCCGCCAGGAGACCGCCGAAAGGTGACGGTCAAGGTGAGGCGTTGAGAAGGGCGTTGATATCGCTCTGGCGGTAGCGGCGTTGCCTGCTGGGGGTCCTGACCGAGGGGATGCGCCCGGTCAGCGCCCACCGATTCACCGTCTTGGGATCGACTCCGAAGATGCGGGCCACTTCGCCGGGGGTGAGGAGGCGTTCGGTGGTGTCGGGCCCGGTGGAGAAGGTGCCGTCCGGGGCGACGGCTTTGAGGGGGGACATAGGGGTTCTCCTTCAGTAGCGGAGCATGTGCAGGATCTGGTCGTGCCGGGCCAGCGCGCGGGCGAGCCGGCGCAGGGTCGTACGGCCGAGGGCGTCCCGGGCTCCGGCTCTGCGCTGGTCGGGGCGTAGCGGTTCGTACCGGATGGCCCACCAACGGGGCAGGCCGGGCAGATCGTGTTGTTCGTACCGCCAGCCGGGGTGGGTGCTGATGAGCAGGTCGATCAACCGTCGTTCGTCGTCGGTCATGGTCTTCCCGGTTCGGAGGGCGGACAGGAACACGCTTCGCTCGGGCCGGGGTTTCCGAGGTCTTTCGACCCGGGTCGTGAGGTCCGGGACCTTCGTTCGAGCCGACCTTTCGAGGGCCTTCGTTCTGGCCACGAAGCCCGGAGTTCGGGGCCTTTTCGTGGGGCAGGTGCCCGGCCCCGAGCCGGGGAGCACTTGGCCGGGCACCCTGGAGGAGAACCGGCCCCACGTGCTCGGGGCCGGTGCGCCAGACGACTCCCTCTTCCCCGGCACGCCCATCTGTCCCGGCGTGCGTGGGAGCCGTCTGCGAGGGTGTGCGGCCCAGACCCCTCCCGCCTGGACCGCACGCTCATGGGGTGCGGAGGGGTGCGGTCCAGGTCCCTCATCCCTGGACCGCACGCTCAAGGGGCACGGCGAGCCGCCGTACCGGCTATGGGGAGCGCAGCAACCTGCGCAACGCCGTAGACCGACCAGGCGCGATGGCCTGACCAGGGCATACGGCCTGAACAACCCGAGCGGTCCGAGTCCGAAGCGCGCGGGCGACGGCCACGGCCTGGATGCTCGGCGGCACCACCGGAGGTGCCTGGGCGGTCAGCTTGCGCTCCAACTCCCCGACCGACCCGGCCCGCACCAGCAGCACGTCCCCGGGACACGGCCTGCCGGACAGGACACTCCGATAGGCGCTCCACAGTCCGGACCGTGAGCTGTGGAAAACCAGCCAGTCAGGATGAGCCCGCCGCAAGCTGTCGCAACTGGGATATGCGACACCACCCACTGGACACGTCAGTTCGACGAACGGCATCATGCCGCCCTCCCACCCGGCGAACGCCCTCCGGCGGACACCGTCTCCCCACCCGGCGAAGGCCGTCCACCGGCGAACACCATTCCCTCACCCGGCGAAGACCGTCCCCCAGCCGATGCCGTCTCCTCACCCGGCGAACCCCGCTCCCCGCCGACCTCCCCGTTCCGCGCCCCGGAAGACGGACGACCGGCCCCACCCCTCCTACGCCGAACCGGCGCCGGGGAGGACTGCGACGAGAGCCGGATGGCTCGGATCATCTCCGCCTCCCGCATCCGCTCCTCCAACCCGTTTCCGGTGGGGTCCTCGACGATCACCGGCCGGGGACCGTCCCAGGCGGCCACCGCGTAGAAGGCGCGTCGTCCCAGGCTGTAGAGCACCGTCCAGTCCACCCAGGCCTGGTCGATCCGCTCGGCCTCGGCCCGTGCGGGACCGTCCCACACCCGCCGATAGACGGGGGCGTACGGCAGGCCGTCACGGTGCCGTCCGGTCACGAGGTGACCTCCTCGACCAGAGCGACGCGGGCCTTCTCCTCCTGCTCGGCGATGACGGCCTGGACCTCGTCGAAGGTGTCGGCGTCCACCGCCGACTGCGCCCCGGCCCGTACGGCGGCGCGGGGAAAGAGGTGGTTGCGGAAGGCCCAGAACCGGCCCGCGTCACTGACGATCAACCGCCAGCCCGGGATCACCGGGCGGCTGGGGATGTGCTGCATGATCTGGACCTCCGTGATCCGATCAGAGGCATGTCTGGCCAGGGTGCTCGCCAGACGGGCCTGCCCTGCGGGACAAGGAACAGCCGAAACCCGAACCGGCCGACAGGCCGTACGAGCATGGGGAACGCGACATCGGTCTCCGCGCCGGTACGGCCCGCCGCTCGCGGGCCGTACGCCGTGGTGGTGGGCCTGGTGCACCCGCGTCCAGATGACCCCCGACCGAGGAACCCTGGGGAACGGACGCCGAACCCGCCGAGGCAGCGGCAGCCGAGCAGGCCGTATCGGCGTGACAGGCACCGCCTCCGGAGCCGCCCCCGGGGCATCCACAGGAACCGGCTCCACGCCGTCGTCCGGTACGGCCTTCGCAGCCGGAACCATCGCGGGCACCTCCGGCTCAGGATCGGGGTCGGGCCGACGCTGAGCGGGTACCAGCGGAACCACCTCAGCGGGCGCCACCTCCACCGGAAGCCGGGGAGCGGGAAGGACCTGCGGGCCGTACTCGCGACGAGCCTGCAGACGGGCGTTCATCAACAGCCCGGACGGCTGCACGTACTCGTGCCCGTCCTGCTGCGAACACCCGTGGGCATAGGGGGCATGCCCACACCGGGCACACCCCATCGGCAAGGGAACGGCACCGGCGAAGCAGGCACAACCGTCCCGGATCGACGTGTCCGGTCTGGAGTCCCGGGCACTACTCTTACTCACGTCAGGAGACACCTTCCTGATCAAGGGCCTGTCGGACGTGTGCAGCGTTCGGCAGGCCGTTTCCGTCTGACGTTAGATGATCTTCTTATGTGTTTATGCAGTTCAGAGACTTACTCTTACCTGAACGTTCACGGTCTATCACTCCAGAGCATGGACGGTCGTGACTCTTCAAACCAGAGCCTCCATGTCTACGGTCTTCCTTATGATCGTTCAGGGGGAGTGGGTCTGGGAGGAGGGGACAGCCCGATGGAGGCAGCTCTACGTCATCCTCAGAGCCCGCATCGAAGCTGGCACCTACCCGACCCGGCGGTTGATACCAAGCCTGATCCAGTTGGAAGAGGAGTTCGGCTTGGCGCGCAACACCGTCCGCAAAGCGCTCGCCAGACTTACCCAGGAAGGGTACGTGCGCCCCGAGCAAGGCGTGGGAACCGTCGTGCAGCCCCAGGAGAAGTGGACACCCGAGACGGGCGAGGAGTGACGCGATGGTCAACCTCGCCGCCATGGCCATCCTTCCTCCGGGACACCTCACATAATGATCGTGCCCTGCGCACGCACGCAAGCACTACTCTAAGATTTCCTTGAGAAAGGACGTCACACTTACGCCATGGTCCTGAAGAGTCCAACCGTCCGCCATCGCCGTCTTGGCCGTGAGCTGCGACGACTCCGGGAAGAGGCGGGCTTCACCCCAGAACAGGCGGCACAACACCTTGGCTGGAGCCGATCCAAACTCAACCGGATCGAGATCGCACGGATCAAGGTAACCGTCCCCGACATCGCCAAAGCCTGCGATCTGTACGGCGTCACCGCAGAAGCCAAGGCAACCCTGGCCCAACTGGGCCGCGAGGCAAATCAACGAGGATGGTGGGCCGCTTATAGCGACGTGCTCGCTGGGGCATATGTCAGCCTTGAAGCGGACGCAGCCCACATCCGGACATGGGAACCCCTGCTGATCCCAGGGCTATTCCAGACCGAAGACTACGCACGCGCGATCATCAGCGAGCGCCCCGACCTGGACGAAGACGAGCTGCAACGTCGCGTAGCGGCACGAATGCAGCGCAAAGTAGCGCTACTGAGCTCCAAACCCACCGTTCACGTATTGATAGACGAAACAGCGCTCCGTCGACCAATTGGAGCCGCCAGCGCCATGGCCGCCCAACTCGACGATCTTGTCCAGATCTCTGGCTGGCCCACCGTCACAATCCAGGTTCTGCCGATGGCAGCAGGCCCGCATTCCGGGCTGAACGGCTCCTTCTCCATCTTCTCCTTCGACGAAGAAGATCCAGACGTTGCCTACGCCGGAGGCCCCGCAGGCGAAGCATACCTGGAAGACCCTGCCCAAGTTCGTGACCTTACGCTGGCTTTCGAGCGCCTTCTCCAAAAGGCGTTGACCCCCGAGGAGTCCGTGGCGCTCATCACCACGGTAAGGAGCGATCATGCATAAGATCACCGATCTATCCGGTGCTGAGTTCCGCAAGAGTAGCCTCAGCGGCACCCACGACAACTGCGTAGAGGTCGCCACCAACCTCCCCAACCTGGTCGCCGTCCGTGACAGCAAGGACCCCTCCGGACCCGCCCTGGCGTTCACCCCCACCCAGTGGCGCTCGTTCATCGGCCACGTGAACACCGGCACCTTCGACGCCTGACCGCTCGCCCTTCCTTCGAGGCCCCGGCACCGTACGGCGCCGGGGCCTCGCGCGTGTCAGGCGGGCAGGGCCCGGCGGGCGTAGGCGCGGACGTCGGCGTCCGGGTCGGACAGTACGGCCCGCAGCACCTCGGCCACCTCCGGCCTCGCGCTCCAGGGGGTCAGCGCGAGGACGACGGCCTTGCGCACGTCGAGGTTGGGGTCGGTCGCGGCCTCGGTGAGGAGGGGCACCGCGACCTCGGGGTCGGACGCGCCCAGGCAGCGGGCCGCCCCGACCCGCACCTGCCAGGCCGGGTCCCCCAGCCCCCGTACGGCCGCCGCCGTCAGCGGGGAGCCGGTGGCGCCGGACGATTCGAGGGCGGCGGCCCTGACGAGCGGGTCGGGGTCGTCGGCGAGCGTCTCCAGGGCGGCGGACGGTTTGCCGACGGTGCCCAGGCCGACGGCCACCCGGACACGGACCTCCCGGGAGGTGTCTCCGGCCGCCTCGGCCACCAGGCCGGACTCGTCGAGGGAGACCAGACCGCGGATCGCCTCGATGCGCACCCGGTGGTCGGCGTCCCCGATGCCCGCCGCGAAGACCTCGGCGTCTCCCAGCCGCAGGGCGCGCAGCACGTCCAGCGCGCTCGCCCTGACCACGGCGTCCGGGCTGTCCGTCCGGGTGGTCAGGCCCGCGCCGAGCGCGGCGTCGGCGGGCAGCACCTCGACGAGTTCCCGCAGGCCGTTGGCGGCGGCCCGCCGTACCATGCCGTGGTCGTCGGCCAGGGCGGCGACCAGCGCCTGACCGGCGCCGTCGGGCACGGTCTCGGTGAGCACCGCGATGGCCGCCCGGCGCACCTTGGGGTCGGGATCGGCGAGGTAGGGAGTGAGCCGTTCGACCGGCGGCTGCTCCTCGGCGAGCCGGTGCAGTTCCAGGATGCGGGGCGAGCGGCCGACGGCGGTCCCGGTCGAGCGGGTCTCCACGGCCGTGCGCACCGGGGCGCTGGTGTGGGCGCCGATGAGCACGGGCTCGGCCTGGACCGGCTGGAACTCCTCGACGGGCACGATGTACGGCTCGACGGGACGCTTGACGAACTCCATGGCGCCATCGGACCGGCGGCGCAGGTTCAGGTGGAACAGCCAGCCCTCGTCGTCGCGTTCCGGCAGGTCGGCGCGGTCGTGGTAGAGGCCCCAGCGGCTCTCGGTGCGCACCAGGGAGGAACGGGCGGCCATCTCGGCGCAGTCGCGGATGAAGTCCACCTCGACGCAGCGCATCAGCTCGTGCGGGGTGTGCGCGCCCATCGCGGCGATCTCCTGGCGCATCCGCTCGAAGGACTCAAGCGCGATCTCCAGCTTGGCGCCGGTCTTGGGCGGGGCGACGTAGTCGTTGACGAAGCGGCGCAGCTTGTACTCCACCTGCGGCTGCGGCGGCCCCTCGGGGTTGCGCAGCGGCCGGTAGACGAGTTCGTGCGCGGCGGCGACCTGGTCCTCGGGGAGCGTCGTGGGGACCCGGTGGCCGGCGGCGGCGTGCGCCCCGGCGAGGTCGCCGAAGACGAAGGCGCCGATCATGTAGTTGTGCGGGACGCACGCCAGGTCTCCGGCGGCGTACAGGCCGGGGACGGTGGTGGCGCCGTTCTTGTCCACCCAGACGCCGGAGGCGGAGTGGCCGCCGCACAGGCCGATCTCGGAGATGTGCATCTCCACGTCGTGGGTGCGGTAGTCGTGGCCGCGCCCGGCGTGGAAGGTGCCCCGGGTCGGCCGTTCCGTCGAGTGCAGGATGGTCTCAAGGGCCGAGACGCTCTCCTCCGGCAGGTGGGTGAGCTTGAGGTAGATGGGGCCACGGGCGGAGTCGATCTCGGAGGCGACCTCGGCCATCATCTGCCCCGACCAGTAGTCGGAGTCGACGAATCGGTCGCCGTTACCGTTGACCTGATACCCCCCAAAAGGGTTGGCCACATACGCGCAGGCGGGGCCGTTGTAGTCCTTGATCAACGGGTTGATCTGGAAGCACTCGATGCCGCTCAGCTCGGCACCGGCGTGGTAGGCCATGGCGTAGCCGTCCCCGGCGTTGGCCGGGTTCTCGTAGGTGCCGTAGAGGTAGCCGCTGGCGGGCAGGCCGAGCCGTCCGCAGGCGCCGGTGGCCAGGATGACCGCCCCGGCCCGCACGACGACGAACCTCCCGCTTCGGGTGTCGAACCCGGCGACGCCGACCGCCCTGCCGCCCTCGGTCAGGACGCGCACCGGCATGACCCGGTTCTCGATCCTGACCCTCTCCCTGATGTCGCGGCGGCGCAGCACCCGGTAGAGGACCTTCTTGACGTCCTTGCCCTCGGGCATGGGCAGCACGTAGCTGCCCGAGCGGTGCACCCGGCGGACGGCGTAGTCGCCGTACTCGTCCTTCTCGAACTTCACGCCGTAGCCTTCGAGCCTGCGGACCATGTCGTGGCCACGGGTCGCGGTCTGGTGGATGGTCCGCTGGTTGACGATGCCGTCGTTGGCCCTGGTGATCTCGGCGACGTAGTCCTCGGGGGTGGCCTTGCCGGGGATGACGGCGTTGTTGACCCCGTCCATGCCCATGGCCAGGGCGCCGCTGTGCCGTACGTGGGCCTTCTCCAGCAGCAGCACCCGGGCGCCGCGCTCGGCCGCGGTGATCGCGGCCATCGTGCCCGCGGTGCCGCCGCCGACGACGAGCACCTCGCACACCAGTTCGAGACGGTCCGTGACCGGGGGAATCTCCACTACAGCTCCTTCAGGATGCGTTCGCGCAGGGCCGCCCTGGGCCCGCCCCGCGTCTCCAGGACGGCCTTGACCCCGGTACGGCCGAGCACCGCGACGCGGTCGGCCAGCAGCAGCGCCTCGTCCACATCGTGGGTGACGAAGACGACCGTCGCCGAGGTGTCGCGCAGCACGTCCAGCAGCAGGCGTTGCATGTCGGCCCTGGTCTGGGCGTCCAGGGCGCCGAAGGGTTCGTCCATCAGCACCGCGCGCGGCGCGCCGACCAGGGCGCGGGCCAGCTGCACCCGCTGGCGCATGCCGCCGGACAGTTCCCTGGGCAGCCGCTCCGCGGCCTCGGCCAGGCCGACCCGTTCGATCCACTCGGTGGCGGCCAGCGCGCGCTCGCGCCGGGAGACCCCCCTGATGGCGAGCGGCAGTTCGACGTTGCGCCGCACGGTGCGCCACGGCAGCAGGCCGTCGTCCTGGAAGACCATGGCGCGCTCGGCGCCGGGGCCGGTGACCGGTTCGTCCCCGGCCAGGACACGCCCCTCCCAGGCGGGCAGCAGTCCCGCCAGGGCGCGCAGCAGCGTGGACTTGCCCGAGCCCGAGGCTCCGACGACCACCATGACCTCGCCGGGCGCGACGTCGAGGGCGACGTCGCGCAGCACGGCCGTCCCGCCGTAGCCGAACCCGGCCCCGTCGAGCCGGAACGACAGCCCGGTACGGCCCGCGTCCACGGTGATCCCGCTGGTGAGTGTCACGTCCCGCTCCCTTCCCCACGCGGCAGCCAGCGGGTGACGCGTCTGCCGACCAGTTCGACGACGGAGGAGGTCAGCCAGCCCAGGGCGCCGATGGTGACCATCCCGACGATCACCCCGGGGTAGTCGACGATCGTGTAGGCGTGCCAGGTCCGGTAGCCGACCCCGAACTCGCCGGAGATCATCTCCGCGGAGATCACGCAGATCCACGCCACCCCCATGCCGACCGAGAGGCCGCCGAAGACGCCGGGCAGGGTGCCGGGCAGCACGACGTTCCACAGCACGTGGCGACGGCTCCCGCCGAGCGTCCTGACCGCGTCCTCCCACAGCGTGGGCAGCGCCCGTACGGCGTGCCGGGTGCTGACCATGACGGGGAAGAAGGCGGCGGTGAAGGTGATGAACACGATGCCCTGCTCGTCGGTGGGGAACAGCAGGATCGCGATAGGCACCAGGGCGATGGCGGGGATGGGCCGTACGGCCTCAAGGAGCGGCAGCAGCACGTCGCCCGCGCGGCGGGAGCGGGCGATCAGCACGCCGACGGTGATCCCGGCGACGGCGGCCAGCGCGAAGCCGGTGAGGATGCGGATGAGGCTCTGCAGCAGGTCGAGGTAGTACAGCCGGGTCGTGAGCTGGGCGGCGAAGCGCGCGGCGACCTCACCGGGCCCCGGCAGCCGGTCGAACCTCAGCCACAGCCGGGCGTCGGTCGCGGTGAGCGCCTGCCAGAGCCCGGCCGCCACCAGCAGGCAGCCGATCCTGGTCGCCCACCGCACGGCCGGGTGACCCTGGGGACGCCCGCGCCGTACGGCGGGGCGGGCCACCGGGCGGTCCTGGACGCTCTGGCGCGCGGGGCCGGTCACCGGGACGCCCTGAGGACGGCCTTGAGAGCGTCGTCGTAGGTGACGGCCTCGGTGCCGGGGTGGGCGTCGCGGTAGGCCCTGGCGCCGTCCTCGGTGGTGAAGGGCAGGAACTCGGCGTTCCTCCCGCCGTCGGGGTCCCTGACCCAGACGGCCCGGTCGGCGAACCAGCGGGTCCCGGTGGCCGTGTCGGGGACGTAGGCGGCGCGGACCTTCGCGGTGCCCGCTTCGGCGATCTGCCGCAGCAGGCAGGTGGGCGTCGCGGCGGGCCGGGTGGTTTCCTGGCCGGACAGCCACAGCTCGGAGGCGGTCGCCGGGTCCTTGACGGGGACGTCGCAGACGGGGTCGGTGCCGGTGATCGCGGCGGGGTTGACGGTCGAGGCGAGGTCGGTCTCGTAGGCCGGGCCGTACGCCTTGCGGAGGTAGGTGTCGTTGACGAACGTCGTGACGTCCACCCCGGAGAAGCCGTCGCCGATGCGTCTGAGGTAGGGCACGTCGTGCTCGTGGGCGGCCTTGAGTCGCGGCTTCAGGGTGACGTCGAAGGTGGAGATGCCGTTGGGGCCGTTGTAGAGGTAGACGACCTCGGGGGGCAGTCCCGTCTGGCCCGCCACGGCCAGCGCGGCCTGGAGCGGGTGTTCGTGCAGGTAGCGGGTGGCGTCGAGCTGCGCCTTGAGGAAGGCGTCGACCACCTCGGGGTGCTCCTTGGCGTAGGCCTGGCGCAGCACGACGCCGTGGAAGGTCGGCACGTCCAGGGCGGCGCCGTCGTAGAGCAGGCGCGCCTTGTCCTGGAAGACCAGCAGGCCGGGCCAGGCGACGAACTGGGCGTAGCCCTGGACTCCGCCGGACTCCAGCGCCGAGGCGCCGACCGGGGGTTGCTGGTTGACGGTCTCCACGCCGGTCGCCGGGTCGATGCCCGCCTTCTCCAGCGCCTGGACCAGGGTGCCGTGCCCGGCGGAGCCGACGCTCGCGGAGATCTTCCTCCCCTTGAGGTCGGCCAGCGTCCTGGCGGGCGAGTCCTTGGCGACGACGACCATGTTGAGCGCGCCGCGCAGGTTGTAGCCGGTGATGGAGACCAGTTCGGTGCGGGCCGAGGGGGTCTGCTGGGTGCGGGAGGCGTTGATCAGCAGTGGGTAGTCGCCCATCGAGCCGATGTCGATCTTCCCGGCCACCATCTTGGCGGTGATGGGGGCGCCGGTGTCGTGGTCCTGCCACTCGACGCTGTAGCGGTCGCCGAGCCGCTTCTCCAGGTAGCCGAGTGAGCGCAGCAGCGTCCCGGCGGTCACGGTGTTGATCGTCTTCGACTGGTAGCCGACGACGAGGTGGATCTTCCCGTCCCCGGAGGAGCCGGAGCCGCCGGAGCCGCCGGCACCGGCGACCGAGCAGCCGGAGAGCAGGAGCGTCAGGGCGGCCAGCGCCGCCGTACGGAGAGGTCTCATCTGACGGTCAGGTCCTTCAGCGCAGCAGGTAGGGGATGTTGATGGTGACCGCGTCCACGGGACAGCGGGCGGCGCAGGGGCCGCAGTACCAGCACTCGTCGACGTACATGTAGGCCTTGCCGGTCTCGTCGCTGATGGCGAGGGAGTCCAGCGGGCAGGCCTCGACGCAGAGCGTGCAGCCGTCGATGCACAGGGATTCGTCGATGGTCACCGGGACCTCGACGCGCTGGTTGATCAGGGGCATGTGTCCTCCTCCCGGCCGCGGTGCAGGTGGCCGCGCATGGTCAGGCGGTCCCCGCGGAAGCGGACGTACTCCAGGTCGACGGGGCGTCCGTCCGACAGGTGGGTGAGCCGCTCGATCATGAGCAGGGCGGCTCCGCGTGGGGCGTCGAGCACGGCGGCGGTGTGGGCGTCGGCGTTGACGGCCTCCATGGTCAGCTCCGCCGTACCGAGGGGCTGGCCGGCGACGCGTTCGAGCAGCACGAAGATGTCGTTGCCTTCGAGGTCGGCGTCGAACAGCGGTTCGCCGACGTCACGGACGAGGTAGGTCAGGTCGAGGGAGAGCGGCAGGCCGTTGAGGCTGCGCAGCCGTTCGAGGTAGACGACCTGCTCCCCGGCGGCGAGGCCGAGCCTGCGTCCAACGGCGGCGGGCGGGGCGATGAGGCTCATCGTGCGGACCTCGTTGGTGACCCGGCCGTGCTCGTGGAGGGTCTCGGCGAGGCCGAGGAGCCGGTGCAGGTCGTGGGGGTACTTCTCGACGGCTACCGTGGTGCCGACGCCGGGGCAGCGTTCGACGAGCCCCTCGCCGCGCAGCAGGTCCAGGGCCTCGCGGATGGCGTTGCGCGAGGTCCCGAACTCGCGGGCGAGCGCGGCTTCGAGCGGGAGCCGCCCGGCGCCGTACCCGCCGTGCACGATCTCCCGCCGCAGCAGGTCGGCCACCTGTCTGGCGCGGTCGGCCCTGCTCCGGGACGCCACCGTTGCCGCTCTCGCGCGGCCGTCGGACTGTCTCACAGGAAAAGCCTATTAAATGAGTAGGGAAAATGGCATAACGGTCGGATTGCGCCACCCAGGGCACTTCCCCACCTGGACTTTCACCGCCGACCGGGCAAGATCTGCCACGCCGGGGGAAGGTCTCCTAAGAGAAGGGGGGCGGAATGTGCCGTCTGTTCGGGATGACCAGCGCGCCACGACGGACCCGCGCCACGTTCTGGTTGCTCGACGCCCCCGACAGCCTCAGCGTCCAGGGGCACCGCGACCCCGACGGCACCGGTCTCGGCTACTTCGAGGAGGACGGCGAGCCGCAGGTGCGCAAGGAGCCCGTCGCCGCCTACGCCGACCGGCGCTTCGCCGAGGAGGCCAGGACCGTGCGCTCGGCCGCCTTCGTGGCCCACATCAGATTCGCCTCGACCGGCGGCCTCGACGTCCGCAACACCCACCCCTTCGAGCAGGACGGACGGCTGTTCGCGCACAACGGGGTCGTCGAGGGCCTCGACCTGCTCGACGAACACCTCGGCGACGCGCGCTCACTGGTCAAGGGGGAGACCGATTCGGAACGGGTGTTCGCCCTGGTCACCAAGGAGATCCGGGCGAACGGCGGGGACGTGGCCGCCGGGCTCGGCCGGGCCGTACGGTGGATCGCCGAACACCTGCCGCTGTACGCGCTCAACCTCATCCTCGCCACCCCCGGCGAACTGTGGGCGTTGCGCTACCCGGACACCCACGAGCTGTACGTGCTCGAACGCGCCCCCGGCGGCAGGCACGGTGACCGGCACCTCGACCACACGGGAACCGGCGGGCGCATCCGGGTGCACTCCGGCGACCTGTCGCGGGCGCCCGCGCTCGTCGTGGCCAGCGAGCGGATGGACGACAATCCCGGCTGGCGGCTGATGGAGCCCGGCGAACTCCTGCACAACGGCCCCGATCTGGGCCTCGTCCGTACGGCGCTGCTGACCGACCCCCCGGCGCGTCCGCTGACCCTGGCCGACCTGCGCCCCGGCGCCGCCGCCTCCCAGCGAGCCGGGGTCCGCTGACCGGTCGGGAACGGTCAGGGGGCGGTGAAGAGCAGGGAGACGTTCTGACCGCCGAACCCGAAGGAGTTGCACACCGCCGCGCCGAGATGCTGCTTGCGGGGCTCACCGCTGACGACCTCAAGCTCGACCTCGGGGGCCTTCCTGTCGAGGTTGAGGGTGTGCGGGATGACGCTGTTGGCGACCGACAGCAGGGTGACGATGGCCTCGACCGCACCGGCCGCGCCGACGAGGTGGCCGAGGCTGGACTTGGGCGCGGTGAGGACGACGTCGTTCCCGAGCGCCCGCTGGATCGCGGCCGCCTCGCCCACGTCTCCCACGACGGTGGACGTCGCGTGGCAGTTGACGTGGTCGACGTCCTCCGGCCGGAGTCCGGCGGAGGAGACGGCCCTGAGGATCGCCTGGGCCTGGCCCGCGCCCGTCGGGTCGGGGCCGGTGATGTGGTGGGCGTCCGAGGTGATGCCGAAGCCCGCCAACCGGCCGATCGGGCGGGCGCCCCGCGCGGCCGCGAAGTCCGCCCGCTCCAGGACCATGACACCGGCGCCCTCGCCGAGCACGAAGCCGTCGCGGTCGACGTCGAACGGCCGTGAGGCGCGCTCGGGGGCGTCGTTGCGCTTCGACAGCGTGCGCGCCTGGGCGAACCCGGCGATGGTCAACGGCGTGATGGCGGCCTCCGTGCCACCGGCGATGACGACGTCGGCCTCGCCGGACCGGATGAGCCTGGCGGCGAACGCGAGGGCCTCGGCACCCGACGCGCACGCGGAGACGGGTGTGTACACGCCGGCTCTGGCGCCGTACTCCAGGCTGATCCAGGCGGCCGGGCCGTTCGGCATCAGCATGGGGACGGCGAGCGGGGCGATCCGCCGGGGCCCCTTCTCCTCTATCAGGTCGTCCTGCTCCAGGAGGGTGCCGATGCCGGCGATGCCGGTGCCGACCACCACCGCGAGACGGTCGGGATCGACCTCGGGCATGGCGGCGTCGGCCCAGGCCTGCCGCGCGGCGACGAGTACGGCCTGCTGGCAGCGGTCCATCCGCCGGGCCGTGACACGGGGCAGCACCTCGTCGGGGGAGACCGCCATCGGGGCGGCGATCCGCACCGGCAGTTCGCCGGCGTGGGCGAAGGGCGCCACGAGGTCGTCGATCCGGCGGACGCCGGAGCGCCCGGCGAGGAGCCCTTCCCACAGTGAGGCGACGTCCCCGCCGAGAGGCGTGGTCGCCCCCAGACCGGTGACGACGACGTCCTGAACGCTCATGCTGATCCCCTCGGTGTTCCGGCTTGCTCCCGCATAGTTGTATCGCATACAAATACAGCATGCCCACGAGCGACCCTCCCCGGAGCCGGGGCCGACGCACCCGCGCGCAGCTTCTCGACCAGGCCGTGGCGCTCTTCGCCGAGCATCCCTTCGGCTCGGTGAGCGTGGCCGAGATCGCGGCGGCGGCCGGCGCCCACCCGAACCAGATCACCTACTACTTCGGGTCCAAGGACGCCCTGTTCGTCCACGCGGCGTTCCTGATGCTGCTCCGCGACGCCGAACGGCTGGAGCCGGTCGGGCACCGGCAACGCACGCCCAGGGCGTTCCGTGAGGCGATGGCCCGCACCGCGCTGGCGCTGCCCGCCGTACCGGTCGCCGTCCAGGCGATGTCGACGACACGGCTCAGGCCCGAGCTGCGGCCGGTGGCGCAGCACAACCTCACCCTGCTGTTCCGGCTGGCGGAGCGCTATCTCACCGTGGTGCTCGACCGCCACGGCTGGGTCGTCGACCGTCCCGCCGCCGTCGAGGCGCGGACCTTCTGGAGCGCCGTCCTCGGGGCCCGGCTGATCTCCGAGTCCGGTTTCGGCGGCCGCTCAAGCGACATCGACCTCGCCGGGGTTCTGACGGTCCGCGAGAAGTAGAAGCCCCACCTTTCCCACAAAACCCGATATTTCCGGATTATCGGGAAAATGGCGCTCGCCGGAGAGGGCGCCCGGGTACGGAATCCCGTACAGGCCCGGTGGCACCGCGGAAAGGCTCCCGCTCAACCCGCTGACCAGGCGGAACCCCCGCCATGGCCCGCGAGGCCGACACAAATCCACGATCCGCCAGGACAGAACGGGAAAAACTCCTTGAATCAGGGTGGGCCACCTGATTGCATTGTCCGCAGATTCCGTACGGGGCCGGCCAAGGAGTGGGAATGGTCCCCAAAAGGCGATCGTGGGCCAGAAGGATCTTCATAACGGTCTTCTCCCTGGTGTGCGGGTCCGCCGTCCTCATCTCAGTGTTGATCTTCTTCGTCAGACAGGACCAGGCGGCCGGGTGGGGCGCCGTCCTGGGAGTGCTCACGGCGGCGGCCGGCCTGCTCCTGTCCCAGCTGGAACGCTTCTCCGGGCACCGGGCGGGTGGCCCCTCCCCGGCGTCCGAGGCGGACGCGCTGCTCAAGGTCGCCGACCAGCTGGCCGGGGCGGTGCGTGAGCAGTGGGAGGCGGAGGCGGCCCTGCGCAGGCTCAACGACCCCTGGCCGCTGAACGTCAGCTGGACCAAGGAGGAGGAGCTCACCGACCCCATCTACGCGCTGCCCGCCGCCAGAGCCGGGGACGCGCGGGCCGCCCGTGCCGACGTGCCTCTGGACGGCGACCTCGCCCAGGTCGCCGACTTCTTCGAGGGCCTGCCCGGCGGACGGCTGGTGATCCTGGGACCGCTCGGCTCCGGCAAGTCGGTCCTCGCCCTGACCCTCCTGCTGGAGCTGCTGGAACGCCGCGTGCCCGGACGGCCCGTCCCGGTCCTGATCCCGCTGAACAGGTGGAACCCGGCCGAGATCCCGCTGGAGGAGTGGCTGGCCGACCAGCTGGCGACGAACTACCAGCTCGGCTCGCCCCGGCACCGGGACGCGCGGGAGCTCGCCAGGCGCCTGTTGCACGACAACCTGATCCTTCCGATCCTGGACGGCCTGGACGAACTCGCCGAACCCACCCGGCCCCAGGCGATCACCGACGTCAACGGCTGGCTGGGACGGGACCGCCAGATCGTCTTGACGAGCAGGACGAACGAGTACCGCGCCGCCGTACTGGCCGGCGACGCCGTCACCCGTGGGGCGGCCGTCGTGCTGCAGCCCCTCGGCTGCGCGAGGGTCGAGGAGTATCTCCGGGGGGCCACGGCGAGGCCCCGCGTGCGCCGCTGGGACCCGGTGTTCGCCGAGATGCGGGACAACCCCGACGGGCCGGTCGCCACGGCGCTGCGCACGCCGCTCATGGTGACGCTGGCACGTGCGATCTACGGTGACCGGCCGGGGGACGCGGCGATCCTGCTCCAGCCGCGTCTCGCCACGGCCGGACTGGTCGAGGAGCACCTGCTCGGCGAGCTCATCCGGGCCGCCTACCCCGACGAACGACGTGGCCCGCAGGCCGACGACGTCCAGGTCTGGCTGACCTTCCTCGCCCGCAACCTGAGCGGCCGGGACCGGCCGGACATCGCGTGGTGGCACCTGGAGACCGCGGCCCCGGCGGCCGTCGTGCACGCCCCGGCCGCCGTCGCCGGAGCGTGTGTCGTGGGCTTCGTCTTCGGCCCCGTCGCCGCCGTCGTCTTCGCCGTCGCCGTACTCCTCCTGGCGGGCGACCGCCGTACCGAACGGTGGAGCCTTGAGGGGATCCTGAAGGGGCCGATGAACGCCTGGCTGCGCGGGCTGCGGGAGTCCGGGACGCGGGGCGGGCTCCTCACGCCCCTCATCGGCCTGAACGAGAAGACGCCCCTCGAACGGAGGCTGGCGCTGGGCGCGGGCCGCGTCCTGGGCATGGTGACGGGGCTGATCCAGGGATTCGTGGTCTACCAGACGGGCGGCCTGTACCGGGCGGTCGCCGAAGGGGTCGGCCTCGGCCTCGCGGTCGGCCTCGCCGACGGATACCTGACCATCTCGACCCGGTCCGAGCCGAGCGAGGTCAGGTTCGCCTCCCGCCGGGGCGCCGTGGCGTTCGTCCGCCACGTCGCCATCGGGTGTGTCACCGGCGTCGGGGTCGGGGTGACGGCCTGGGCGATCTCGGCGTCGTGGTTCGGCGTGCTCGTCGGCATCCTGGTCGGCCTCGCGTTCGGGGTGATCGACGGGCTGAACATCTGGCTGGACGTGTCGACCGACGTCACCCTCGCGCTGAGCCCGCGCTCGACCCGGCGCGCCGAACGGCTCGCGGCCCTCGCCCGCAGTCTCACGCTGTTCACCACGATCTCCGTCACCACGGGCATCGCCTACACGTTCGCGTACGGCGTCCGGGCGGCCGTGCTCCCGGCGACGGTCTTCGGGCTCGGGTACGCGCTCGCCGACCACCTCATGGGGCTGACGACGTCGGTGTGGGGCCGTTACGCGGTGGCGAAGGCGTGGCTCGCCCTGCTGGGCAGGCTGCCGTGGCGGTTCATGGACTTCCTGGACGACACCCACCGGCGTGGTCTCCTGCGCCGGGTGGGCGCCGTCTACCAGTTCCGCCATGTGAGGTTCCAGGAGTACCTCCTGACGTGGCACAACTAGAGACGGGTGAGGCGGGCCATGACGACTGACCGGTTACCGGACGGGTGGCGGCGGCGGACCTGTGACGAGGTGATCCGCGCCTACGCAGGAATCGCCCGGCTTCCCACCTCGCCCGGGGAGAAGCGGGTGGCCGCCGCGCTCGCGGAACGGCTGCGCGGCCTCGGCTACCGGGCCGGTGTCGAGCCGGTGCGCGCGACGAGTTCCTACGCGCTGCCGATCGGCCTGCTCAGCGCCGCCGGACTCGCCGCGGGGCTCCTCTCCCGGTACGGCACGCGGCCCTCCCCGCACGGCGGCGGCCCGTACGGCGGCGCGCGGAGGGCCGCGGCCCGCTGGGGCGCCGCGGTGGTCGCGGCGGCGGCGTCGGCGGCCATCGCCGACGACGTCGCGGGAGGCGCCCGCTGGTTCCGCCGGGTGGCGCTCCCCCACCGGCGCGCCCACAACGTCGTGGCGCACGGCGGCGACCCGACGGCGAACCGGACGGTGGTCGTCCTCGCCCACCACGACGCCGCCCCGTCGGGAGTGATCTTCGACCAGCGGGTGCTCCGCTGGGTCGCCCGCCACTTCCCCGCCGTCATCGCCGCCGCCAAGGAGAACCCGCCGACTTGGTGGCCGGTCATCCTGGGCCCGGCCCTGGTCGCCGTGGGCGCCGCGAGCGGCGACCGCAGGCTCGGGGGCCTGGGAACGGTGATCACGGCGGTCAATCTGGCGTTCCTGGCCGACATCGGCCGCAGGCCCGCCGTACCGGGGGCCAACGACAACCTCTCCGGGGTGGCCGCGCTGGTCTGCGTCGCGCGGGCGCTCCAGCGGGACCCGGTCTCCGGGCTGCGGGTCGTCCTGCTGTCCGCCGGCGCCGAGGAGGCCCTGCAGGAGGGCATCCGCGGGTTCGCCCGCAGGCACTTCCCCGATCTCGGCTCCGGCACCTGCTTCGTCAACCTCGAAAGCGTCGGCTCGGGAAGGCTCGCCCTCCTCGAAGGTGAGGGACCCGTGCTGATGCGCGACTATCCCGAGCCGTTCCGCCGGTTCGTCGCGGAGTGCGCGCGCGACATCGGGGTGCCGCTCCTACGGGGACTGCGTTCGCGCAACAGCACCGACAGCGAGGTCCCCCGGCGGCACGGGTACCCCGTCGCCACGATCGTCTCGCTCGACCACGACAAGCTCATCACCCACTACCACCTCGACTCCGACGTCCCCGACAACGTCGACCTGGACAGCGTGGTCTCCGCCGCCGAACTGGCCGAGGCCGTCATCCGCAGGCTGGCCCGCGAGGACCCGTCCTCCTGACGAACGTCCCGGCGTCCGCGGCTCCGCCGCAGCAGGACCTCGGCGAACAGCAGGTTCGGCACCCAGCTCAGGAAGGAGTCGGCCAGGTAGGAGCGGTCGAAGGCGGTGACCTCGTCCACGCCGAACGCGGTCTGGAGCGGAACGAGGACGAGCGGCCACGCCCTGAGCATCACCGCGGCGTACGTCAGCGCGAACGCCCGTGTCGCCCAGCGGCGGTGCGCGGCGACGTCACCGCGCCTGATCGCCCGGTAGGCCGCGACGGCGAAGGTCGTCCACAGTACGGCCAGCGTCCCGAAGCCCGCCGTTCCCACCGGACCGGCCATGTTGGCCGGAGCCATCACCAGCCCCGCCACCCCGGCCACGATCATGGCGACGATCACGACCCGCCCGCAGAGCCGGTGGAACCCGGGAAAGCGGGTGCGCAGCCGTACGACGAACTGGGTGGGTGAGACCAGCAGCGCCAGGCCGCCGAAGCAGATGTGCACGTACAGGACCGCCTGCGCCCAGCCCGGCTGATCGACGTAGGTGGCCGCGATCCCGACGTCGCTCCGCGCGAGGTGCCGCAGCGTGTCCGTCAGGTACGGCAGCGGCGCGTACACCGCGATTCCCACCGCGGTGAGGACGACCCACCACAGTCCGACTGTCCTTCTCATGAACGCCCCCATCGTCGATCGACCGTCCGTAACGGCCCTCCAAGGCCGTCCACAACGTAGGGTCCCCGGGGCGCGGCGGTCGCCCCTCTTCCTGGTGAGGGCGCCTCCCTCATCCGAGGGAGAATGGTTGACCCACCTGCCCGGGTTCGGGGAAAGATGGGGCCATGCGTTTGACCGGCGGCTTCCGCCGTACCCGGCCCGCCGGGGCCGACCGCTGGCTGGCGGGAGCCCTGACCGCCGGGTCCGCCGTCGCGAGCCTGCTGGCCGCCGCGGGGCCGCCCTACCGGGAGGCCGACCTCCCCGGGCTCGTCCTGGTCACGGCCGCCTCGCTGGCCCTGCTGTGGCGGCAGGTCTTCCCGCTGCCGGTGGTCGCCGTCGTCTCGGCGCTGCTGATCGTCAACGAGGCGGCGGGATACGCGGTGACCGTCGTGCAGTGGCCCGCCTGGATCGCCCTGTTCACCTGCTTCTCCCTGTACCGCGACTGGCCGCGCAGGCTGGTGGCCGCCCTGTCCGGCGGGCTGGCGGTCCTCGGGTACGTGGTGTTCGACCGTGGCCAGGTGAGCCTGCTCGAACTGTCGGGGATCACCATGTGCTTCCTGATCTCGACCATCGGGGGTGACGCCGCGCTGAGCCGCCGCGCGTACGCCGCGGCGGCCGAGGCGCGGGCCGTGAGCGAGGCGCGGGAGCGGGTGGCGCTCGCCGAACGGGTCCTGCTCCAGGAACGCGCCCGGCTGGCCGGGGAACTGCACGACGCCCTCGGCCACGCGGTCAACGTGATGGTCATGCAGGCCGGGGTCGGCAGGCGGGTCTTCGCGGAGAACCCGGACTTCGGCCATGAGGCGCTCGGGCACATCGAGACCCTCGGCCGGGGCGCGCTCGACGAACTCGACCGTCTGTTACGCGTCCTCGACCCGGCCGCCGACGGTTCGGGGCACACGAACGTCGACCCCACGACGGCCGACCTCGCCGACCTCGCCGGGCGGGTGCGCGCCGCCGGGCGGGAGGTCGAACTCAACACCGGCGAGGTCGAGCTCCCGGCCAGCGGAGCGCGGGCGGTCTACCGGATCACCCAGGAGGCGGTGACCAACGCGCTGCGGCACACCTCCCGTGGACGCATCCGGATCGACCTGACGCAGACCGGGGACCGGGTGCTGCTCAAGGTGACCAACGAGGGGGACGGCTTCCCCGAGCCGGTGCCGGGGCGCGGCCTGGTCAACATGCGGGAACGGGCCCGGCTTGAGGGCGGCGACCTGGAGGCGGGCCCCGTCGAGGGCGGCTTCGGCGTCCGGGTGGTCCTGCCGGTGGCACGGCCATGATCAAGGTGTTCCTCGCCGACGACGACGCGCTGGTCAGAGGGGGTCTACGAGCCCTGCTCCGCGCCGAGAGGGACATCGTCGTCGTGGGAGAGGCGGCCAACGGGACGCAGGCCGTACACGGGGTCAGGGCGAGCAGGCCGGACGTCGTGCTGATGGACGTGCGGATGCCCGGCCACGACGGTGTCCGCGCCACCCGGGAGATCACCTCCTGGCCCCAGCCGAGGCCCCGGGTGCTGGTGCTCACCACCTTCGACCTCGACGAGATCGTGGACGACGCCATCGCGGCGGGGGCGGACGGCTTCCTGCTCAAACGGGCGACCCCGGAGCAGGTGGTCGAGGGCATCCGCACGGTCGCGGGCGGGGACGCGCTCGTCGCGCCCTCGGTGACCCGCAGGCTGCTTGAGACGCTCGCCGCCCGGCGCGGCGCCGACGGCCGGGACGCCGCTCTCGCGGCTCAGCTGACCGAACGCGAGGCCGACGTGCTGCGCGCCCTCGCCGAGGGCCTGTCGAACATCGAGATCGCCCGGTCGATGCACGTCTCCCTGGAGACCGTGAAGACCCACATCAAACACATCCTGTACAAACTACGCGTACGCGACCGCACCCAGGCGGTCGTATGGGCCTACCGCACCGGCTTCGCCGACAGAAGGTGAGTTCGTTCCCACCCGCCCCGAGCCGGGTGGGAACGCGTCACGGAAAGGTGCTCAGAGGTTGGCGCCTGCGGAGAACAGGATCGGGCGGACCTCGACGGCCAGGCCGTCGATCTTCGCGTCCGGGATCAGCGCGGCGACCTCGTAGGCGCGGTCCTTGTTCTCGCACTCGACGATGTAGTAACCGCCGATGCCCAGCTCACTCACCACGGCCGGGCCGTCCTTGACGACGGTGGTGCCGTCGGCGACGCTGACCACCGCGCTGTTGGACGTGTCGCCGAGCGCGTGCGTCGAGACGAACTCCCCGGTCTCCTTGATCGTCTCCTGGAAGGTGCCGTGACCGCTCATGATCTCGTTGAGTTCGGCCTCGGACAGCTTCTCCATGACCGCGGGGCTGGTGTGCATGATCAGCATGAACTTCGACATATGACTCGCTCCTCCGATTGGTCTTTCGATGTCTTCCATGGAGAGGTCGGAGCCGGGGCCGGGGTTTTGACATCCCGGCGCCGACGAGTTCGGGAGGGTCAGCTGTGGTACTCGCCACCGTTGACGTCGAGGCAGTGCCCGGTGATCGCACGGGCCATGTCGGAGGCCAGGAAGATCACCGCGTCGGCCACCTCCTCGGGCTCCTGGAGCCTGCGCCGGTCGATCGAGCTCGTCATCTCGTCGTAGACCGTCGTCGCGGGGACGCCGCGGGCGGTGGCGATCTCCTCGACGAACGCCTTCACCGTGTCGATCAGGATCGGCCCCGGGGCGACGCTGTTGACGCGCACCCCCTGCGGGCCGAGTTCGGTGGAGAGCATCTGGGCGAGCGCGAGCAGCCCGGCCTTGGCCATCTTGTAGGAGCCGCAGCGCTCGATGGAGTGCCGCAGGACCGAGGAGTTGACCATCACGACGGAGCCCCGGTTCTCGACCAGAGTCGGCGCGAGCAGCCTGACCAGGCGCAACGCCGCGTAGACGTTGATCTCGAATCCCTCGCGGACCTCGTCGAGGCCGACCTCGACCATCGTCAGGTGCCGCGGCGCGGCGAAGGCGTTGTGGATGAGCGTGTCCACCCGCCCGTAGGTCTCAAGCGCCGCCAGCACCACGCTCTCGGTCTCCGCCTCGTCGGTCAGGTCGGCCGGTACGGCCAGTGCCCGGCGGCCGAGTTGCTTGACCTCGTCGGCCACCACCTCAAGGAGGGACGCGGTGCGCGCGGCCAGCACCAGGTCCGCTCCCGCGCGGGCACACCGTACGGCCAGCTCCCGCCCGAGGCCGGGGCCGACTCCGGCGACCAGGACCACCTTTCCCGACAGCAGTTCAGGGACGTTCACGGTTCCACCTCCGGTCGAGGACCCGGGAAACGGGCCCTTCCTCGATGTTCGCGATTCCTTTCCCGGCCACGGAGCCGGGTTTTCCCGGCCTCGCGCCCAAGATTTCCGACCCCCGTGAAAAGACCTCCCGCCGAAGCGGAAACACGCGTTTCCCGATGCTCAGGCGCGGTGCGGAAAGGCGTTTCTCAGACACCCGCGCCCACCGAGAAGGCGATCGGCCGGACCTCTATGCCCAGTCCCTCGATCCCGGTGTCCGGGATCATCGCGGCGATGGCGTGCGCGCGTTCCCTGCTCTCGCACTCCACGACGTAGCAGCCGACGAGGTGGTCGGCGCGCCCGGCGTGGAGGCCGCCGGTGACCCAGGTCAGTCCGTCACGTACCTGGACGACGGCGCCGTGCGAGAGGTCCCCGAGCGTGATCCTGCCGAGGAGTTCCCCGCTGGCGCCGATCTCCTCGACGAACCGGTGACGGCCCTCGTGCACGTCGGCGCGGACCCGTTCCGGCAGGCCGTTCCAGACTCCGGGGTTCTCGTAGATCGCCAGCAGGTACTTCACGTCTTCGCTCCTAGCGTTCGCGCCGGTTCCGTAGACATGTCGGAGCGGACGTCCCGTTCTTGTCATCCAGCCGCGAAACCCGGCAAATCTCTCGAAGGAGGACGTCGAGATCCTCGATCCGGCTCCGATCTGTCCATGAGGGGTGCCTTCGGCACCGTCCTCATCAACCGCCATCCGACCGGACGAGGAGTGACAAGCCCCCATGCATGACGAGACGACGAAGGAGGCACCGCCCAGGGCCGGGCGCAGGGAGTGGACCGGGCTCGCGGTGCTGGCCCTGCCCACCCTGCTGGTCGCGCTGGACATCGGTGTCCTGTTCCTCGCGGTGCCCCACCTCAGCGCCGACCTGGGGACCAGCAGTGTCGAACAGCTGTGGATCGCCGACGTGTACGGCTTCCTCCTGGCCGGGTTCCTCATCACCATGGGCACCCTCGGCGACCGGATCGGCCGCAGGAGGCTGCTGCTCATCGGCGGGGCCGCCTTCGGCCTGGCCTCCGTACTGGCCGCCTACTCCGGCAGCCCCGGCATGCTCATCGCCGCCCGTGCCCTGCTGGGCGTCGCGGGCGCGACCCTCATGCCCTCGACCCTGGCCCTGATCAGCAACATGTTCGCCGACGCCGGACAGCGTGGCCTGGCCATCTCGCTGTGGGCCGCCTGCCAGTTCGGCGGCGCCGCGCTCGGCCCCGTCATCGGCGGTGTCCTGCTCGAACACTTCTGGTGGGGTTCGGTCTTCCTGCTCGGCGTCCCCGTCATGGCGCTGCTGCTGGTGCTGGCGCCGCTCCTGCTGCCCGAGTACCGCAACCCGGACGCCGGGCGCCTCGACCTCGTCAGCGTCGCCCTGTCGCTGGCGACCGTGCTGCCCCTGGTCTACGGGGTCAAGGAGCTGGCCGTCGGCGACGACACCGCGCCTGCCGTACCCCTCGCCGCGCTCGCCGCCGGCCTGCTCCTCGGGTTCGCCTTCGTCCGGCGCCAGCTCAGCCTTGAGCGTCCCCTGCTCGACCTGCGGCTGTTCACCGAACGCTCCTTCGGCGTCGTCCTGGTGACGATGCTGCTCGGCGGCGCGATGATCGCCGGGACGGGGCTGCTGGTCAGCCAGTACCTCCAGTCGGTGCTCGGCCTGTCCCCGGCGACGGCGGCCCTGTGGTACGCGCCCATGGGCCTGGCGCTGGCCGTGGGCGCCGTGCTCTCGCCCGCCCTGGTCCGCGGGATGCGGCCGGGGACGGCCATCGCGGGCGGCCTGGCGCTGTCCGCCGCCGGGTTCGCGCTCGTCGCCCTGGTCGGCGGCCCCGGCGGCCCCGGCGGCTCAGACGGCCCCGGCGGGCTGGCCCTGGCCGTCCTCGGCATCGCGGTCATCGCGCTCGGCGACGGCCCACTGGTCTCGCTGGGGACGGGCCTGGTCGTCGGCTCCGTGCCTCCAGGGCGGGCGGGTTCCGCCGCCTCGATCTCCGAGACGAGCCTGCACTTCGGTGGGACGCTCGGCATGGCCCTCATGGGCACGGTCGGCGCCGCCGTCTACCGCTCGCACATCGCGGACGCGCTGCCCACCGGGCTCGGTGACCAGGCGGGACAGGCCGGGGAGACCCTCGCCGGGGCCGTCTCGGTGGCCTCGGGGCTGCCCGCCGAACCCGCGGCCCGGTTGCTGGCCGTCGCGCGGGAGTCCTTCACCGCCGGACTCAACACCGTCGGCGTCATCGGCGTCGTCGTCTTCGTCTGCCTGGCGGCCCTGACGGCGGCCACCCTGCGCCGCCCCTGACCCGGAAATCGGCCTGTTTCCGGAGAACACAACTCCGCATTTTCAGAGAAACGCCGCCACGATCCCGGTGGGACCATCGAGGCGCGACATTCCCACGCCGTGTTCGAACGCCGATAAGGCGTTTTTCGGCGCGCATTCGTGAACGGCCTCGGAGGGATTCACGCCCCGGCCGAAAAAAGCCGTCCGCGTCCCCCGCCGAGATCTTCCAGAGAGGGAGTCGACTGTGACGCAATCACCGGAGAAGGCATTCGACGTCCGCGACGCGCCGGACGAGATGGCCGAGCTCGACCGGAGGCTGACCGAACGGGCGAGGCGGATCTCGCCCAGGCCCCGGTGGTGGCGAAGGCCGTGGATGATCCCGCTGGTCATCCTCGTCGGGGTGTTCCTGACCTACATCTGGGGCCCCTACATCAGGCTGGACCCGCGCACCGCGACCGTGCACCTCGTCCAGAGCATCCCCCTGCACTACGCGCTGGTCGTCACCCACATCGTGACCGCCAGCATCGCGATGGCGACGGCCTGCCTGCAGGTGTGGCCGTTGGTCCGCAGACGGTACCCGGCCGTGCACCGGATCAGCGGGCGGCTGTTCGTCTTCGCGGGCGCGGTCCCCACCTCGATCGTCGCCATCGTCCTGATGCGCATCCGCAACGTCCGCGACGGCGGCGTACAGCCCGGCAGCACGGGTCTGTACATCACGGCCGCCCTGTGGCTGGTCATCACGCTCGTCGGCTACCGGATGGGGCGCAAGCACCGGTGGGCCGAGCACCGCCGCTGGATGACCTACAGCTTCGCGCTGTCGCTGACGAACATCTACAGCAGGCCCATCGCGATCTACGTGTCGAGCATCCCCGGCGCCGACATGAACCTGTGCTTCGAGCTGATCGGCTGGCTGCCCTTCATCGTGCACCTCGGCGTCGCCCAGTGGTGGCTCGACCGGACCTCCGGGCTGCCGTGGGGAGGCCGCCGCAGGCCCAGGCGCGCCGTACCGTCACAGAGCTGAGCCGCCGTAAAGCCGCCGTCACGGAGGTGGGCCTCCGCCGACGGGACCTCGGGCCGGGCGCGCATGGCCCGCCCTGCCCGAGGTCCACGTCCGCCGCGTTACTTCTGCTGCATGATCTGGACGTAGTTGCCGTCCGGGTCGACCACCGTGCCGATCCACCCGTGGTCGTTCTCGCTCAGCTCGGACAGCCACGTCACCCCCAGCCCGTTGAGCCGCTCCGCGGTCTCCGCGGCGTTCTCGACGTTGAAGTTGAGAATGTGCCTGCCGGGTTCTGAGTTCTTCTCCGCGACGTCGTCACGCTGGTCGCAGAACAGGGCGACGTCGCCGAAGAACAGGGCGGGGCCCTCGGTCTTCGGGTTGAACGCCTGGACGTACCATTCGCGCAGCCGCTCGGCGTCAGCCGTACCCAGCAGAATGCCGGCGAAGCTCTGTGCGGACATGTCTCCTCCTCAGTGCGGCCCCCTGTGGGCCCCTCTACCTGTGGGTCGGAGCCGTGGACCGTTCTTTGACATCCGGCGCGGAAAAAACCGGGCCCCGGGAAGAACGCCCCGGAACCCGGTCAGGAGAACGGCTCAGAAGCCGGCGTCCGTCACCGCCTCGAACACCTCAAGGGCCCGTTCGAGCAGCTCCTCGCCGCCCTTCGCCGAGGGCACCAGGTCGAGCAGGATCTCGGTCGCCCCGGCCTCCACCAGCGCCGCCACGTCCTCGACCACCTGCCCGATCGACCCCTGGAACGGCCTGCGCCCGGCGGGGGCGGGCGTCTCGGACAGCACGACGGCGGCCCGGGGAATGAGCTCCAGCGCGTCGGCGTCCCTGCCGTGTTCCACGGCCCGCTGCCTGATCCTGTCCCACAGCTCGGCGACCACGGGCGCGGGCAGCCCCGAGGGCAGCCACCCGTCGGCCTTGCGGGCGGCCCGCTCTATGGCCCTGACGGAACGGCCGCCCAGCAGCACCGGGATCCGCGCGACCGGTTTCGGGCTGACCAGGGCGCCCTCGACGCTGAGCCGTGAGTCCCGGTGCGAGACCGGGTCGCGCCCCCAGAAGGCACGGCAGGCGTCGAGGGTCTCGTCGAGGGTACGGCCCCGCGCCGCGAAGTCGGCCTCCATCCCCCGGTACTCGTCGGAGGACCAGCCGCTGCCGAACCCGGCGACCACCCGGCCCCCGCTGGCCCGGTCCAGCGTCGCCAACGCCCGCGCCAGGTGCAGCGAACGGTACAGCGGCGCGACCAGGATGCCGGTGCCGAGCCGTACGGTGTCGGTCACCGCGGCGGCGAGGGTGAGGACGGTCAGCGCGTCCGCGCACTCCCGGTAGTGGTCGATCCACGGCAGCCCCGGCACGCCGTTCATGCCCTCGGCCGGTTCGAGCGGGAAGAGCACCCGCTCGTAGACCCAGAGGCTGGAGTAACCGGCGCTCTCTGCTCCCCTCGCGATCCTCGCGACGTCGAAGCGCAGGTCGAAGCCGCTGCTCTGCGGCAGTCCCAAGCCGAACCTCACGGTGTTTCCCCTCCGGTCGTCAGAAGTCAGTGCACCCGGTAGCTGCCGGGGTCCCTGCCCGGTCCCCGGTGCGCGTTGTAGTCGTCGATGAGCCGCTGCCCCTCGGCGTTCGCCTGGGCGAACCGGGCGACCGGGTCGGCGCCGGACAGCAGCACGTCGTGCATGGCGTAGGTCATCACGTCCTGGAGCCTGGGCAGCTCTCCCACCAGCGCGCCCAGCGCCGCGGGCGAGTCGTCTGAGCCTTCGAGCTGGTCGATGGCCACTCTCCGGTGCGGGTTCTCCTCGAACCAGCCCTGCTCCTGGAGGAGTTCGACCGCGGAGTAGGTGATCGGCATGTAGTTGGTGCGCCGGTGCCTGTCGATCGCGTTGGCCGGGTTGTTGAGGTACTGCAGGAAGGCCAGCGCGCCGTCCCTGACCTCCTCGTCGAGGCCGTCGGCCAGGAAGATCCCGTCCCCGCCGAGCACGTTGCCCACATAGGGCACGTCGTCGTTGTACGGCAGGCGGCTCGCCCTGACGACGAACCCCCGGTCCTTACCGACCTGCACCAGCCGGGGCGCGTCGACCGAGGAGGTGAACATGAAGGCCACCTGCTGTTCTGCGAACACTCCGAAGCTGCCGACCCAGTCCATCCGGGTGCCGGTGTAGTGGTAGTGGCCGTCCCGGTGCAGACGCCGCCACCAGTCGACGAAGGCCATCATCTCGTCGGAGTCGAGGGTGGCGGTGTCGGCGACGCCCGCCCTGCCGTTGTCCCGGTTGACGAGGTGGCCGCCCTGCGCGGCGACGGCCTGCATGAACATCCAGCCGTGGTTGCACCAGGTGATCGCGTGCGCGGGCGGGTCGGGCAGTTTGGCCAGGGCCCGGCAGGCGGCGTCGATCCCCGCCCAGGTCCGCGGCACCTCGGTGATGCCCGCCGCCTCAAGGAGCGTCATGTTGGCGTACAGCAGGGTCGTCGAGGACAGCGGGGACAGGCCGGTGCGCCCGTCGGAGGCGGTGAAGTAGTGGCGGGCGTGTGAGAGCACGTCGTGGTCGACGACCGGCTCCCCGAGGATCTCCGTACGGCCTCCGATGGCGTCGGCGATCGAGGTGTACAGCGGTGAGCCGTCGTTCCGCACCATGTCGAAGGCGACCTGGCTCGACGTCGAGTAGTACTGGCCGAGGGCGGGGATGACGCCCCGTTCGACCGCGCGGGCGATCTCCAGGGGCATCCGCACGTAGTCGTGCTCGTGCAGCCTGACCTCGTAGCCGGGGTGCGCCTCGTTGAAGCCTCTGATCGCGTCCCTGGTGCTGTCCAGGAAACGCGGGGTCTTGTAGTAGTGCAGCCACGCGTCGATGACGATCCTCATCCGGCGTGCTCCCTCATCTCTGGGTGGTCCTCGGGGACGGTCCCTTGGCGGATGATTCCGCGCGCGACCCCGTGGCAGAGGTTTTCCCGGGATGGCCGGAATCGCGGGGAAAACAAACTCGAAGCCAATGATGCGGGCCGTTCCGGGAAAAGGCATCTTCCTGGTTGCGGCGTTTGTTCTCTCATGCGAACGGTGGGGGAGGTGGGCAATCAGGGAGATGCGTCACGGTGAATGCGACTGTCAGGGTCAACGTGCACCGAAACCTGCCGCAGTTTTCCCGAGGAGGACCGATGGAAATCACCGAGGCGCCGTCGAGGGAGGAGCTCGTCCGCCGGGCGTCCGAACTGGTGCCCCTGCTCCAGAAGAACGCCCTGTGGGCGGAGGAGAACAGGCGCCTGCCCGAGGAGTCGATCGAGGCGCTGACCGAGGCGGGCATCCTGAAGATGCGCGTCCCCACCAGGTACGGCGGCTACGAGTCCGACATGGGCACCGTGGTCGAGGTGCTCGCCGAACTGGCCAGGGGGGACGGCTCGCACTCCTGGACCGTCGCGGTCTGGGCGATCAGCACCTGGATGGTCGGGCTGTTCCCCGACGAGGTACAGGACGAGGTCTTCTCGACCCCCGATGTCCGGGTCAGCGGCATCCTGAGCCCGACGGCGGTCGCCGTACCCGTCGAGGACGGTGTGGTGCTCAACGGCAAGTGGTCGTTCAACACCGGCTCGCAGCAGAGCCACTGGAACACCAACGCCGCGGTCCTGGCCACCGCCGACGGCGGCTACGAACCGATCATGGTCGCGATCCCGCTGCCCGACCTGCGGATCATCGACGACTGGCACACCTCGGGGCTGCGCGGCTCGGGCAGCGTGACCACCGTCGCCCATGACCTGTTCATCCCCCAAGAGCGGGTGCTGGCCATGGGGCCGGTGCTCCAGGGCCGGATCTCCTCGAAGCTCAACGCCGACTCCCCGATCTTCCGCGCGCCGTTCATGCCGACCGCCTGCACCACCGTCGGCGCCACGGCGCTGGGCCTGGCCAGGGCCGCCAGGGACGCCTTCTTCGAGCGCCTGCCCGGCCGGAAGATCAGCTACACGAACTACGACAGCCAGAAGGACGCCCCGCTCACCCACCTCCAGGTCGCCGAGGCCGTCACGAAGATCGACGAAGCCGAGTTCCACGCCTTCCGCGCGGCCCGCCTGGTGGACACCAAGGGGCCGACCGGCGAGCCGTGGACGCTTGAGGAGCGGGCCCGTGTCCGGCTCGACCTGGGGGCGGTCTGCCGGCGGGCCAAGGAGGCGGTCGACATCCTCAACACCGCCAGCGGCGGCTCGTCCGTCTACACCTCGGTCCCGATCCAGCGCATCGAGCGTGACGTGCAGACCCTCAACCTGCACGCCATCATGCACCCCAACACCAACCTCGAACTGTACGGCCGGGTCCTGTGCGGCCTTGAGCCCAACACGGTCTACCTCTGAACCGCCGAAGGGGTCCTCACGGGAGATCTCCCGTGAGGACCCCTGACGCGAACGGCCCTACCGTCCGGCGGGGACACGCCTCCTGGGGGTGGTCCGCTCAAGCCACAGGTAGGCCGCGACGAGGCTGACCACCCAGCCCATCCACGAGGAGATGTCGAAGAAGACCGCCACGTCGATGCCGTTGCCCGGGATGGCGAACTGGCTGATCACCCGGCCCCACGAGGTGCCCATGGCCAGCGCGAAGCTGTAGACCATCCAGCGCCGGTGGTCCACGTAGCGGCGCTGCCGCGCGGCCCGCAGCCCGGCCAGTGACGTCGCGATCCACAGCACCGCCATCGTGGCCAGCCCCAGCTTGCCCATCGGCGCGGTCGAGTACGGCAGCAGCACCAGCGACAGCAGCGAGGCGGGCAGCGCCCCGGCGAAGACGTAGACCCGCCCGGAGATCCGGTGCAGGCCGGGACGGTGGCGCCGTACCCACGGCAGCAGCTGGACGAAGACCGTCACCAGCGCCACGTTGCCCGCGACGACGTGTGCCACGACCACCGGGTAGTGCAGGGCGAAGCCCGGGTCGATGCGGGTGCGCGACAGGACCGGGTCGAAGCTCAGGTAGCGCGGCAGCGCGTAGATCAGGTTGAACACGACGAGCGCGCCGAGCCCGTACAGCCACGGGCTGCGCCACCACGGCCACGGGGAACGTCGCGCGACGCCCCCCTCCCTGTCCTCCAGCCCGTCGACCAGGGTCCCTTCGGATTTCTTCGTCACTGCTTTTCCACCTTTTCCTAGGCGGCCCCGCCCAGGGCCGAAAACGTCGTCCGGGGAGAGAAAGATCGCGGCTGAAGGCGCCAATGGGAGTTTCACGTCCGCTTCCCGGAAAACGCATCTCCCGTATTGCCATGTTCGTCGGCGGCACCTGGAAAGCGATGGTCCGGAGCAATTCAGAAGATGTCTCACCCGGGTCCCCGGTGCGACCATGCAGTGGCGGAGAGGGCGCACGGGAATCCATGGGGAAATCCATTTCGGTTGTCCCTTCCGCGTGCCCGGCCGTACCCAGGCCACGGAGTCGAACTTGTGAGGTGAACCCCTGATGGCCGATGGAGCGGGAACCCGCGCGGTGGTGCTCGGCGGGAGCATGGCGGGCCTGCTGGCCGCCCGGGTGCTCTCCGAACGGTTCACCGAGGTGCTGCTCGTCGATCGTGACCGGCTGGCCGGGGTGACCGCCTACCGGCCGGGTGTCCCGCACGGGAGGCACGCCCACGGCCTGGTCGCCAGGGGTCACCAGATCCTGGAGGAGCACTTCCCCGGCCTCACCGGGAACCTGGTCGCGGCGGGCGTACGGCCCGGCGACTTCAACGGCGACATCCGCTGGCTGTTCAACGGCCGGCGGATCGCCCCGTCCCACTCGGGGCTGGGGTGCGTCCCCGCGACCAGGCCGGTGCTGGAGAACCAGGTGCGCCTGCGGGTCCAGGCCATCCCCAACGTGCGGTTCGTCGAGGGCCACGACGTCCTCGGCCTTGAGACGACGGCCGACCGGAGCCGGGTGACCGGCGCGCGGGTGCAGCGGCACGACGGCGGCGCCCCGGCGGAGACCCTCGACGCCGACCTGGTGCTCGACACCACGGGCCGGGGGTCACGCACCCCGCTGTGGCTTGAGGAGCTGGGCTACGGACGTCCCGAGGAGGAGCGCATCAAGATAGACCTGGCCTACACGACCAGGCACTACCGGCTGCGCGCCGACCCGTTCGGCGGCGACCTGGCGATCATCCCGGCCGCCACCCCGCGGACCCCGCGCGGGGCGTTCTTCTTCCCCATCTCCGGAGGCGAGGGCCTGGTCGAACTCTCGCTCACCGGCATCCTCGGCGACCATCCGCCGACCGACCCCGACGGCTTCCTCGACTTCGCCAGATCCCTGCCCATCCCGGACATCCACGAGTCGATCAAGGACGCCGAACCGCTCGACGACCCGGTGACGTTCAAGTATCCGGCCAGCGTGCGGCGGCACTACGAACGGCTGACCGACTTCCCCTCGGGCCTGCTCGTCATGGGCGACGCGGTGTGCACGTTCAACCCGGTCTACGCCCAGGGCATGACGGTCTCCGCGCTCGGGTCCCTCGTCCTGCGGCGCCACCTGGAGCGGGGGACGGAACCGGACGCCAAGGCGTACTTCAGGGACCTCTCCCGGGAGATCGACTCCCCGTGGGAACTGGCCGCCGGGTCGGACCTGGGCTACGCCGGGGTGCGGGGAAAGCGCTCGGCGAAGGTCAGGCTCGTCAACGCGTACGTGGCCAGGCTCCAGGACGCCGCCGTCAACGACCCCACGCTCGCCAACGCCTTCATCAGGGTCGCCGGGCTCGTCGACCCGCCCACCTCCCTCATGCTGCCCCGCCACGTCGTCCGGGTGCTGCGCGGGTCACGGCGGCCCCCGGCCCCGGCCGTCCCCGCCGGCCTGCAGGAATCACGGCGCTGACCACTCCGCACCGACCGAGAGGCACTTCGATGCGTCCCTTCCGAGTCGAGTTCCCCCAGGCGGACATCGACGACCTGAACCGGAGACTGGCCGGGACCCGCTGGCCCGGCGAACCGCCGAGCGCCGGGTGGGAGCGCGGCGTCCCCCCGGACTACCTCAGGGAGCTGGCCGAGTACTGGCGCACCGGCTTCGACTGGCGGGCGGCGCAGGAGCGCCTGAACCGCTTCCCCCAGTTCGTCACCGAGATCGACGGCGTCGACGTGCACTTCCTGCACGCCCGCTCCCCGGAGAGCACGGCCGTACCGCTGGTCATCACGCACGGCTGGCCCGGCTCCTACGCCGAGTTCCTCGACGTGGTCGGGCCGCTGACCGACCCGGTGAGCCACGGCGGCGACCCGGCCGACGCCTTCCACGTCGTGGTCCCCTCCATCCCGGGGTACGGCTTCTCCGGCCACCCGGGCGAGCCGGGGTGGTCGACCCGCAGGGTCGCGCGGGCGTGGGTGGAGCTGATGCGGCGCCTGGGTTACGACCGCTACCTCACGCAGGGCGGCGACTGGGGCATGCCGATCTCGCTGGAGGTCGGGCTGGCCGACCCGGACCACGTGCTGGGCGTCCACGTCAACATGTTCGCCGCGTTCCCGCCGCAGGACCCGGCCGAGTGGGGCGAGCTGAGCGAGTCCGACCTGGCGCGCCTCGATTTCGCGGCGCGTTTCGAGCAGGACGGGGCGGGCTGGCGGTTCATCCAGTCCACCAGGCCGCAGACGCTGGCGTACGCGCTGACCGACTCCCCCGCCGGGCAGCTCGCCTGGATCGTGGAGAAGTACAAGGAGTGGACCGACTCGGCGAAGTCGCCTGAGGACGCCGTCGAACGCGACCACCTGCTGACCGTCGCCTCGATCTACTGGCTGACCGCCTCCGCCGGGTCGAGCGCCCAGCTCTACTACGAGTCCAACCACCTGACCGCCGACTTCCTGCGGACCTGGGGCGGCCCCTGGCCGTTGCGGGCCCCCGTCGGGGTCGCGGTCTTCCCCTCCGACGTGGTGCTTCCGGTCCGCTCGTTCGCCGAACGGGTGCTGCCGACGCTGTCGCACTGGTCGGAGTTCGACCGGGGCGGGCACTTCGCGGCCATGGAGCAGCCGGGACTGTTCGTCGAGGACGTGCGGGCCTTCGCCCGCCCGCTGCGGTGAGGACGCCATGACCACTTCGGACACCGTCACCGGGGCCACCGGAGCAGCTGGGGCGACCGCCACGACAAGCGCGCCGCTCTCCCTCAACCAGGAGTTCGTCTGCGTCTTCGACCAGGGGGACGACGGCGGCCCGTTCGGCCCGCGCTACCACCTCGTCCACGGCTGGCGGGTACGCGGCGGCGTGGACGAGGAGACCCTGCGGGGCGCCCTCGCCGACGTCGTCGTCAGGCACGAGGCGCTGCGCACCCTGATCGTCAGGCGGGACGGCTCCCGCCATCAGGAGATCCTGCCGCCCTGCCCGGTCGAACTGGAGGTCAGGGACCTGTCGGGAACCGCCCCCGAACGGCGGGACGCGGTGGTCGACGACCTGCTCGACGAGGTCGAGGCGTCCACCATCGAGTCGGGGACGCTGCCGCACCTGCGGGCCGTACTGGGCCGGTTCGACGACCAGGACGCGATCCTGGTGATCATCACACACCACACGGCGACCGACGGGTGGTCCATGCGGCTGATCATCAGGGACGTCGCCCGGTACTACGCGGCGCGGCGCGAGGGCGTCCCCGCCGCACTGCCGGAGACGCGCCCCTACCGGGAGTACGCGCAGTGGCAGCTGGCCTCCGCGCAGGAGGGGGGCGCGGAGGCCGACCACGCCTACTGGCGGGAGAACCTGCGCGGCGCGGAGATCTTCACGGTGCGCACCGACCGGCCCCGGTCGGCCGAGGCCGGGCAGGAGACGTCGGTGCATCGTTTCCTGATCGGCGCCGAGACGATCTCCCGGGCGACGGCCCTGGCCAAGACGGTGCGCGGCACGCTCTTCATGGTGCTGCTCTCCGCCTTCTACCTGCTCGAACACCGGGAGACCGGCCGTACGGACATCACCGTGCCGACCTTCACCCCCGGCCGGGGCCGGGAGCGGGACGGGTTCGGGGACATGGTCGGCTCCTGCTTCAACTTCCTGCCGCTGCGGACCGACCTGGCGGCCTGCCGTACCTTCCGCCAGGTCGTCGAACGGACCAGGACGACCTGCCTTGAGGGGTACTCACACGACATCCCGACCCTGCGGATCTTCGGGCAGGCGCCCGAACTGATGCGGCCCGCCATGGAGGCCGACCGGGCGCCCTGGGTCTTCCAGGTCTTCCCGTTCCCGTTCGTGCTCGACGGCGAGGTGATCGGCGACCTGGAGTACACGGAGGTACGGCTGCGCCTGCTCGACCAGTCCGTCGGCTCCGACGTGCCCGACGGCGCGCTGTGGACCCTGAACCTCCACCCGACCGGCGAGATCGTGGGCAGCGTCCAGTACAAGAACGCCCTGTACGACCACGACACGATCGCGGGCCTGGTCGCCGAGTACGGCCGCCTGCTCACCGAGGCCGTCGCCGCCCCCGGCGCCCCGCTCCCCCGGGACTGAACCGGAAGGAACCCACCGCCCCGGAACCCCCTGCGGAACCCACTGCCCCAGGACCGAGACCTCAGAACGGAAGGAGCCGATCAGCGATGACGGCCGTCACGAACGCCCCGGGACAGGGCTTCCCGGCTCCGCCCGAGCCCGGCCTCACCCCGAACGAGGTGCTGGCCAGGGCCGAGGCGATCGCGCCCACGCTGGTCGGTCTCCAGGCGGAGACCGAGCAGCGCACCCACTACTCCCGGCGGACGCACGAGGAGTTCGCCAGGGCCGGTTTCCACCGCATCCTGGTGCCCCGCCGCTACGGCGGCTACGAGTTCGGGATCGACACCTTCATGCGGGTGGTGACGACGCTCGCCCGTGGCTGCCCCTCGACGGCCTGGATGTACTGCCTGGGCGCCACCCACGCCATCGCCGCCGCCACGCTCTTCGGCGAGGAGGCGCAGGCCGAGATCTTCCGGGACGGCGACTTCGTCTGCCCGGCGACGATCGTGCCCAGCGGCTCCGCCGTACCGGCGGCCGACGGGGGGTGGGTGCTCAACGGCACCTGGAACTACTGCTCGGGCGCGCCGTACGCGACGCACTTCATCGGCCACGCCCTGGCCCAGACCGGCGACGGGCCGCCCGCGCCCATGCTGTTCATCGCCCCCCGTGACCAGTGGCGCCTCGTCGACGACTGGGGACGGCAGCTCGGCCTCAAGGGCAGCGGGTCGCACAGCGTCACCATGGAGAACGGCCGCATCCCGGCCTCCTTCGCGCTGCCCGGCACGCACCTGAGCGAGGCGACCGTCGCCGGCGGGACCCCGGGCCGTGAGCTGCACGGCAACCCTCAGTACGGCGGCGGTCCGCTCAGCTACATGGTCCTGGAGATCGCGTCGCTGGCCGTCGGCATCGCCCAGGGCGCCCTCGACGTCTACGGCGAGCTGATGCGGTCGAGGAACACGCTGCTGCCGCCCATCGTCGGCCGCGCCGAGGACCCCGACTACCAGTTCTGGTACGCCGAGGCCGCCGGCATGATCGCCGCGGCCGAGGCCGGGGTGCAGGGCGCGATCAGGCAGTGGCAGGAGCTGTGCGCGCTCGGCCCCGAGGCGTTCACCAGGGAACAGGACCTGCGGATCACCACGATCTGCCGCCACACGATCCGGCTGTGCTGGACGGCGGTGGAGAGTTACCTGTTCCCGACGGCCGGGTCCAGCTCCGTCCGCCAGGGCGAACGCCTCGAACGGGTGTGGCGGGACATGTCCATGCTGCACAGCCACGCCGGATTCGCGGTCTTCCTGCCGACCGTGGCGAACCGCGAGTTCACCCGCGTCCACTTCACCGCGCCATGACCGCTCCTGAGGCCCGCCTCGCTCGCCGGGGCGAGGCGGGCTACGCGGAGGCGACGCGGGTCTTCAACCTGGCCGCGCCCGCGGAACCCGCCGTCGCGGCGACGGTGCGCGACGTCGGGGGGATCAGGGCCGCGCTCGCCCACGCCGTTTCGGAGAACCTGCGGGTCCGTGTGCACTCGACCGGCCACGGCTCGGCCACCGCCCGCCCGATGGGCGACGCGCTGCTGCTCAGGACCGAACTGTCCGGCGGCGTCGAGATCGACTCGGCGGCCCGCGTCGCCCGGGTGTCCGCGGGGACGCGCTGGGGCCAGGTCGTCGAGGCCGCCGAACCGTACGGCCTGGCCGCCCCGCACGGCTCCTCCCCACTCGTCGGCGTCGTCGGCTACCTGCTGCGCGGCGGGGTGAGCCTCTACGGGCGGCACACCGGGCTGGCCGCCAACTCCGTCAGGGCGGTCGAACTGGTCACCGCGGACGGCGAACCGCGCAGGGCCGACGCCTCCTCCGATCCCGAGCTGCTGTGGGCGCTGCGCGGCGGCGGGGGCGGGTTCGGCGTCGTCACCGCCGTCGAGTTCGACCTGTTCCCCGTGGAACGGGTGGTCACCGGCGCCGCGTACTGGCCCGCCGTACACGCCGGACGGCTGCTGCCGCTGTGGCTGGACTGGACCCGCAAGGCACCGCGCGAGGCGACCACGACGCTGCGGCTGATGAACCTGCCGCCGCTGCCCGAGGTCCCGGAGCCGTTGCGCGGGCGGAGCGTGCTCTGCGTCGACGGCGTCGTCCTCGGCGGCCCCGGGGACGAGGCGGTCGCCGAGGACCTCCTCGGCCCGCTGCGCGCGCTCGCCCCGCCGATCCTCGACACCTGGGGTACGGCACCGCCCCGCCAGGTGACGCTGACCCACATGGACCCGACCGAGCCGTTCCCCATCTTCGGCGACCACATGCTGCTGGACGACCTGCCTGAGGAGGCGGCCGGGGAGTTCCTGCGGGTCTCCGGGCCGGGGTCGCCGCTGACCAACGCCGAACTGCGCCAGCTCGGCGGGGCGCTGGCCGTACCGGAACGGGAGGGCGGGGCGCTCGACCGCCTCGACGCGAGCTTCGCCTACATGGGCGGGGGCGTGCCGTTCGGCGGCCTCACCCCGGAGGCCCTCGTCGGCCACTGCGCGCGGACGCGGGCCGTACTGCGGCCGTGGGACACCGGCCTGACCGCGCCCTCGTTCGTGGAGAGCGTCTCCCAGCCCCAGCGCCATCTGAGTCCCGAGCGGGTCGCGGCCGTCGACCGCGTCAGGGCCAGGGTCGATCCCGCCGGGCTGTTCCGCGACGACATCGCCCCCGGTGCGACGGCCCACCGCAATCCGTGAGACGCCCAGGTGGAACCGGTATGACCCGATTGGGGAGAAGATGCTGAACAGACGACGCCTGCTGACGGCCGGAGGCCTCACGCTCGGCGGCATGGTCGGCGGGACGCTGCTGCTGCCCAGGCAGGAGGCCTCCCCCGCCATGGCCGACGCGGGCCTCGGCTCCCACCGGCGGACGCACATGACCCACGGCGCGACGCCCGCCGGAGGCTCGGGCCCGGCCCCGTTCCGGGTGCGGATGCCCGTGCCCCGCGTGCTCGCCCCGGTCGCCTCCTACCGCGACGTGGACGTCTACCACCAGGACATCCGCGCCTCCCGGGTGGAGATGCTGCCCGGCGTGCGCACCGAGGTCCTCGGGTACGGCGGCGCCTTCGTCGGCCCGACCCTGCGCGTCAGGCAGGGGCGGCGGGTCGTCGTGCGCTACCGCAACAGTCTCGACCGGGCCGTCAACACCCACCTGCACGGTGGGCACGTCGCGGCCGACAGCGACGGTTATCCGATGGACCTCATCGAGCCCGGCCGGTCACGGTTCTACGAGTACCCGAACGCCCAGCCGGGGGCGACGCTCTGGTACCACGACCACACCCACCACATGGAGGCCGAACACGTCTACCGGGGCATGCACGGCTTCTACCTGGTCGAGGGCCGGGACGAGAGGCGCCTGCGGCTGCCCGCCGGGGACCACGACGTGCCGATCATGCTCACCGACGCCCACTTCGCCTCCGACGGCTCCCTGATCTACGCGCCGGAGGACACCCCGAACCGCACGACGCTGCTGGCCAACGGACGGCCGCGGCCGTACTTCCCGGTGGCTGCGCGCAAATACCGGTTCCGGCTGCTCAACGTGTCCAACTTCCGGACCTTCCACCTGAGCCTCGACCGTGACATGACGATGACGCAGATCGGCTCGGACGGCGGCCTGCTGCCCGCCCCGGTGCGGCGGGAGGTCGTGGTGCTCTCCCCCGGCGAACGGGCCGAGGTGGTCGTCGACTTCGGCCCCCGCAGGGTCGGCGACCAGGTCGTGCTGAACGACGTCAGCGGCCCGGTCCTGCGCTTCGACGTGGTCACCAGGGCGGCCGACGACAGTCGGGTACCCGACGTGCTGCGCCCGCTGCCGCCGCTGCCCGCCCTCGGCAGCGGGCGGACAGACCGGGAGATCACCCTCAAGGTGGACATGATCCGCGGCGCCGCCTACATCAACGGCCAGGTCTTCGACCCCGACCGGGTGGACGCCCGCGTCAGACGGGGAAGCACGGAGATCTGGCGCGTCACCAACCTCGACACCGACGTGTCCCTCGACCACAACCTCCACCTGCACCTGGTGCAGTTCAGGATCCTGGACCGCGACGGCGCCCCTCCGCTGCCCGGCGAGTCGGGGCTGAAGGACACCGTGCTGGTGCCCGCGGGCGCCTCGGTCAGAATCCAGGTCACCTTCGGCGAATTCCTCGGCCGTTACCTCTACCACTGCCACATGCTCGAACACTCGGTCGGCGGAATGATGGCGCAGATGGAGATCGTCCCCTGACCCCGTTTCCCGCCGAAAGCCATGCCGTGAGCCCCGCTGAAAACCATGCCGAAAGCCCGCCGGAAACCCCACCGAAAGCCATGCCGAAGGCCCGTCGGCGGCCACCGGGAGCCTGCCGGATGCCCGCTCCCGGAACCGATGAGGGCTCTGGGTCACCGCGACGACCTTCCCCGACTCCCAGAACTGATGAGGAATCCGCCATGAGCGACCTGAGGGACGTGACCGACGACCTGCGCTCCGAGGCCGAGGAGCTCGACCGGACGGTCGTCGATCTCGACGCCGACGGGTGGGCGACGCCGACCGCCGTACCCGGCTGGACGGTCGGACACCAGATCGCCCACCTCGCCGCCCTCTACCGGCTGATCGGCCTGGCGGCCTCGGACCCGGTGGCGTTCACCGCGCTGACCACGCAGCCCAGGTTCGACCTGGAGGCGAGGCTGCGCGCGTCGCTCTCCGGCTACCTGCTCGAACCGCCGGGGGCGCTGTTCCCCCGCTGGCACACCGAACGCGAGAACACCGCCGCCGTCCTGGCCGCCCTCCCGCCGGACCGTACGGTGCCGTGGCTGGGCGGCCCGCTGGAGGCCTCGGCGCTCGCCGGCGCCGCGATGACCGAGCTGTTCCGCCACGACCAGGACATCGCGGACGCGCTCGGGCTGAGCAGGAAACGGACGGACCGGGTCAGGCACGCGATCGAGTTCGGGCTGCTGCCCGACAGCGCCCGCTACCGCCCCACCGGCTGGACCCCACCCGGTCCCGGCCTGCACGTCTTCCTCACCGCCCCCTCGGGAGCCCTGTGGGACCACGGCCCCACCGAGTCCCCGCAGAAGATCGTCGGCGCCGCCGAGGACTTCTGCCTGCTGGTGACCGGACACGGAGCACAGGCGGTCGACCTCCTCGCCAGCGGCCCCGAGGCAAGGCGATGGCTGGCCGACGCCCAGGGGCGATCCGCCGAGACACCGTGACTCACGAAAGCCCCCTGCGGCACTCCGTGCCCCCTTGGACACATCCCGTATGACCCGTGTGCCTTTACCAACCCCTGACATGTCCCACATGACCTGGGCATATCCGGTTCGCCACGCCCCAGGGTGCCTGCGTGTCCATGTGCCAACCGCGAAGTACGATCGATCAATGACCGAAATGACCGATACCGCGCCCGGATGGCTCTCTCCCAACGAGCTTGAGGCCGCCCGCGCCCGGATGCCGATCCTCTACGTCGACGCCGTCCCCGTCCGGGTGGACGACACGGGGGTGGTCACGCACGTCGGCCTGTTGCTGCGCATCGGAGCCGACGGCACGGTCAGCCGTGCCCTCGTCTCCGGTCGCGTGCTCCTGCACGAACGGGTCCGCGACGCGCTCATGCGCCACCTGGAGAAGGACCTCGGCCCGGTGGCGCTGCCGCGCGTGCCCGCCTCACCGCAGCCCTTCACGATCGCCGAGTACTTCCCGACGCCGGGGGTCACGCCCTACCACGACCCCCGGCAGCACGCGGTCTCCCTCGCCTACGTCGTCCCGGTCGCCGGAGACTGCCGCCCCAGGCAGGACGCCCTGGACCTGGTCTGGTTCACCCCCGAGGAGGCGGCCTCCCCCCTGGTCCAGCAGGAGATGCAGGGCGGCCACGGCACCCTCCTCAAGCAGGCCCTGGCCCACGTAGGCTGCCTGTCCTAAGTCTCAGACGCCCGGCGCCAGAGCTTTCCCGGTGCCGTGTGTGAGGGGTGTCCGGCTTGTGCTTTACCGATGCCATGCGTGAGGAGTGTCGGCTTGGGCGCGTCGGTGTCTGGACTGAGGAGTGAGGGAGCGCAGCGGACGAACGACGAGGGAAGACACCGACCTGAGGCGCCCAAGCCCGCGCCGCCGTCAGGCGGCGCAAAGAGGCACGGCACCCAAGCCCGCGACGCCGCAGGCGGCGCAAAAGTCACCGATCAAACAAGATCGAGCGGGCTTTGGCCGTGGCCGCGGCGAGTTGGTAGCAGACGTTGACGACCCCCAGCACCTCCCGGGGGCTGGACAGGCCGCCCCCGACCGTACGGTCGCCGGTGCGGGTCATCCCGGGGATCATCGCGCCCTGTTCCGCCGCCGCCGCGCTCGGCATGTCGATCTCCAGGTGTAGTTCGTCGGGCACCTGGATGGTCGGCAGTTCCCCGGCCTTCTCGACTGTCTCGGCCGCGGCCGCCCTGATGCGCTCGCGCGCCACGGTCGGCGAGAGGCTGTCGGCGGCGAAGTAGCCGTGCGCGGTCTTCACCTCGACGGTCCGCGCGCCGGGCAGCCGGTCCCTGATGGTGGCGCAGATGACGTCGTCACCGGTGACGAGCCCGACCGGCACGCCGACCGCGGCGGCCCGCAGCGCGTTGACCTCGGCCTCGGAGACGACGAGGCCGTTGAGGCGGACCTCGGTGAAGTGCGAGGAGTAGGTGTGCGCGAGCACGCCCGGCTCACCGGCCGCCGCGTGGTAGCCGAGGAAGAGCGCCACGTCGTGTTCCTCGCTGATCCCCTCGGCCATGCAGTCGAGCTTGGGGGAGCCGAAGATGAGCCTGGCCCTGGGGTCGAGGTCCTCGTGGATGAGGTTGTCCATGGTGCCGTGACTGTCGTTGACCAGGACACTCTCCGCGCCCGCGTCGAAGGCGCCCGCGATGGCGGCGTTGGCCTCGGCGGTCATCAGGCGCTGTGCGGCGGGGTAGCCGTGTCCGCCTCTGACCACCTGGTCCATGGTCGCGATCCCGGCGACGCCCTCCATGTCGATGGACACATAGACCCTCATGTTCAGGACTCCTCACGCTCCACGGACGACACCGTCCAGCCTCACCGCGAACGGTCCCGAGGGATACGTTCCGCCCGCCAAGCCGTACGGCTCTCATTTGGAGATGACTCCGTTGCTCCTTCGCGTGATGGATGTTCCGGATGGTCTTGACGTTCTCCCCAGTAGGTGAGATTACTGACAGCGATATTACTGTCGCTTTACGTGAACATAGGGGGTGTGAAGCTCTGAACACCAACAAACCGCCGGTTCTGGGTACGGCGACGCCCGAAGAGCTGATCGAGGCGGGAGCCCCGAGACCGAGTCACGAGCTGCGAGTCCCCGCCGCCCTGGTAGCGACCGCCGAGCACGGCCTGACCTCCGGCGGCACCCCGCGCAAGCGGGTGCTGGTCATCGGCGGCGGGATGGCCGGCCTCGTCGCCGCCTACGAGCTGATGCGCCAGGGACACGAGCCCGTCGTCCTGGAGGCCCAGCAGCGGGTCGGCGGACGGGTCCTCACCCTGCGGGACTTCGCCCCCGGCCTGTACGCCGAGGCCGGAGCGATGCGCATCCCGCGCGTGCACGACCTCACCCTGGCCTACTGCGAGCGCTTCGGGCTCACCCTGCGGCCCTTCGTGATGGGAAATCCAAACACTCTCGCCTACATCCAGGGCGTCAGGACCACCGTCAGGGAGCTGAACGAGAACCCCGGCGTCATCGACTTCGAGCTCGCCGAACACGAGCGTGGCCGCACCTACGAGGACCTGTGGCGCACCGCAACCCAGGAGATCCACGACCTGTACGCCCAGGAGGGCGAGGCCGCGCTCGACCGCATCTGCGCCGAGTACGACCGTTACTCCATCCGCGGGTTCCTGCGCGAGCGCGGCTTCTCCGAGGGCGCCATCGAGCTGTACGGCGTCATGAGCTTCAGGGAGTCCAACCTGAACGCGGCGATCATCGAGCAGTTCCGCGAGATCATCGGCCGGGCGTTCGAGGACATGCAGGAGATCGAGGGCGGCACGGACCTGCTGCCGACCGCCTTCTACCGGGAGCTGAGGAACCACATCCGGTTCGGCCACGAGGTCACCGCCATCGAGCAGGACGACCACTCGGTCACCCTGCACGTCAGGACGGCCTCCGGCAGGACGACGCTGACCGGCGACTACGCCATCTGCACGATCCCGTTCTCGGTGCTGCGTGACGTGGAGACCAGGCCCGCCTTCTCCCGCCGCAAGCAGCGCGCCATCCGCGAGCTGAACTACAACGCCTCCACCAAGATCCTCTTCCAGGTGCGGCGGCCGTTCTGGGAGCGGACGGACGGCATCGTCGGCGGCACCACGGTCA
The DNA here is from genome assembly GCF_042893955.1 of Streptosporangium sp. NPDC001559. Lineage (NCBI taxonomy): Bacteria > Bacillati > Actinomycetota > Actinomycetes > Streptosporangiales > Streptosporangiaceae > Streptosporangium > Streptosporangium sp. NPDC001559. The sequence continues at coordinate 205,421 of NZ_JBIAVG010000015.1, forward strand.
CCGACCTGCCGATCCGCCGCATCTGCTACCCCTCGCACAACGCCCGCGACGAGGAGCGTTCGGTCCTGCTGGCCAGCTACACCTGGGGGCAGGACGCCCTGAGGTGGGGCGCGATGTCGCCGCAGAAGCGGGTCGAGCAGGCGCTTGAGGACGTCGCCAAGATCCACCCCGAGATCCACGACCACATCGAGTTCGGCGTGACGCACGCCTGGTACGACGACCCCTACGCGGCGGGGGCCTTCGCCCTGTTCGAGCCGCACCAGCAGACGAGTCTGCACGACGCGATCATCGCCCCAGAGGGTCGCGTGCACTTCGCCGGTGAGCACTGCTCGCTGTGGCACGCCTGGATCGAAGGAGCCCTGGAGTCCGGGCTCAAGGCGGCCCAGGCCATCCACGAGGCGTCCTGACCCCGGCGCCCGGCGTCTCTCCCCCGGCGCCGGGCGCCGTACCCGGGTGCTTCCCACCGCCAGGAACCGTCACCGCCGTACCGAACGCCTCGCCCCTCGCCCGGCCTTCACCGCCGTACCGAGCCCCCACCGCCGCCTCGGGCGGTCAGCCGCCGAGTCGTTCGGCGTAGCGGCTCAGTCTGGCCTCGGCCTCCGTCAGGTCGGCCGCGGCCACCGCGCACGCGTCGAGGTGGGCCCGTACCGACTCGCGCAGCCACGGCGGCGCCGCACCGCCCTCCTCAAGCTCCGCCTCGATCCTGCGCAGACGCTCGGCACAGTCGGCGAGCCTTCGGACGTCGGAGCGCAGCAGCTCGACCCGCGCGGCGATCCGCTGCGGCGCGTCCGGCTTGTCGGGGGAAGAAGGCATTCGTTCCTCCGGTTCTCCGGTCCCGGGGCAGTCGGGCCGCCTCCGGTTCTCCGGTTTCAGGGCGGTCAGACCGTCCGCACCGGGACGCACGCCTCCTGGAGCGTCCGCCTGGCGATCGTGGACAGGCACAGCAACGGGCGGGCGCCGTCGAGCCCCAGCTCACGCAGCCGCCCCGTCAGCGGATTGGCCGAGCGCCCGACGACCAGCCGCACCCGGGGGGCCAGGTGCACCCGGCCGAAACCCCGGGTCCGCACGCACGAGCGCAACGTCGCCCCCTCGTGACGCGCGTAGGCGACCAGGTCGCGGTCGCTCGCGGGCACCCACGGGCCGAGGGAGCCGGTCAGGGTGAGGACCCGGTCGGTGAGCTCTCCGACCGTGACCCGCACCGCCCCGCCGGTCAGGTCGAACTCGACCGGCATGACGTACGGCTCGCCGCCCCACAGCCGGGGCGCGACCGCGCGGACGACGTCGGTGTCCACCACGGAACCGGCCAGGAAGGTGCCCGAACGCCGCCGGTCGGCGCCACGCGGCAGGTCGGGCCAGACCCGGATCGACCGCGAACGCCACGGGTCGGGCACCACGACCCCCAGATGGGCCTCGTGGTACTCGCCCAGACTGGTCCGCCGGTTCCACGAGGCGTGCACCGCGATCAGGGCACGCCCCCCGACCCGTACGGCGGGCCCGAGCCCGGTGCCCACGAGCAGGGCGGCCGTGGCGGCCGGGTCCGCGGCGAAGTAGGCGGTCAGAGAACCGCCGTCCTGGCACCTGACCGGCAGTTCGACCGCCCCCTCCTGCGTCTCGGCCAGGTAGGTGGGCACCGTCAGGAACGGGAACCCTTCAGGGCGGGGAGCCCGGTCGAACAGCTGGTAGGCCTGCGAACGCACGACCCGCCCCCGGTAGCGGGCCAGTTCGGTGTCGATCCGCTCCCGCGCCTCGGGCAGGTCGTCGGCCAGGTTCGCGATGTAGTGCTCCATGCTGTGGCAGCGCGGGAAGAGGTGGGTCGGGTCGAAGTAGTCGACGACGTACCAGTCGGGGTGCAGGTCGAAGCACGTGCCCGAGCCCTGCCCGTCGAGGGTGGGGATGATGTCGTGCTGGTTGGTGACGCTGGCGACCCGGACACGCGGGTCGGCGGGCCGTTTGAAGTCGATGGGCGCGCCGACGGACACGACGTGGGTGACGGTGTGGCGGGCGCAGAACGCGGCGTCCTGGACGAGGTTCATCACGGCCGCGCCGCCCGCGCTGTGCCCGATGAGCGCCAGCTCCTCACCGCGCGGCACGCCGTAGTCCTCCACGGCCCTGATCAGGGCCCGGCTGTAGGGACTGCTGTCGAGTACGGCGCTGCTGAAGGCGCCGAGCAGGTCCTGCGGCGAGTCGTCGTCCGGCAGCCCGACCCGCATGCCGGGCGCCTGGACGACGTGACGCACCGCCCCCTCGTCGTCCTCGACGCTCTGGATGAGCACCCGGCCCGTCGTGCCGAGCAGGCCGATGTTGCGCAGGAAGCCGAGCAGTGAGCCCCGCTGGCTCAGCCGTACGGACTCGACGGTGGCCAGGTCGACGCGGCGGGCGGCTCCCTCGCCGGTGTCGAGGGCCGCGACGGCCCTGTTGCCGAGGCCGGTGATCGGATCGGCGGACGCGAAGCCCCGGCCTGTCGCGATCAGCCAGGCGGCCTCGTCGTTGAACGGGTTCTCGTCCAGCAGGGCCCGCAGGGCGAGCACCTCACCGAAGATCGGCGCGAGCGTGCTGAGCGTGCGCACCGCGCCGCGGTCCTTGAACAGGACCCGCAGCGCGCGTACCGCCTCAAGGTCGCGGTCGGCCGCCGCGGCCTCGACGAGCCTGGTCAGCATGGGGTCGTCGCCCAGTTCGGGATGCTCGACGGCGGCGGCCGCGATGCGTAGCCGCAGTGAGGTGGCCAGGACGCGGACGGTGAGGCTCTCCGCGCCGCCCAGCACACCGAGCCTGGCGGCCAGGCTCCCGAGCGGCCCGCCCGTGAAGGCGTAGCCGAGCCCCTGAACGTTGGTGACGGCGCGCAGCAGCGCGCGTTCCGCCCGGTAGGCGACGGCGGGCGCGCGAACCACGGCTCCCGGCGCGGCGCTCTCGGTGAGCGTGGTCGTGGCGTGCGTCGACACCTCGTGGATCGTGACGCCGATGTCCACGAGTTCGCAGGCCGCGGCCCGCAGCAGCGCGGCGTGGTCACGGCTCCGCCCGCTCATCTCCCCACCTCACGGCCCATGCTGACGTAGCGGGGTCGTGGCTCCTCCGGGATGTTGCGGTTGAGCACGTCGGACAGCGTCCCGGTGGTCGCGATGATCCGCAGGCCGAGTGGGGAGAAGGTCGCGGCGTTGAACACCCTCGGCGCCAGCAGCGGATTGGTGAGCGCCTGGGAGAAGGCGTCGATGGCGATGATCTTCGTCAGCAGCGGCGGCAGGATGGCCTCCGAGGAGGCGTGCTCCTCGGCGAACAACCCGACGTACAGGTCGACGTCGTCGACACCGCCGTACAGTTCGCGCAGCGCCTCGACGACCCTGCTGTCGCCGGTGATCTGCTCGAACCGCCGCACCCTGGGGAACCGGCAGTGTTCTCGGTAGGCGTTGTAGGGGGCCAGGTCGAGGGCGCGTGACTCGGCGACGCTGGCCACGTCCACCTCCCGCAGGCCGGGGTCGGTGTTGAACAGGCCGATCCGGCCTGCGCGCTGCCGGGAGGCGTCCTCGAAGAGCCTGCCGATCCCGGGGCCGGGGATCAGCTCGGCGCCGAACAGGGTCCGCGCCAGCGGGAGGTCGGCGTTGCCGACCGAGAGCCGGGAGGGGATGAGCCCGTGCCAGCGGTAGACGAGGTTGAACTCGACCGACGCCCAGTTCTCCCGCTGCCAGGGCGCGTGGGCCAGCCTCGCCGACAGTCGGGAGTCGAGGGTGAAGCGGAAGTGGTAGGGCGTGATGTGGTTGACGTACTCCTCGACGACCAGCTTGATGAGCAGCACGATGAGGATGTTCCTGGTCGTCTGGAACAGCCGTTCGTCGTCCCAGCGCGGGTTCTGCTCGGCCAGCAGGGCGGCCACCCTGTTGTGCTCGCGCAGGAACAGCACCGTGAGCATCGTGAACCCGACCTGGATGTTGCCCCGGTCGCTGCCGACGGCGAACAGGGTGTCACGTCGTGCGGCGTCGACCTCCGCGAAGCGGACCACCTTCAGCGGGGCGAACTCCGGCTTGATCTCGCCGTCCTCGCACAGGTACGGCGGGAACTCCCCGTCCTCGATGATCTGGCTCTTCAGCCGCCCGCCCTCGAAGGACCGTAACACCGCCGTCGCCGCCGGGGTCAGGCCGTAGAGCTGGTTGAGGTCGATGTGGTGGTTGGAGGTGTTCCTGCGCGGGTCACGCGGCACGTTGCCGTCGCCGCGCAGGAAGCCGTCGGTGAACCACTGGGCGAAGTAGGCGAACAGCACGGTCGAACGGGGGCAGGGGATCATGGCGTCACCCCGGGCGAACAGGTCGGCGGCCCGCTCGGGGGACGGCCTGCGGCTGTCGTCGGCCACGACCGGCGGCAGGTGCCTGCCGCTGTAGGTGCGGTCGGTCAGCGAGACCCACGAGGTGTAGTCGGCCATGGCGCTGAGCGGCTCCGGCCGTGGCGGCATCTCGCGGATCGCGTGGTCGATCAGCGTGGCGTTGAGGCGGCGCTGCACGGGGGGCATGGCCTGGGCCGCCTCCCACAGGGCGCGCCCCCTGGTCAGGGCGAGGAAGCGTAACCGGTTCGAGGCCCCGTCGGTGGCGATGCCACGCGCTCTCATCCGGCGTCTCCCAGGGTCAGCACGAACCTGTCCGGGAAGATGCCGTGCGCGCGGACGATCTCGCCCTCCGGCCCCGGCGACCGCCGCACCCCCGGCCGCAGCAGCAGCCGCCGTACGGCCTCGCAGATGATCACCTTCGCGGGGGACGTGCCAAGGCAGGCGTGGTGGCCGTGGCCGAAGAACAGCCGGTGGTGGGCGGGCCGGTCGGTACGGAACTCCCCGGGCGCCTCGACCACGTCGGCGTCGAACATCGCCGAGGCGGGCGCGGCCAGCACGAACGTCCCCGCCGGGATCACCGTACGGCGCGGCGTGCCCGCGGCCAGGACGTGGTCGCGCACGCACACCCGGGCCAGCAGCTTGAAGAACGGGTTGAACCGCAGCGCCTCCCAGACGTAGGAGTCGAACCGCGCCGGGTCCGGCTCCGCCGCCGCCTCGACCGCCTGGCCGTACACCTCGGGGCGCAGCATGAGCTGCTCGACCGCCTCGACCATGGCTCCGGGGCCGCTCTCGACGAACCCCAGGGGCAGCCCGGCCATGTTGATCACGACCCGCTCGTCGTCGAACCCGGTGCCCGGGGGCAGCACGGTTCCGATGAGCCTGGTGAAGACGTCGTCGGGCAGGTCGAGCCCGGCTCGCAGCGCGGCCCTGCGCTCGGCGAGCCCGCCGTGCAGGTGGGCGATCAGCTCGGAGCCCGCCGCGACGGCCGCCGCCTGGATCTCCGGGTCGCCCTGGAAGTTGGCGAAGCCGTCCACGATGACGGCCCTCGTCCAGCGTGACAGGGTCGCCGGGTCGGGGCCGGGCAGGCCGAAGTACTCGGCGCAGACCCCGAGGGCGACGTGCCGGAACAGCTCGTGGACCGCCTCGACCCGGCCTCCTGGCCAGGCGGCGTCCAGCGCCTCGTCGGCCAGCCGTCCGGCCGTGTCGCGCACCCGGGCGGCGTCCTCCTGGGGGAGCATGACCCGCATCAGCCCCTTGTCACGCCAGTTCATCGGGGTGGCGTCCCTGGAGAGCATGAAGGGCGCGCCGAGCGCGGCCTCAAGGCGCGGCCCGAAGGAGCGCACCGTGAAGACCTCCTCGCGGGAGAGCACCTCCACGACGTCGGCGTATCTCGTCACCACCGTGAAGGCCGGGGTGACGAAGACCGGCCTGTGCTCGCGCAGCTCCGCGAGGAAGTCACGCCAGTCGGCGCGCAGCCACCGCAGGACGAGGGCGAGCGCGGACACCGGATCGTCGGCCAGGGTCTCGTCGTATCTCCTCAGGTGGTCACCGGTGGTCGTCTGGTCGACAGCGCCCATGTCCTGGCCCCTTCTCCCCCGGTCTCCCCGGATTTCTCCGGGGCTTTCCGGAGTCTCTCCGGACCCCTGGAAAGCCGGAGCGAACACGGGTCGTCACATCGGGTGGCCACAACAATTTAGGAGGGTCGCGAGGGATTCACCGATGGCTACTCTATGGAGTGTTTTGCTGCCTCTAAGTGATTATCATGTCACTTTCGGGCGACTGCCACGGCGCCGGAATACGGACGTTCAATAAGGGGTCCGAAACCGCCCCGACCGACCGCAGGGAGAAAACGTGGCCCCGTCGCCCGACTCACGCCCCGACCAGCGGACGGCGGAGACGGTCACGGTCCCCACCGGCCGCAGGGCCGCCTACCTCGTCGTCCTCGTGGTGCTTCCCGCGGCGCTCCTGGCGCTGGCCGTACCGGTCGCGTGGGGGTGGGGGGTCGGGCCGCGCGACCTGGTCATCGCGGTCGTGATGTACTTCGTCAACATCTTCGGCATCGCCATCGGCTACCACCGGCTGTTCACCCACCGCTCCTTCCGGTGCCGCAGGCCGCTGCGGATCGCGCTGATGCTGGCCGGCGGCATGGCCGTCGAGGGACCGGTCACGCTGTGGGCCGCCGAGCACCGCCGCCACCACAAGTACGCCGACCGCGAGGGCGACCCGCACTCCCCGTGGCGGTACGGCGAGAGCGGCCTGGCGTTGCTGCGCGGCATGGCCCACGCCCACGTCGGCTGGTTCTACACCGCCCGCCGCCGGTCGAGCCGGTCGCACTGGGTGCCCGACCTGCTGGCCGACCCCGACGTCCGGCGTTTCGACGCCGCCTACCCGGCCGTCGTGGCGCTGTCCTTCGCACTGCCCACGGTCGTCGGCGGGCTGTGGTCGATGTCGTGGCAGGGGGCGTTGAGCGCGCTGTTCTGGGGCGGCCTGGTCCGCTACGCCGTGGTGCACCACGTCACGTGGTCGGTGAACTCCGTCTCCCACACCTTCGGGGACCGCCCGTTCGCGACCAGGGACCGCTCGTCGAACGTCCGCTGGGTGGCGATGCTGACCCTCGGCGAGGGCTGGCACAACTGGCACCACGCCGAACCCACCTGCGCCAGGCACGGGGTCCTCAGGGGGCAACTCGACCCGAGCGCCCGCCTGATCCGCTGGTTCGAACTGGCCGACTGGGCCGACGACGTCCACTGGCCCAACCCCCACCGCCTCACCGCCCACCGCCTGCCCCACAGGCCCGACCTCTAGGTTCCGGGCGTACGGCACCGGCGGCCGAAGGCATGGTGGGCCGGTGGTTATCATGGGGGTGTGTACTTCTCATCATGTCTGAGCTGGTGGCGCTCCTCGTAGGAGCGGCACCTCTCGCGCATGACCGGGCCGTTCGGATGAACGGCCCTTTCGTGTTCCTGGACCAGGGCTCGTGTCATCCCGACGGCTCGACCGACCCACCAGGAGACCTCATGAGCACCGTCCAGACCACGGCCCCCTCCACGGAAACACCGGAAGCGCAGGAAGCTCCCGACACCCTCGGCACGTCCGCCGCGCAGGCCCGCAGCGCCGTCCTGGAGGAGTTGATCCTCAAGGACCCCGGACGTTTCCGGGTGCTGACGGGCGACCGTCCGACCGGGCGGCTGCACCTCGGGCACTACTTCGGCACGCTGCACAACCGGGTGCGGCTGCAGAACCTCGGGGTGGAGATGTTCGTGATCATCCCCGACTACCAGGTCCTGACCGACCGTGACGTGGCGGACAACCTGACCGAGTACGTCGAGGAACTGGTGCTGGACTATCTCGCCATCGGCATCGACCCGGCGCGCAGCACGATCTTCACCCACAGCGCCGTCCCCGCGCTCAACCAGTTGATGCTGCCCTTCCTGAGCCTCGTCTCCGTCTCCGAGCTCAACCGCAACCCCACGGTCAAGGACGAGATCGCCCACTCGCGCCAGTCGTCCGTCAACGGCCTGATGTTCACCTATCCCGTCCACCAGGCCGCCGACATCCTCTCCTGCAAGGCCAACCTGGTCCCGGTCGGCCAGGACCAGCTTCCCCACCTGGAGCTCACCCGGACCGTCGCCCGCCGTTTCAACGACCGGTACGGCGACGGCACCGCGGTGTTCCCCCAGCCCGAGGCGCTGCTGTCGAACGCCCCGCTCCTGCTGGGGACGGACGGCACCAAGATGAGCAAGAGCCGGGGCAACGCCATCGCCCTGTCCGCCGACGCCGACGCGACCGCCCGCCTGATCAGGGGGGCCAAGACCGACGCCGAGCGGCACATCACCTACGACCCGGTCGCCCGCCCCGAGGTGTCCTCCCTCGTCCTGCTGGCGGCCCTGTGCCTGGACCGCTCTCCGCTGCGGGTGGCCGAGGAGATCGGTTCCGCGGGGGCCGCCGCGCTGAAGAGGACCGTGACCGAGGCGGTCAACGAGTATCTGGCGCCGATCAGGGCCCGCCGGGCCGAGTACGCCCGGGACCGCGCCCACCTCCGCGGGGTGCTGCGCGAGGGCAACGAGCGGACCAGGGCCGTGGCCGACGCCACCCTCGCCGAGGTACGCGCCGCCATGAACAGCCACTACTGACTGCCCCGACCTGACGGGACACCGGGATCGGTGTCCCGTCAGCCGCCCGCCTCAGCCGGCGCGGTCTCGGATCGGGGCAGGAGGACGGCGGGCTCCCGGAACCACACCTCCTGGCGGCCGTCCGCGGTGACCGTCAGCCCGAACTCCTCGTGCCGAGGCCGTCCCTGCTCCGTCCACCACCGGTGGGCGGCCTCGACCTCGTCCCACAGGTCGCGCGGCCCGCCCTGGAAGACCCGCGACTCCAAGGAGTACTCCTCGTCGAAGAACACCGCGGCCCAGGACAGGTCGTCCAGGCCGTACAGCCACATGGTCCGGTTGCCGGACCGGGTGCGGCCGTGGGCGTGGACGCACCCGGGCACCAGCAGACCGGCCACGAAGTCGAAGACCGCGTAGCCGGAGTCGTCCATGACCTCGTCCACCGGCAGATCGGTGAACGACCGGCGGGTGTCCCCCGGCCACTCGTCGCCGGGGACGTAGTCGGCCCGTGCGACCCGGCGGTCACGCTGGGACCGCAGATGCATGAACCGCGCGGCGCTGGAGAAACGCCCTCCCGCGCTGCCGTCGTCGTTGACGACCAGCCGCACCAGCGGGTTCTGCCCGGTGTAGTGGGTGCCCCACGGCATCACCAGCACCCCACCCGGTCTCGTCTGCTCGATCCACGCGCGCGGAACCTCACGCACCCCCGCCGTCACAAGCACCCGGTCGTACGGCGCGTGCTCCGGGCTGCCGAGCAGGCCGTCCCCGACGACGATCTCGGGGTGCCAGCCCGCGGCGGCCAGTGACCTGCGCGCGGTGTCGGCCACCTCCTCGTCGATCTCGACCGACACCACGTTCCTCTCACCCAGCCGGGCCGACAGCAGGGCGGCGCACCAGCCGGTGCCGGTGCCGATCTCCAGGACCTTCGCGCCCTCGAACACCAGGAGTTCGGCGAACATGGAGAACACCGCGGTCGGCATCGAGCTGGAGCTGGTGGCCAGCACGCCGTGACGAAGACCGAGGTGGGTGCCGTCGTCCCACTGGGTGACGATGGGCACGTCGGCGTTGGCCCAGTGCCACCACCCGTCGGGGTCGTGGATCCTGGAGACGGCCGTGTGCCCCTCCTCGGTAGAGGGCCACATCACCTCGGGCAGGAAGAGATGCCGGGGAACCACCTCGAAGGCGGCCCCCCAGTCGGGGGTCAACACGCCCGACTTCCGCAACATGTCACGCAGTGCCCGCCGGTCCTGGTGCGAGGTCGTCATTTCCTCTGGCCCCGATGAGCGTCACCGTCCGGCCGTGACGGCGTCACCCCGGAAATGCGAGGCTCGCACCTTTCCTTACGGTCTCCCATTTACTCCTCTTCCCGTGTCCCGCCCCCGAAACAGAGCACTCGCACCCAGCGTAGGGACAGGTCACGACGGTGACACATGGATTCCCAGGAAAGGTTTACGTCGCTTTTCTTCCCGCCGTTTCCGGGCCCTGGACACAGGAAGTCCATTGAGGATGGAATTCACCTTGTTTTCCACGGCAACCCGGAAATCATGGTGGCTTATGGTTCTTTTTGGTGCCGTTCCTCGACCTCTCCGGCGGGCGTCGGCACGACTTCCCGGCTGCCGGATCTCGCCGGGTTCACACCGGGTACGGCAGGACGGCCGCCCCCGTTGACCGCCCTGCCGTACGGCTGCCTCGTGCCTCTAGCGTGTGGGGCCGTGGTCCTCGCGCCAGAGCTCCGCACCGCTCCTGTCGTAGCCGATGAGCTCGAAGCCCTCGGCGTAGATGTCGTCGGTGTGCCGTTGCATCCCGGCGAACATCCGGAAGCCGCCCGCCTGCCACGGTTCCGGCCTGGTGTCGGCGGTCACCGTCGTGCCGTCCCGGAAGACCAGCGCGACGCGGGCGGTCCCGGCGCCGGTGATGCCGAACCAGCGGTCTTCGTGCTCCCTCAGCTCCACCTTCATGGGCCTGCCGCCCATGTCGGTCAGCGGCCCTCCCGGTGAGAGGGTGTTCATGGCGACGGCCCGCCCCTCCAGCTTCCAGATCAGCGACCTGTCAGGCGTCTCGTAGAGGCCCACGACGAGGCCGCCGGACGTCTCCACGGTCGAGCCGACCGGCTTCGCGTCGGTCTCGGGGAACGTCGGGGGCTGCCGCTCGATCCTTTTGACCGTCTTGCCCCGGCCGTCCAGGAACTCGAACGCGGTAACCGGTTCTTTCGCGGAAACGGTCACGGTCCAGACGGCCTGGGGAGCGTCCTGCGGTATCCGTAGCGTGCCGGTGACCCGCCCGCCTCCCTTGAGCACGGCCACGACCCGGGTGATCCCGGCCTGGGCGGTGCCGTAGTGCAGGACCTTCCCCGTGACGGGGGGCGGGAACGACTCCGTCGACCCCTGGTCCGTCGCCTCCGCGCCGTCGATCGCCGGCCCCTCGCCGCAGAACTCGGTTCCTCCTCCGGCCCTGGAGGTGTGCTTCCGGCAGAAGACGGTGGCGCCGTCCTTCGCCCTGGCGTACCAGAGCGAGAGGGGACGGCCCTCCGAGGGGTTGTCGATCGTCAGGCGCTTCCCGATGGGGTCCGGGTTCCTGAGCGGGGCCTCGAAGGCAGTGGGGGTCACGGGGGTCACGGGGGTCGCAGCGACGACGGCGGCGATGCCGCCTCCCCCGGTGTCGCGGGCGACCGTCACCGCGACCGGCACGGCGACCGCGACGACGCAGACGCCCGCCACCAGCGCGTTCCTGCGCGTACGACGGCGCCGCGACCGGAGCACCACCTCGGCGGAGAACCTCGCCGGGGCCTGCGGCGCGCGGGTGGCGGCGGTTCCCAGTGCCGAGCGCAGACGGGATTCCAACCGGTCGGTCATGCGGGGCTCCCGTTGATCGCTGAGGGACTGGGCAGGACGGAACGGAGTCTGGCCAGGCCGAGTGAGGCGTGGCTGCGTACCGTCCCCCGGGAGACGCCGAGCACGTCGGCGATCTCCGTGTCGGACAGGTCCTCGTAGTAACGCAGCACCAGGACGGCCCGCTGCTTGCGCGGCAGGGTGGCGAGCGCCTGCCACAGCCCCTCGTCGCTGTCGGACGGCGGGCTGTCGAAACGCGCCGTCTCGGGCAGCGCCCAGTCCGGCGCCTCGCGTCTGCGCACCCGCCAGATGCTGACGTGCAGCCTGGCCATGATCATCTTGGCGTACGGCTCGGGAGCCTGTTTCCGCCGTACCCGTGGCCAGGCCTGGTGCAGCCGGATCAACGCCTCCTGCGTGAGGTCGGCGGCGTCGTGCGGATTGCCGCTGAGCAGGTAGCCGTAGCGCAGCAGGGCATCAGCGCGTTCCGCCGCGAACTCCTCGAAGCGGGAATCGTCTTCCACCGGCCCCTGCCTTTCCTCGTCCCGTCACGGGATAGACGGCCGAGGAGGCCGAACTGTTGAATCAGCCCTTCCGGTCGTGGGCCTGCCAAGCCCGCTGGGAACGGGCGATGTGCCCGAGGGCGGCCTTGAAGATCCGGTAGTCGTCGTCTCCCAGCTCCTGGCGGTGCCGCCGTTCGATCCTGGCCAGGATGGCGCGGGCCTTGTCGATCTCGTCCAGACCGGTCTCGGTGGGGACGACGAGCTTCGCGCGCCGATCGGCCGGGTCGGCCTCCCTGCGCACGTAGCCGAGTCGCTCCAGCTCGTCGACGATGACCCCGACGATCTGCTTGTGCTGCCCGGACCGCTGCGCGAGCTCGGTCGCCCGCACACCCGAGGCGGGCAGTACCGCCAGCACCGTGCCGTGCCGTGGCCGCACCTGGGGGTGGCCCTGCTCGGCGAGTCGAGCGAACAGCTCCTCCTGCAGCGCCCGGCCCAGCTGCCCGACCAGCATCCCCAAGTCCGGCTCCTCTGCGGCGGCATCCATCTCGACTCCCAAGTTTATTCACGATCATTGACTATCACTGATCATTACTATACCTTGAGATCAGTTGATCCCCAACCTCCGGCACAGACGAAGGAGACCCACCATGAGCACCGCCGGCTTCGACTACACCATCACCCGGACCCTCGACGCCCCTGCCGACAAGGTGTGGGCCGCATGGACCGTCGCCGACGAATACGCCGTGTGGGCCAGTGCCGAGGAAGTCGTCCTGGACGTCCGGCCCGGCGGCGCCTGGAGCTCGGTCATGGTCATCCCCGGCGGCGCCCGCGTCCCGCTGACGGGCGGCTACGTCGAGGTCGTGGAGAACAAGCGCCTGGTGATGGGCATGAACGTGCCCGGCCGCGACGAGCCCGTCCTGATGACCCTCGACCTGGCCGCCGACGGCGAGCGCACCCGGATCAGCCTCTTCCAGACCTTCGACGCCGCGGAAGACCGCGACCAGGCCGAGCAGGGCAGCAACTTCCTGCTCGACAGCCTGACCACCTATCTCGCCGCGGCCTGACCGAACGGGCACGCGGGAACCGACGGCAGAAAGGCGATCGGGCCGGTGGCTTCCCGCCCTGCTCCGAGACCGTCAAGGTACGCGGCGCGAGCGGATCGTGGTCACGCACCGGCCCGCTCGCGCCGCAGCACGCGCACGCCGGCGACCGCGAGCGGCAGGAACATCAGGGTGAAGACCGTGCCCGCCACATATGTCAGGTGGATCGGGATGAACATCATTCCGGCGAAGGCCGCGACGTAGACCGCGGTGAGCCACCATCCGGCCACGCCCGCTCGGGCGAGCCCCACGCTGAGGGCCAGCAGGCCGAGGAAGGCGAAGATCTCCGTGCCACTCCACAGCGGCATGAACGCGGCCTTGTCCACGGCGTCGGACAGGCGCACCGCGGCGTCCATCTCAAGCTGCCGGCCCAGGATCATGCGCCACCAGTCGTCCCGCACGGCGCCGGACACGTTCAGCATGCTCACCGCGGCGGCCAGCGCCCCGGCCACCGTGAGCAGGCGGCCCTTGCGCCCGCGCACCAGCCCGGGCACGGCCAGCGCGCCCAGCGCGCCCACGACCAGCCCGTAGTGCAGCAGGATCGCCGACAGCTCGGTCAGGAAGAAGTCGCGGGCCAGTGCGGTGACGTAGTCGGCGGTCGAGTCGGAGCTCTGCGGCGGGCAGGCCATCATCCCGGCGAACACCAGCACGGGCCCGGCGACCAGCGCGACGCCACCGGCCGGCCGCAGGAACCGGGCCGCCGGCTCCGCGACGCGGGCTTCGGTCTCCGGGGATGGGGTGAGGGGAGTCATTTCTTACCTCCTGGTGCTTTTTCTTGGCGGGCTTCACCCTCTCTCCGGGACGGGGGCGGGCGGGTCAGCCATCGCGCACCGTGATGAATCCCCTTCGGGGCGGACCCGCCCGCGGCCGGGTCCGCTGTTCGACGGATGCCCCGAGCTGCCAGGGTCCGTCGTTCGGCGGAGTCGGCGGGCGGCGGGCGTGATTACCATCGGTGGTCATGACGATGAGCCGGCTGAGGAACGTACGCCTCATCCCGATGGTGTTCGGACCTCTGGTCGCCGTACTGGCCGTGGTGGAGGTCCGGCTGGACGACTTCTTCGACGCGACCTCCACGGCCGTCTGGGTCTCGGGCGTGGTGATGGGCGTCGGCCTGGTACCGGCGGCCTGGTGGCCGCTGGCGGGCACGATCGTCGCAGCCGTCTGCCTGCCGGTGGGCATGGTGGTGTTCGGAGCGCCCGGGGTCGGCGGCGCGACGATGCTCGGGTTGCTCGGGGCGGTCGCCTGGGCGGGCTGGCGCGAGCCACGGTGGCGTTCGGTCGTGGCGCTGTGCGTCGCGGGCGCGTCCTTCGCCGGTACCGCCGCCGTCACGGCTTCACCGTGGGAGCTGCTGTTCGTACCCTTGATCCTGCTGCCGGGCTGGTCCATGGGGCTGCTGGCGCGGCGCAACGGCGAGCGGGCCGTCAAGCTGGCCGAACTCGCGGCCGCCCTCGACGCCCAGAACGAGGTCGTCGCCAAGGCCGCCGTCGTGCAGGAGCGTACGCACATCGCCCGGGAGGTGCACGACGCGGTCGCGCACTCGGTCAGCGTGATGACCCTGCAGCTCGGCGCGCTGCGCAGGCTGCTCGCCGACCGCCCGGCCGAGCAGGAGGTCGTGGCCGGGCTGGAGCGCCTCGGGCGGCAGACCGTCGAGGAGATGCGCGGCCTGGTGGGCATCCTGCGCGAACGCGTCGACGGCGAGCCGCTCGCCCTCATGCCGTCGCTGGCCAGGCTCGACGAGTTGATCGCCGACGTACGCGCCGCGGGGCTGGCCGTCACCCTGGACGCTCCCTCCGACCTGCCCCGGTTGCCTCCGGTGCTGGACGTCACCGCGTACCGGGTGCTTCAGGAGGCGTTGACCAACGTGTTGCAGCACGCGGGCGGAGCGCCGGCCTCGGTCGCCATCGACTACACCGACCGGGCGCTCACCATGGAAGTGCACAACGCCCCCGCTCCCACCCCTTCGGCGAACGGGACGCGGACCAGGACAGCGAAGGCCCGCACCGGCCTCCCTCCCGCCACCCCGCCCAACGGGAGGCGGACCGGCCACGGCCTGGTCGGCATGCGGGAACGGCTGGCGATGGTCCAGGGCAGTCTGCACACCGGCCCGGAACCGGACGGCGGCTTCGCCGTACGTGCCCGGTTCCCTCTCCCCCGAACCTGACAAGTCCCCCGCGCCTGACAAGGACGGCACGATGCCGATCACCGTAGCCCTCGTCGACGACGAGGCCATGATCCGTACCGGCCTGCGGCTGGTGCTCAGCGGCGAGCCCGACATCGAGGTCGTCGGCGAGGCGTCCGACGGGGCCGAGGCCCTCGAACTCGTCGCGCGCACCCGTCCGGACGTCGTGCTCATCGACGTGCGCATGCCGCGCATGAACGGGCTGGAGGCGTCCCACCGGCTCGTCCGCGACCACCCGGACAGCAAGGTCATCGTGCTGACGACCTTCGACGAGGACGAGTACGTCACCGCGGCGCTGCGTGCCGGGGTGAGCGGTTTCCTGCTGAAGGTCGCGCCGCCCGAACAACTGGTCACCGCGCTGAGGACGGTCGCGGCCGGAGACGGGCTGCTCGATCCGGCCGTCACACTGCGGGTGATCGCCGCGTTCGCCGACTGGCCGGCCCCCGCGAGGAGCGCGGACCGGTCGAGCGGGCTCGACACGCTCACCGGCCGCGAGACGGACGTGCTGAAGCTGCTCGCGCGAGGGCTGACCAACATCCAGATCGCCGGTCGGCTCCACCTGGGCGAGGCCACCGTCAAGACCCACCTGTCCCGGATCCTGATGAAGCTCGGCCTGACCACGCGCGTCCAGGCGGCGGTCTACGCCTATGAGAGCGGACTGGTTCGCCCCGGCGAACAGCACGGCTGACGGGGCCGCCCACGTTCGGTCACGCACGGCACGCGCACGCGCGGCCCGTGACCGGCGACTCCCCACCGGGCCGCCGGGGTCCTCGCCACCGTGTCCTGGACCGCGGTGGCTCCCGAACCGCTCTGATCGATCGTTGGAAACGAGGACGTCGAGCGCCCGCTCGAACGAGGTTCGCGTCCGTGAGGGGGCATAACCCGGGGCTCGGGGCGAGGACGCCGGGCAGGGCGTGCGCGAGGGGAACGCCCGGGCCGACGGAGTGGCCCGGTTTTGGACGCGGCAATGGAGGCGTTTCAGCTTCTCTGAAATCGAATTCGAATGGATTCAAACGACTCCCGATGCGGATAAAAATCCATTTCGATCGCGATCTTGGCCGTTTCGTACACCATGGTGTATATCTATGTACTGCCATTCTTCACCTGCATCCCCTTTACCCCTCCCGTGGCATGTCGCGCATGTCACGGGCCTTCCACCAGGAGAGCGACATGAGGAAAGCAGTCGATCCGGCCACCGAGAGCACACCGGCCCCCACGCCGTCCGCGATATGTGGAGCGTTTTCAGAAAAGCATGAAAACCGCGCCGAAATCCTCAGAAACAATGGCGGAGAAGGTTCTATCACCGCACGGTGCGGCACCAGGGCCGAACAACTCACCGTCGGAGCCCGCAGAAACAGCGGGAAAGCGAGCGCTCCCGGCGCACGGAGGCTCTCCCCCTCCGGGAACCGCTTCGGAAGGAGACCCATCGGCACCCAGTGGACCCTCGCCTAACGCGGCCGTCGTGTAGAAGGCCTGGTAAGCCGGTCACCGTACCCCATGGGACGGCGGTGGCCGGCGTTGGTGTGAGGGGGGTAATGCGCGCGTGAGAGTGGGCAAACGGTATGGCCGCGAACGTGAGTGTTCGAGGGCCGCCGGAACGCTCGGCGCGGCCGGGGCGGTGCGGGACCCGTGAGGCGGTGAGGGTTGACGCGACCGCTGTGACCAGCGTGAACGGCGTATCCCGCCGGGCGGGAACCGGTCGGGCGCCGTCGGCCGTGCGTCGCACGGGACAGGCGATCGTGACGATGCGCGAACCATACAACGGGGATATGCAAAAGCGATGGCTCCTCATACCCCCGGGGCCCAGGGCAGTGTGGGGACGCTCGCTCTCCCCTCTCCCGAGGAGTCACATGAAACCAGACCGCGTGCCCTCCGCCGTCGCGACATTCGCGATGGTCTCCGTGGGCGTCATCCTGTACGGCGTGGCCGCTGCCCTGGCCGCTCCCGTCGGGGGTTCACGCCCGGCGCGCATCACCAATCCGGGTGTCGTGTGGCCGTTATGGTCGGCCTCACGCAACTACACGGCCGGCGATCTGGTCACCTGCGACGGCTGCACCTACAAGTGCGTCCAGGCCCATTCGTCGGCGGACGGTGGTGATCCGTCGACCACCCCCGCTCTGTGGCGGCTCATCACCTGATGACGCCCCGCCCGACCTCAGCACGGGCGGCTCGTGGATGAGCGTCACAGCCATGGGGTGAAGGCGGATGACCGGGCTTCCCGACCCTGCCGCCGCCTCCACCCCTCCCGTCCGGGCGGCCAACGGACCGACTCCGCTGGTTCGCCGAAGACGCTCACCGGGGTGCCCTCCCCGGTGAGCGTCCAGGTATGACCGCGGTACTCGCCGGCGTCAGACCGGAGGGGCGGGTGACGATGCCGGAGACCCGTTCCTCACACAGGCCCCGGCCCAGATCGACCTCGTCCACGGGACCTCCACGGCCGGGACCGTACGGCCCCGCGACCGTCGGCCGTTCGCTCCCGACCGGGTTCACGGGCCTCCTGGAGGCCGGAGGGGTCAGGGGCCCGCGCTGGGTGCCGGAGCAGCCGTGGGCCGTGCGTCGGCCTGTCCGTTGAGGCCCTGGACCCGCCCGGGTCCCGCTCTTCACGGAGCGGGACGCGGACGTGGTCAGAAGATCCCCGGGCCGGGGGTCAGGATGTGGTCGGGGTCGTACTTCGCCTTGCGGCGCACCAGGTCGTTCCACCGGTCGCCGTACTGGGCGCGCCAGTCGGCCCTGGTGAAGTCTTGGGAGCCGATGGGGTAGCGGGTACCGCCGATCGCCCGCGCCTTGGCGTGCAGACGGCGGTTGCGCTCCAGCATCTCGGCGGTGAAGGCCGCGTCGGGGCCGGGCGCGGGAGAGGAGGTGAGGATGTCGAACAGGTAGACGTACTCGCTGTCGCCCGGCGGAACCCGGAAGAACGGCCTGGTCAGCTTGGCCCGCCGCTGCGGGAACAGGAAGCCGATGCCGGTCGGGGGGCCGTAGTCGCGGGCGGTGAGCGACGGCATGACCTCCGAGACGTAGGCCTCGGCCGACTCCCCGGGGAGCATGACGTCGAACCACGGCTTGATCAGGTCGTCCCAGGCGCACAGCCGCTGCCACTGCTCGATGACCGGGTCGTAGCGCTTCACCCACCCCAGGTAGGTGCTGTTCTCGATCTCCGCGGAGGCCGGGGAGACGCTCAGGTCACGCAGCAGGCGCTGGTCGTTGGGCGGGGTGTCGGCGTCGTGGAAGACGACCACGTTGAGCTGGCAGGTGATGTTCGTGCCGTCGGGTACGGACATCAGCAGGTAGGACCCGTCGACCTCGTTCCTGTCCAGCAGGATGTGCAGGTCGTCCCAGGCCCTCGCCACCTCGGCGACCGGGTAGCGGATCATGTAGTTGCGCGCCAGCGAGCGGGAGGGCACCAGGTCGAGCGTGGCGCGGGTGATCACGCCGCACTGACCGAGACCGCCGAGCATCACCTCGAACAGGTCCCGCTCGCGGTCCATCGAGCACCGGTGCAGGCGGCCGTCGCCGGTGACGACCTCAAGCTCGCGGACGTGGTCGATCTGCACGCCGAAGTTGTTCTGCGCGGGGACACCGCCGACCGAGAGCGTTCCACCGACCGAGAGCCCGACGTAGGTGGTGAACAGCGGGGGCGTGAGACCGCGGGGCGCGGCGGCGTCGGCCGCCTCCCGCCACAGCGCGCCGGAGCCCACGGTGATGGAGTCGGGGCCGATCGAGTGGATGGCGGACAGCGACCGGTTCTCGATGATGAGACCGTCGGTGAGCCCCTGCCCGTGGGTCGAGTGCCCCTGGCCGCGGGTGGAGACCGGGATGCGGTGCTCGCGGCAGAAGCGGACCATTTTCTGGATGTCGCGGACGGACCCGGGCCGAAGCACCGCGCGGGGTAGGCGCTTCACGATCCTGCCGAGGTCACGGCCGTCGGCCTGACGGGTGGCGAGATCGGTGAGCAGGACGCCGTCCAGGTGAGGGATGCGCTGGAGTCCACCGGAGCCGGGGCCGGTCGCCCACGCCCGCTCCACAGGATCGAAGCCGACAATGAGGGCGCTCGCACCGAGCGTGCCGAGGAATCGTCGTCGTGTAACCACGCCTGAGACGCTAGTGATCAAGCTATATGTGGACAACGCGCCTTTCGTGACATTGCGCATCTCGCATCCACGTGCACAACCGTTTTCCGGGGATCGGGACGCCTCGAAACCGGCCTCAGGAGGCCTTGAGGCCGTGCCGGTAGGCCCGGGGCGAGCAGCCGTACGTCTGCCTGAAGACCCTGCTGAAGTAGGAGGAGTCGGCGAACCCCCACTGCGCGCCCACCTCGCCGACGGCTCTGCCGCCGAGCCGGGGGTCGGACAGGTCCTTCCTGCAACGTTCCAGGCGGCGCTGCCTGATCCAGCGGGCGACCGAGACGCCCTGCCGGGCGAACAGCTTGTAGAGGTAGCTGGTGGAGATGTGGTGCGCCGAGGCCACCGACTCCGGTGACAGGCCCGGATCGCCCAGGTTGTCGTCGATGTAGGCACGGATCCTGGGCAGCAGGCCACCACGGGGATCCTCGTCGGGACCGGCTTCGACGAAGCCGGCGGCGGTGTGCCGTACGGCGTCCTTCAACCGCTCGACGGTCGCGGAGTCCGCCGCCAGGTGCCCGGGCAGTCTGAGCACCAGCATCCCCGTGTCCTCGGCGGAGACGTACGTCACCGACATCGTCTCTCCCATCAGGAACCGACGCCCCTGTCCGTCTCGCCGATGTGTCCGCCGGTCGTCACCTCACGAGTCACACGGACCTCCTCAACACTGGGATTTCTCCCACATTAAGGAGGTGTTCACCTGCGGGAACAGGCACTAGGTACGGCCAGGCTGGTACTTTTCCCGGATTTCCCGACGGAAGTCCCCCGGCGTCACCCCGGCCTCCCGTTTGAAGAACCGGCCGAAGTAGGAGGCGTCGTCGAAGGCGAGCGCGCGGGCGATCTGCGCGACCGACAGGTCGCTCTGCACCAGCAGCCGCTTGGCCTCAAGCGTGAGCGCGTCCCTGATCACCTCACCCGGACTGCGTCCCGTCGCCTCCTTGACCGTCTCCGCCAGGTGCCCCGAGGTGACGCCGAGCCGTTCCGCGTAGGCCCGGACGGAACGGACGTCGATCACGTGCTTGGCGACCAGCCGGGTGAAGGCCCGCGCCAGCACCGAGGAGCGTGTGACGGCCCCGCCGCCGTTGCCCGCCTCAAGCAGACGTCCGCTGGTGACCAGCAGGATCTGCAGGTACGACTGGAGCATCGAGGCGAACCCGGCGCCCCGCCCCCGGTACTCCTCGCACATCAGCCCCAGCAACCGCGCCATGCGCTCCGCCTCCACCCCGGACAGGCGCAGTTCGGCACGCTCGCTGAGACCGTGGAAGAAGGGCGGCTCCTCCTGCCACAGCAGGAACTCCTCGGTGAACAGCACCAGCGTGCCCTGCATGGGCACCTCGTACGTCCAGTGGTGAACCTGACCCGGCGCGATGAAGTACATCGTGTCGGGCCGGATCGGGGACGACCTGAAGTCGACGGTGTGGGTGCCGCTTCCCGCGCTCACGTAGAGAATCTCGTAGAACACGTGACGGTGCGGGAAGGCGGCCCGCGACCACGACCCCATCTCGTCGAAGGTACCGACGGCGAAGGGCGAGAGCCCCATCGGTACCGGCACCTCGATCTCATGCATCGGCAACATCCGGCTCACCCCCTCTGCGTGTGGAACCCGGCCCTAGGAGGTGGCGAGGTTGATTCCGGGCTCGTCGATGGGCTTGAGACCGTACCCGTCGAGGATCTTGTCGAGCGTGCCGTCCGCCTTGAGTTCCTTCAGCGCGGCCAGCAGGGCGTCGGCGAAGGCCTTGTCCTTCTTCGCGACGAACATGCCGACGTAGGTCGGCGCGAAGCCCTCGGCCACGATCGCCACCGGCGAGCCCTGGCTGATGGCGTACTTGGCGGTCTCGGCGACCAGCACCTCCACGTCAACCCGGCCCGAGCGCAGCGCCAGGTCGGCGTCCTGGGCCGTGGGGAACTCGACCGCCTCCGCGGCGGGCTTGCCACCGTCGGCGCACTTCTTCGAGGCGTCCTTGACCACCTGCACGTCGGTCGTGCCACGGATCGCGGCGACCTTCTTGCCGCAGACGTCGTCCAGCGACTTGATCGTCGCCGCCTTGTCCTTGCTGGTCACCAGGACCTGCGAGGACTGCATGTAGTCGACGAAGTAGCCGATCTGCTGGCGTTCGAGCGTGTCGGAGATGCCGTCGTCGGCCATGTCGTACCGCCCGCCCGCGACGCCCGGCAGCAGCGCCTCCCAGGCCACGTTCTGGATCTTGTACTCCAGGCCGAGCTTGGCGGCGACCGCCTTGCCGACCTCCGGGGTGATGCCCCCGGTGATGTTGTTGGCCGAGTCGGTCAGCAGGTAGGGCAGGTTCGGCAGGGTCGTGCCGACGTTGATGACCCCCGCCTGCTTGATCCGGTCGGGCACCAGCGCCGCCGCGCCGGACGCCGCCGGCGCCTCTGAGGCTCCCGGGGCGGGCGCGGCCGAGGACGGGGACGCCTCCGGTGTCGAGGTGCCGCACCCGGCGAGTACGGCCACGGCCGCGACCAGGACACAACCACGGGTGATGACTGACATGTCACTCCTTGCTCTGCGAACTCATGCCGGGCTGTACTTCGCAGCCCGTGGGGGGGGTGGCTCGGGGCCTTGCCTCGGGGTGCCTTGGAACCTCGGGTTCCGGGGCTGTGCGCTTCGGGGTGCCTCTCGGGGCCCTACAGGACGCGGGCCAGGAACGACGCCGTCCGCTCCGACGTGGGCGAACGCAGTACCTGCTGTGCCGGGCCCTGCTCCTCGACGACACCGCCGTGGAGGAACACCACGGTGTCCCCCACCTCCTGCGCGAACCCCACCTCGTGGGTGACGACGAGCATGGTCATGCCCTGACCGGCCAGGTCGCGCATGACGCCGAGGACCTCGCCGACCAGTTCGGGGTCGAGCGCGCTCGTCGGCTCGTCGAACAGCAGCACCGACGGGTCCATGGCCAGCGCGCGGGCGATCGCCACCCGCTGCTGCTGGCCGCCGGACAGCTGTGCCGGGCGCTTGTCCGCGTGCGCCGCCAGCCCGACCCGCCCCAGCAGGTCCCGTGCCCGCCTCTCGACCTCGGGCCGGTCCCGCCGCAGGACTTTCACCGGCCCGAGCATGACGTTCTCCAGCGCCGTGAGGTGCGCGAACAGGTTGAACTGCTGGAAGACCATGCCCATCTTGCGGCGCGTCATGGCCAGCCGCTTCGGCGACGACTCGACCAGCCTGCCGTCCTTCGGCTCGTAGCCGACCACTTCCCCGTCCACGGCGACCAGTCCGGCGTCCACGGTCTCCAGGTGGGCGATGCAGCGCAGCAACGTGCTCTTGCCGCCGCCCGACGGGCCGAGGAAGCAGACCACCTCGCCAGGCGCCACATCCAGGTCGATGCCCCGCAGCACCGGGGTCGCGCCGTACGACTTGCGCAGACCCCTGACACTCACCGCGCCCTTCACCGCAGCCCCCGCTCAAGGTAGTGCTGGCCGATCGAGGCCAGGCTGACCAGCGCCAGATACCACAGGGAGGCGACCAGAAGCAGGGCGATGACCTGGTAGTTCTGGCCGTAGATCTGCTGGGCGCGGGTCAGCAGGTCGCCACCGCCGATGACCGAGACCATCGAGGTGCCCTTCAGGATGAGGATGAACTGGTTGCCGAGCGCGGGCAGGATCACCCGTACGGCCTGCGGCACCACGATCCGCCGCGACGCCTGCGCCGGGGTCATGCCGATCATGAGCGCCGCGTCCACCTGGCCACGCGGAACGGCCAGGAACCCGCCTCGGATGATCTCCGCCATGTACGCGGCCTCGTGCAGCGCCAGGCCGAACAGCGCCGCGACGAACGGGGTGATCAGCGTGTTGGCCTCGCCGTACCAGCCGAGTGAGGTGCCGGGAATCCCGATGCCGATCCTGGGGAACAGCAGCGCGAGGTTGAACCAGAAGACCAGCTGGACCAGCAGCGGTGTCCCACGGAAGAACCAGACGTACGCCGTGTAGGCCGCGCTGAGCACCGGGTTGTCAGACTGCCTCATCAGGGCCAGCAGCATCCCGAGGACCAGGCCGAACAGCAGGGTCGAGACGGTGAGCAGCAGCGTCACCCCGACCCCGCTGAGGATCGGTTCCGCGAACAGATAGGATCCGATCACCGCCCAGTCAAGGTTCGGGCTGGTGACGACCGTCCAGCAAAGCCAGGCGGTCAGCGCGAGCAGTACCGCGCCGAGCCCCCAGCGTGACCCCAGGCGCCGCCGCCGTGCGACGGGCATCTTCGAGAGTTCGTCGAGCACGCGACGACCGTAGAACCGCCCCCGACGCCAAAGCTTGACGCTGACTGCACTCTTGTGGGATCTCCCGATACAGATGCCATGTTCAGCTTGATCATCCCGGCTTGCGGCCTCGCGGGCACCTGCCTGTCAGTCCTCCCGGCGACAGGAGAGCAGGTCTCCGGGCTGGCACTCCAAGGCCTCGCAGATCTTGGTCAGCGTGCTGAACCTGATCGCCCTGGCGCGTCCGTTCTTGAGGATGGACAGGTTCACGATGGTCACGCCGACGCGTTCCGACAGCTCCGTGAGGGTCATCCCCCGTTCCGCGAGAAGGCGATCGAGGTGTACGGCTATGCCGTGCTCTTCCATATCGGCGGGCGACATCAGACCAGGCCTTCGAGGTCCTCACGCATCCGAGCGGCGTTCCTCATGACACGGGTGAGGGTGATGAGACCCAGCCCGGTGAGAACGACCGCCGGTGAGATGTCAGGCAGCCGGAACGTGTAGGAGTAGCCGACGCTGAGCGTGCCGAGCAGCTGAGCGTTGGCGAGATCCTGAACAGCGGGAGCCAGGACGGCACCGACCAGCAGCCACCACCCCAGGGAACGAAGCCCTCGCGCCACATCGAGTGTGTAGACGCCCCGCCTGTCCGCGACGCGGACCATACGCCACACCATGACGAGCGCGCCGACGGCGAGCACGAAGCCGGGGAACGTGGTGAGCGCCTGCCAGATCATCTGCGCCCCGCTGGGTTCGCCCGTGCAGAACCGCGTTCCCGTCGCCATCGTCGACACACCCGAAGTGGCACGGTCGACGAGAACCTCTCCCGCCTGCAGGCCCGGATCGACGGCGCACGCGGTCTCGCCGTCCAGCCCGAAGAGACTGCCTCTCCCGGAGGCGAGAAGCCCCAAGCCCACCACCGTGACGACGACGAACCACAACAGCCCAAGCGGCGCCGCGCTGGCCAAAGGCTCCAACGAAGGTTTCCTCTCGGACATCTCACCCCCATTTATCGTTTTTCGATAACCAGGACGATAATTTATCGAAAAACGATAAGTCAATCGGCCACCCCGAGGCCACCTCGTGTGGACCGCGCGAGGTGGCGTTCCTCCTCGCGCGGTCGCCCAGGGCGTTCAGGACCGGGTGGGGTTGGCCCTGGTTATCACCTCTTCGGCGGTCAGGGGGGCCTTGGGGTGGTGGGACAGGCAGAGGGGGACCAGGGTTTTGGCGAAGGCGGTTCCCTCGGCCGCCAGGTAGAACTGGCCCGTCGTCAGCCGGGAGACGTCGGTGACCGCGCCGCCCTTCGACCTGGCCATCTCCTTGGCCGCCTCGATCTGGGCCGGGGAGTTCAGCAGGCCGTAGAACTGGGTCGCGGCGTTGCCCGGGATCCAGTTGTGCAGCCCCTTGGGCGCCTGGGTGGCGAACACCAGGCCGAGGCCGTACTTGCGGGCCTGGGTGGCCAGCGCCAGTGTGCTCCGCGTGCAGGCGGTCGTCCCGCCCGAAGGCGCGAAGGTCTGCGCCTCGTCCATCACGAACAGGCCGCCGAGCGGACGGTCACCGGCCGGGTTCCTCCTGATCCAGGCGAACAGCGCCATCTGCAGCTGGTTCACGAAGCTCTGCCGCTGTTCGTCCGACGGCAGGCCGACGAAGCTGATCACCGAGATCCGTGCCCGCTTCCCCGGGGGCGGGGTGAGCAGCACGCCGGGATCGACCGGTGTCCCCTCCCCGGCGAACAACGGGTCGTTGACCATGGCCGCCATCAACGTCTGCGCCAGCTCGGCCGCGATCTTCCCGGCGTTGGCGAGGTCGCTCACGCCGTACGGCAGCTCCGCGAGCAGGTCGACGAAGCCCGACATGCCCACTCCGCCCCCGCGCCCGTAGTGCACGAGGGCCTCCCTGAGCACGGCCAGCCCGACCTCGGTCTTCGCCGTCTTGGTGGTGAGCTTGGCGCGCGGCGCGAGCGAGGCCACGGCGGCGTCCACGGCGACACCGAACTCGTCCGGGTCGGCCGCGACGCTCGCGAAGTCCGGCAGCGGCTGGAAGCTCAACGGCCGTCCCGCCTTCCGCCGTGGCGTCCAGACGACGACGTCGGTGGCCGCGAGGTACTCGGCCGCCTTCTCCGCGTCACCCGGCCCCCAGCCCTGCGGCGGTTCCGGCCAGCCGTCGCCGAGCCGCGCGAGGTCGTTGTTGGGGTCGAGCACGATCGCGGAGACCCCCCGGAGCGCGCACTCCTCCACCAGCCTGCGGATGAGGACGGTCTTCCCCGACCCCGACCCGGCGAAGATCACGGTGTGCTTCCTGAGCGCCTCAAGCTCGACCGAGACGGGCCGGCCACCGATGACGGTGTTGCCCAATGGCACGTACGGCGGCTGCCCCGTGTTCTGTGGGGCCACGGACCTGGCGGGCTCGGGGGTCACGGGCTTGACGGGCTCGGGGGTCACGGCGCCGGTGGGTGTGGGGGTGGGGATCGGTGCGGGCTCCGGCTCGGCCTTGGGGAACGACTCCGCGACGCCGTTCGAACGCTCGGTTCCGGTTTCGGGGAGCGTGCCGACCGAACGCTCGGACTCCCCCTCGGGGAGGGTGTCCCCCAGGGCCTCGCGGAGCAGTTTCACGTCCCGTGCCGGGCGCCGTACGGCCAGCCAGGCCCGCAGGTTCGGCGGGTTGTCCGCGTACAGCTGCCGCAGCGCGGCCAGAACCCTGAGGTCCTCCTCGTCGACCGTGAGCACCCGGCCGCCCGCCTTCTCGAACTCGGCGACGGCGGCGATCGTCTTAGGGCCCTGCGTCCAAGCCACGTTGCGCAGCACGAACAGCCGCCTGCGGGAGACCTCGGCGTTCAGCCCGGCCGTGACGGAGGCGGCGCGCAGGCGGCTGAGGGCGGCGATGTGGTGCGTGGCGGCGATGGCCCGGAACGCCCAGTGCTCCTCGTCCTCGGTCTCCTCGTCCAGGGTGCGCCGCAGCCTCGCGTGGAGCGGCGGCTTGCTGCTGGGCGGCGGGTCCACACTGAACTGGGCCCCGGCCTCGCCGAGCCCGTCGATCCAGGCCGAAAGCCCGGCCGCGAGCAGGGCGGGCATGACGGCGTCCTCGACGGTGGCGTTCAGGGCGTCGTCCGTGGGCGTCAGCTTCTTGAGATCGGCGAACCGGGCATCAAGCTGCTCGAAGACGGAGGACTGGATGATCGGGTTGGTCCGGTCGGTGGTCTGGTTGAGGTGTTCCAGCTCTCGTACATGCTGATCGGTCAGGCAAGCGCTGATATGGCTGTCGATCCTGATCAGGAGCTGTCGCGGGGTGTACTCGCTGGCCTCCTTGAACGCGCTCGGCAGCACGGGCCAGGTGGGGTAGGGCGGTTCGAACCTGATCTCGGCGAACCGGGCGGCGAAACGCTTCTCCACCAGTTCCCGCGCGGAATCGGCATCGGGAAGCGGCTTGAGGTTGGGCATCGGCTTGAACCGGTCACGCGCGCTGGCGGTCGCGAACTCCTCGACGAGAGTCCAGGTCTGCTGAAAGCAGGAGACAAGCGTCAAGGTCCTGCGGGTGGACTCACGCAGTGCCATCAGCCCACCGGCGACCTGGTCAATCACGATCAGGTCGCGCCAATCGTGCGCCGCCGTACTGTCACCGGAGACAGGGGAGTGCGCAACGAGAATGTCGATCTGGTCAACGGCGATGACGGACGGTCCGGTCAGCGCGAGCAGCCAGGAGATGTTCCTGACGATCTCCTGCGGCGTCTTTGGCGCCTGCCGAATCCCCCAGACTGTGCGCTCGCCCACTTCTTCCTCGGCCAACGCTCCCAGGAAACCGTCACCGATGTCCTGGACGGCGTAGTCGGGGCTGGCACTCAGTACGAGCGCACGCAGGGTGTCCTTCGTGTCCTTACCAATAGCGGGGTTGAGCCCACGCACCCCCTCCACGAAGGCGTCGAGGCTCTCACGGGTCACCGCGCGGTTCCCGATCACCTCACGGTGCACGCCACGGGGCATGTCGGCGAGTTCGGACAGCCTCCGTAACAGGATCTTGAGCTGGCTCTCTCCGCCTTGCCCCTCTCGTGAAAGACCTTCGAGCATGAAGAACAGCGTGCTCTCCCAGAAGGTCCGCGCGTCCAGCAGACCGACAAGGAAGAAGTAACCCCCTTCCTGCTGGATGCGCTCCCTGACCCAGCCGAGCAGGTGGGTCTTGCCTGACCCCCGCTGCCCACGCAGTACCAGGCCGATCGGGCTGGTCGCGCCACCGCTCACCACATCGGCGACCCCACCCAGGATGTCGCGTTCCACAACCCGGTTGAGTCCCTCGACATGGAACGTCGAGGAACTCCACACGTCATCGGGCCCCTCAACCCAGTTGAATCTGAGCGCCTGGAGCGCTTCGAGTTCCCTGCTCATCGCGCTCCGATCGAAATCAGGTGCCTGTCCTGAGCACCGATGACCACCGCTGCCGCCCTGGCTTCAGGAGTAAGGGTCTTCTGATTGTGGTCGGAGTCGATGTTCACCCCCGATATGTGGATCATCGCCTTGAGTGCGTTGTCCACTTCCTCCCTCGTGGCATCGCCAAGCAGGGGGCGAAGCCGAGCCAGACTGACCGCTGCGCCGGGTTTGTCGGCCAGCTTGGCGTAGGCGGCACGGATACGCGTGGTGATGTCCCCACTCTCGATCTCCACCGGCTCAGTGGTTTCGACCTCGGGAACCGTTGGAGTCTCCTCCGAGAGGGGGAGTTCGTTGAGCTGCAGCCCGGTTCGTGCCAGAAGCCTGCGGGTCAGGGACACTAAAGCAAGGTTCATCGCCCCAGCCACACCCCGAGGCATGGGGATGCCGTTCTCGAACTCCTTGGCAACCCTGGCCCAGCCATCTTCATCCAGAAGATGGCTGAACGAACGGCCCTGCTTCCGGCTTTCGACGAGCTTGAGGTCGTTCAACTTCCGACGCGTATCTCCGGTAAGCGTCACCCCATATCGTTCTTCCAGGTAAGGGTTGGTGACCTCCTTCCCCTCCACCATCAAAATCACCAAAAAAGACACTTCAGAGAACGAAAGCCCTGAATCAGACATATCTCTATCCTTCGTGCGTGGCGCGGTGGGTGTGGAGAAAGCGCTTCAGTTCTCGGAGTACGGCCGGCATATCGGTCAAGACGCGCTCATTGGTGAAACGGATGACCGCGTAACCGTCCTCAATGAGGCGTTCGTCGCGCAGACGGTCCTCGGCGAGCTTCCTCGGGCTGCGATGGTCAGGGCCGTCGAGTTCGACGACGCAGCGTTCGGTCTGCCAGATCAGATCGACCTTGATGGGGTTGACCAGCGGATGTGGCTGGTAGGTCTGGTTCCAGGCGCGCCCCGCCGCCCAGGTGTGCGCGCTGAGCGCCCGCTCCAAAATCGCCTCGACGGAACTCCCCGGATGCGGACGCCCCGCCACGGCCGAAGACCCCGCCACCGAGGGCTCCGCAGCCGAAGAGGCCGGAGGACCGCCCATCGATGAAGCCCCAGGAGACGAGGGGCCGCGCGTGGTAGAAGCCGAAGGGCCCGCCGACAGAAAGGCCGTGGAACCGCTCACGGAGGAACCAGCCGGCGGAGAAGCCGAAGAACCGGCCGCCGGGGAAGTCCCCCGGGGTGAGGCGGTGCCGTACTCCTGGAGAGATGACAGGACCGGGACTCGGTCGACCGTGGTCAAGGGGGCGCCGGTGAGGCAGACGCCCAGGTGGCCGTGGTGGGTGAGCCATTCGGCCGCCCCTACCAGCGTCTCCTCCCTGGCGGGCGAGAGTCCCTCGGGGATCGTGGCCACGATCACGGTGTGCGGGCGGCCGAAGCTCGCGGCGAACGCCATGGCCAGGCCCTCGGCCCGTGTCTCCGGCGGGACGGGCCGGTGGGGAAGGCGCAGGCTCCCGCCCGCGAGGGAGCGCGCGGCGAGGTCGGCCAGGAAGGCGGCGAGGTCGCGACGGCCCCGGACCGTCCGCCTGGCCAGTTCGCGTACGGCGGGCAGCGCGAGCCCGCCCGGCCCGGTGATGTCCGAGGCTTCGGGGAGCCAGGCGGGGTAGAGACCGGTGACGGCCTTCTCCAGCGCGTCGAGCACCTCGGCGACCGTCTCCCGTACGGCCCGGCCGCCGCCCATGGTGTGGGGAAACATCGCGGACGCCGTGGCAGTCGCGAAATCAGCCTGGCGAACCCTGACCGAGGACGACGGGGTCGAGGTGACCTTCGTGGCGGCCGTGAGATCGGCCCGGCGAATCCAGACGACCCGGCGCGCCGGTGGCTCGTTCCACGATCGCACCATGTCGTTCCCTCCGGGCCACGGAGTTTCAGCCCGGTGGAGGCCGGGTCTTTTCCGGATCTCCCGCCCGTCGTGGTCGTTCTCCGAGAAAACGGTAGACGCCCCGGAGAAACGGCTCCGTCGCGACCTGGTGGTACATCAATCCGCACGAGCGAAGGATCCAGGGAAAAGACCATAGGGGAATGCCTAGACCTGTGTATAGATTTCCCGGGAAATGCCCTTAAGGCGCTAGTTGGAACCGTACCGGACCCGGGGCGACGGGTCCGGTACGGCGTTCAGCACGCGCGCAGGAAACGGTCGAGAACCCGGGTGCCGAACTCCAGGGCATCGACCGGCACCCGTTCGTCCACCCCGTGGAACAGCGCGGTGAAGTCGAGATCGGGCGGCAGCTTCAGCGGTGAGAAACCGAAGTGCCGCACGCCGAGTTGCTGGAACGACTTGGCGTCGGTGCCCGCCGACAGCATGTAGGGCAGGAGGCGGGCACCCGGATCCTCCGCCGTGACGGCCGTCGCCATCGCCTCGACGAGCGCCCCGTCGAAGGTGGTCCGCACCGGGGGCAGACTGTCCCACTCGCGGATGATGTCCGGGCCGAGGACCTCGGCGAGTTCGGCCTCGAAGGCCTTCTCCCGGCCGGGGAGCATCCGGCCGTCCACGGTCGCCCTGGCCACCGAGGGGACGACGTTGGCCTTGTATCCGGCCTCGAACATCGTGACGTTCGCGGTGTCCCTGAGGGTCGCGCCGATCATCCTGGACAGGTTCCCGAGGCGGGCGACGGCGGCCTCGGGGTCGTCGGGGTCGAAGGGGATGCCGGTCACCTCGGCGACGCCGGTGAGCAGCTCACGCACCGGATCGGTGAGCACGAGCGGGAAGCGGTGCTGTTCGAGGCGGGTGATCGCGGCGGCCAGCTTCGCCACCGCGTTGTCCCTGTGCAGCATCGACCCGTGCCCCGCCGTACCCCTGGCCGTCAGCCGCAGCCACATGATGCCCTTCTCCGCCGTCTCGACGAGGTAGGCGCGCACGCCGTCGGCGAGGGTGACCGAGAAGCCGCCGACCTCACTGATCGCCTCGGTCGCGCCCTCGAACAGTTCGGGGCGGTTGTCGACCAGCCAGCGTGCGCCGTAGAAGCCGCCGGCCTCCTCGTCCGCGAGGAAGGCGAAGATCAGATCCCGGGGTGGGACGACGCCGTCGCGCTTGAAGGAGCGCGCGACGGCCAGTGTCATGGCCACCATGTCCTTCATGTCGACCGCGCCGCGTCCCCACACGTAGCCGTCGCGCACCTCTCCGGAGAACGGGTGCACCGACCATTCGGCCGGGTCGGCGGGCACGACGTCGAGGTGGCCGTGGATCAGCAGCGCGCCCCGCGCCGGGTCGGCCCCCGGCAGCCTGGCGATGACGTTCCCCCTGCCCGGGGCGCCGGACTCGACGTAGGTGGTCTCGTAGCCGACCTCGGACAGTTTGGCGGCGACGTACTCGGCCGCCGCCCGCTCGGTGCCCGGCGCCGTGGGGTCGCCGGTGTTGGTGGTGTCGATCGCGATGAGTTCGCTGGCCAGGGTCACGACCTCGGCGACGGCCGTCTCGACGCTCATGCGACGGGGACGTGGTCGGGGACGCGCACGGCGAGGAACGTCGTCGTACGGCGGAGCCTGAACCCGAGCGACTCGTAGAGGCGGATCGCGTTCGTGTTGCTCGCCGCGGCGTGCATGAACGGCGTCTCGCCCCGGCCACGGATGCCGTGGGCCACGGCGAGCACGAGCCGGGTCGCCAGTCCCTGCCCCCGGAAGGCCTCGTCGGTGCAGACGGCGCTGATCTCCGTCCAGCCCGGTGGATGCAGCCGTTCGCCCGCCATCGCGACCAGCGCGCCGTTCCTGCGGACGCCGAGGTAGGTTCCCATCTCGATGGTGCGGGGCAGGAACGGCCCCGGCTTGGTCCGTTCGACGAGTTCGATCATCTCCGGCACATCCTTCCTCTCCAGGCGGACCGCTTCCTCGTACGGCGCGGCGCGCACCCCGTCGTCGACCAGCTGGACACCGGCCAGCCGCATCACGACCTCCCACCCGTCGGGTGGTGGGGTTCGTACCCCGTTGAGGGGGACCACCTCACCGGGGCCGACCAGCGTGGCGATGTCCTCCCAGTCGGTGGCGTCGGGCTCCTCGGGGAGCGCGGTGAACGTGGCGACGTCGGCCGGGTAGCGCAGCACGTTGCCGCGCCGTTCGGCGAAATGGGCGTGCGGTCCGTTCAGGGACGACCTGGCGGGGGCGTCCAGGGGATGCGGCTCACCGGCCGCGTCCCACCCTGAAGGCGCGTTCGACATCCGGCCCTCCATAACCCTTTATTCCTACTTGAATAGAAGGATTAATTGTCTCCCGTCCGGCGTTATTCCCCTACTCCCGAGGCCGGCGGAACCGCTCCGGGCCGGCGGAACCACTCCCGGGGTCGGCCGAACTACCCCCGAGGCCAGCGGAACACGACCGGCCGCCGGGCCCGGGGTTCGCGCGAGGGGTTCTCCGGCCGGTCGGCGTACACGCGCCAGCGCTCGACCGACCTCAGGATGTCCAGGCCGATCCGCTCCAGGAGCGCCCCTCCCCTGACCAGCCGCCGCCCGACGGGCCCGTCGAGGCCGACCGCCTCCGCCGCCGCCGTCGCGGCCCGTCCCGCCTCAAGTGTCTGGCCCGCGCTGATCACGATCGAGTGGTACCAGCTGTCGTCGTCGACCACGTAGACGTCACGACGCCGCCGCGGATCGCGCTCGCGCCGGATGAACCCGTGGTGGAGCAGGTAGTTCACGGCCACGGAGACGGAGGCCGGGCTGATCTTCAGCCTGCGGGTCAGTTCGGCGGCGGTGCGCCTGCCCTCCTCGGACATCATCAGGTCGAGGTGTACGCGCGCCATCGTCCTCGGCAGCCCCGTCCTGACCGCCATCTCGATGATCTCCTCCTCTCTGGCGTCGCCCGGCGATCCGGTCGCGCGCGGGGGCGCCGGGGTGCCACGCCGCGCCCGCTGGACCGTCGCCAGGTGCGCCTCCTGGGGCCGGTAGTCGCCGGGGCCGCCGTTGCGGGCGATCTCCCGGCTGATCGTCGAGGTCGGCCGGTCGAGCCGACGGGCGATCTCCGCGTAGGGGAGGCCGTCGGTGAGTCCGGTGGCGATGCGCCTGCGTTCCTGCTGGGTCAACCGTCCTCCTGGCATGCCGTCAGTATTGCCTTCACCTCCATTCATTGCAACGCTCGATTGCATTCGACTCCAGCGTCATTGCACCAATTTATCGCGATTTACCTGGGCAAATGCATTTCGAATGATTGACAGTTACTCCTAATGCAACGTAGCTTTCAAGCCATATCGAACACGTACTATCGCGAGGTGAGGAATGGCAATGGAACACACCGTCACAGCACTGCCGACCGCGCGTCAGTCCGGCTGCCCGTTCGACCCGCCCAAGGAGCTGACCGAGGCCCAGGAGCAGAGTCCCATCAGCCGTCTGACCTTCGCCGACGGGCACCGGGGCTGGCTGGTCACCGGCTACGACCTGGTCAGATCGATCCTGGCCGACCCGCGCTTCAGCTCCCGCAGGGAACTCATGCGCCACCACCCGCTGATCGACTACGGCGACGTCGAGACCCCTCCGGCGGCGCCGGGCGAGTTCCTCCTCATGGACGAGCCCCTGCACGGCCGCTACCGCAAACCGCTCGTCGGCAAGTTCACCGTACGGCGGATGCGGCAACTCACCGAGCGCGTCGAACAGATCACCGCCGACCACCTGGACGCCATGGAGAAGGCCGGTCCCCCGACGGACCTGGTGACCGCGTTCGCCAAGCCCATCCCCGCCATCGTGATCTGTGAGCTCCTCGGCGTGCCGTACGAGGACCGGGGCTCCTTCCAGTCGCAGGTCGAGTCGCTCATCAGCGGACAGGTCAGCGACGACGAGATGTTCACCGCCTACACCTCGGTCCAGCACTATCTCGCCGAACTGGTGACCGCCAAGCGCGCCAATCCCACCGACGACGTGCTCAGCGACCTCCTCGACGGCGACTTCACCGACGAGGAGCTCCGGGGAATCGGCTTCCTCCTGCTGGCCGCCGGACTCGACACCACCGCCAACATGCTGGCCCTGGGCACCTTCGCGCTGCTGCGCAACCCCGCGCAGCTGGCCGCGCTGCGCGCCGACCCCGCCCTCACCGACCGGGCTGTCGAGGAACTCCTGCGCTACCTGTCCGTCGCCAAGCAGTTCTACCGGGTCGCCCTTGAGAACGTGGAGGTCGGCGGCCACACCATCACGGCCGGGACCATGGTCATCCTGGCCTACCACGCCGCCAACCGCGACCCCCGGCGCTTCGGCGACCCTCACCTGCTCGACCTGCGCCGCGACGACGGCGGCCACCTGGCCTTCGGTCACGGCGTCCACCAGTGCCTGGGTCAGCAGCTCGCCCGCGTCGAGATGCGCGTCGCCTTCCCCGCGCTCGTCAACCGCTTCCCCACGCTCCGCCTGGCCGTACCGGCCGAGGAGGTCGGCCTGCGCCCGGAGACCGCCGACATCCACGGGGTCACGAGCCTCCCGGTCACCTGGGACGTGTGATCACGACATGAACACGAAAGGCATGACCACCAGGAGCACGTACACGACGAAGACCACCGAGTACAGCAGGCCCGCGAGGGCGGGCCGCCGGTGCCACCACGGCAGTTCCAGACGCGGGTAGCGGCTGATCACCTCACGGAACGACAGGTCGTCACGGCTCACGACGGTGCCGCCGCGCTTCCAGACCCGGAGCAGCCCCTCGGGCCAGTCGCTCTGCCACAGCACCCGCGCGACGTCGTCGGCGTCCGTGCTGATGATGATCCAGGGCGTCGGTTTCGTGGCCATCGGATTCATGACATTGACGTAGTGCGCATTGGTGATCGTGGAGCGGGCGAGCTGCCACCCTTTCCCGTTCCATCCCACGTACCGCAGCGTTTCACCGTCAACGACCAGGCGCATCGTCCGCCCGCGCCGCAGCAGATAAACGACGCCCCAGGCGGCGGGCACGCCCAGCAGGATCACGAACGCGGGAAAGGCGAGCAGCCCGAGACCTCCGTTGACGGTCGTTCCGTTGATCATCCGTACCAGCAGGATCACCAGCAGAATGAGCAGCAGCGGGATCGACGCGGCCATGGCGACCAGCCATCCCGGCCGCTGAGGACGGAGGACCACCGCGCCGGGCCCGCCGGGGGAAAGATCACTCATAACGGAAATCATCCATCACCACAGAATCCACGTCCATCACTATGGAACATATATGAGCGCGGAGCACCCACCCCGACGACCACGTCGAATCAGGCGGAAACATAACGGCATATGAACGCGACCATATCCCGTCTCGACAACACCAATTCGCGGAAATCCACCACGGGTCCGTGAATCAAACGGATTTCAAAGCCCAGCACGGCGCCCGTGATGGCTCCGTGGATACCCATCCGGACCGCCGGGCCGGTGAACGGCCTGTTGTCGAAACAGGAGTTCAACAGCTCGTTGAGCATGTCACCCACGAATCCGCCGCGGGCTCCGCAGAACGGCCCGGCCGCCGGGGCGCCGACATTGAAGACCCCCAGGCACCGTGTCGGCACGGCCGGGCGGGTCATCGATCGGTTGCCGCTCCCGCCGGAGCCGGCAGTACATTCCGTACCGGGCCCGGCCGTGGGCGCGACCGGCTGAGAACGCCTGCTCGCGCCCGACGTCGTACTCCGGGCGAACGGTCAGCAGTCGACGGTCACCTCACGGTCCACCCACATCTGGTCGACGCCCTTGTTCCCGAACACGGAGGCGAAGATGGTGCCCTGGTAGGTGCCGTCGACGCATGGCACGGTGCTGCTCGCGGAGTAGAACTTCCCGGGGCCGACTCCCTCACCGACCGCTTCGTCGTAGGGCGCGTCGTTCTGCGGGCTGAGCCAGACGAGCAGCCAGTCAACGGTGGCCGGAGCGGATTCCGAGCATCGCGCGCCACCGTCGAAGCGCACCTTGCCGTCCACCACGTGGGGATCTTCGAAGAACACCTCGCACCCGGGGTAGACCTCCGACACCTGAACCCCGCTCCCGGCTTGGGCGAGCCCGGAGGATGACGGGGCGGCGTTCGCCGTCCCACTGGGAGTGACGCTCACCAGGGCGGTGATGATCGCCCCGGCCACCATGGTGAATGCGCGGAGTCGGTTCATGAGGTTCTCCAATCGGGGGGCATTGTGGAACAGCTCTGACGGCCAAGAGGAGAAATCCGAAACCTCCGCTCGGCGATTCTGTCCGGGCACGGATTGATCACGATCTCGATCGGGTGACACGAAGCGCATCGGTCTGGTTGGTCTACATGTCAGCCCAGGATCGAGAGAGGATCAACCACCGATCGGCGTATGTCTGACAGGCCGCGCCTGTCGACCCTGTCCACGCCTGTCAACGCGCTGAAATCATGAAGGTGTGGAGCTCCGCCAGCTTGAATACGCCATCGCGGTCGCCGAGGAACTGCACTTCGGAAAGGCCGCCGCCCGGATGCACGTCACCCAGCAGTCGGTCAGCGAGCAGATTCGCCGGCTGGAAAAGGAGATCGGCGCCCCGCTGTTCGTCCGCACCAGCCGCCGGGTCACCGTGACCGCGGTGGGTGAGGCGTTCCTGCCCGAGGCCCGCCGGACGGTGGCCGCCGCCCGCCACGCGCTCGACGCCGGACGCCGCGCCGCCGTCGGCCCGGTCGGCGAACTTCGCATCGGTCACGCCGCGGACCTCGGCCTGCGCCTGTTCCAGCTCGTCATTCCCGCGCTACGCGCGCGTCTGCCCGAGGTACGGCTGACGCCGGGTCCGATGACCACCGCCGACCAGCTCCCCGCCCTGGAGGACCGCCGCCTGGACATCGGCTTCTGCTGGAACGCCGAGACCCGGCCGGGACTGGACTCGCTGCTGGTCGTCCGCGAACCGTTCGTCCTCGCCCTGGCCGCCGCCCATCCCCTCGCCGCCGAGACCGCCATCGACCCCGTGCGGCTCTCCCACCAGCCGATCATCGTGCACGAGCGGAACCTCAGCCCCTGGCTGTACGACCACATCGTCGGCCACCTGCGCGACCACGGCACCGTGGTGACGATCCACCGGGAGATCTCCAGCCTGGACCGGCTGCTGCCGCTGGTCCTCGCCGACACGGCGATCGGGATCACGGTCGCGGCCTCCGCCGCGGCCCGGCCGTTCACCGGCGTGGTGTATCGGCCCTTCACCGAGCCGGTCCCCCTCGCCGACCAGCGCATCGTATGGCGGCGGGGCACCACCGATCCCGCCGTCCTGGCCTTCGTCCAGATCGTCCGCGAACTCCGGGAGGCCGGGGCGTTCGTCCCCGGCTACCCGGACCTGCGGAGCGGACCGCCGGACGGGCTCGATCCCCTCAGCGAAACCCCAGGATGAGCGACCTCTGCCGAGTACGGAGCATCCGCCGCTGTGGGCTCTCGGAACAGCGGTACCTCTGGCTATACCTCTCTTTGGGGCGTAGAGGGGAGTGATCAGAACGCCCGCGGCTGATGTGCTCATGAGTGTCCATCGCGCACTCTCAAGGAAAGCACTGAATGGCAGTCAACAGCCGATCGGTCGCCGGGCACGACATGCCTCCCAGGGGTTTCATCCGCCGCCGTCCATTGCTCGGTTTCTTCGTCCTGGCCAACGCGATGAGCTGGGCCGCCTGGACGCCCTATGTACTGTCGGCGAACGGGCTCGGGATCCTGAACTTCACCTTCCCTACGCTGCTCGGCACCACGCAGTTCCTGGGCGTGCTCCCTGGCGCGTACCTTGGCCCCATTTTCGCCGCCTACATCGTCACCAGAGTCACAGAAGGAAAGGAAGGAGTCCGCCGCTGGATCGGGCGGATGACCAAATGGCGCGTCGGTTGGATCTGGTACCTGGTCACCGCGCTCGGCGTCCCGACCACCATCATCGTCGCCGCGGCCGCCATGGACGGTGAGAAGCTCACCATGCCGTCCGTCGCCGCGCTGGTGGCCTATGTGCCTGGCCTGGTGCTCCAAATGGTCACCACCGGGCTCGCGGAGGAGCCGGGCTGGCGGGATTTCGCCCTGGCCCGCATGCAGCGCAGGTTCGGCCCGCTGGGCGCCACCGCGCTCCTCGGCCCAGTGTGGGGCGTCTGGCACCTGCCGCTGTTCTTGACCGAGTGGGGTGGCCAGCCGGACGTCACCTGGATGCGGGTCGGCGAGTTCATCGCCTTCTGCTGCGTGTTGAGCGTGGTCGTCACCTGGGTCTTCAACCGAACCGGGCAGAGCCTGCCGCTGGTCATGTTGCTGCACGTCAGCATCAACAACTTCATGTCGATCGTCTACGTGGACATGTTCCCGTCCGTCGCCACACCGGAGTCGGCGTCCCGGGTCACACTGCTGGCAGGCACCACGGCCGCGGTCCTGGTGCTCATCGCGACGCGCGGCCGGCTGGGTTACCAGCCTGTCGGGAAACCCTGAGGAAGCCCCGACCGCACGTGCCGGAAAACCCGGAAAATCCAGAAAAGTCGCCCACGCCTGGCTCAACAGAATCCCCGCCGACTCCTTCACCGCCTTCCACCCCTGAAACGGCTGGTACCGGAGAGGGCCGCGGCGCCCGGTGCGACGACCACCGAGCACCTGACACCGCGGCCCTCCTCCGGCTCCGGTGGCATCACCGGTTCGATGGGTCAGCGACGGGGCACCGGCCAGTCCGGCATGCCCGGCATGTTCGGCAGCAGAGCCGGCGGTGCGGGCCGGTCGGCCGCGCCGGGTGGCGCCACCGGTACGGCCGGGCAC